>CAZRFI010000066.1:0-12139 GCA_964598905.1 uncultured Candidatus Sericytochromatia bacterium | reverse complement strand
GTGATTCCCCAGGACCCCTATTATGATCGCCTCCAGCCCCATATCCATGAGCAGGAAATGATCAATACCAATCTGCAAGCTGCTTATGCCACCATGAACAACAGCCTCAAAGCAATTGAACAACAGACCAACGATCTGCCTGACCTGCAGCAAAATATCCGGGGTACCGATGCTGCGATCAGCCGCGCTTTCAGCAATATTACCGCGATTGAAAACAGCCCCGAATCTGCTAACGCTGTGGGTTCGAAACTGCGCAAAGAGGCTGATGCCACTGATGCCCAGGCCACAGGCCGTACGACTCCCTTTGCTTTGACTGGTGCCGGCATCGGTGCTGTTGCCGGTGGTGCCATTGGTTTCTTTGCCGGTGGCAAAAATGTCAAAAACGCCGCGATTGGTGCAGGCATTGGGGCCGCTGCCGCCGCAGGCATTGGCGCTCTGATTGGCCACAGCAAAGACCAGGGCTTCAAAGATCAGGCTTCGGGTCTGCGCACCTTGGCTGACAAGGTCGAAAGCTACAACCCCCAGGCCGACAAAACCGCAGCCATGGCTGAAAACCAGAATTTGTATAACTCGCTGTTTGAAGCCCGCTCTGCCCGTGATATTGACCGTGCCCAAGTGGCCGATAAAAATATCGACGGCATCCGTGGCCGCGCCGCCAATATCGCCGACCGTTCAGGCGAGATTCTCCAGGCCTACCAGAAAAAATAGTTTGATTTGCCCCACCTTTGGGTGGGGCCTCCCTCCTCTTTATTAACACTTGTCACCGGGTTTAAATACCCGGTGTTTTTGTGTCTGAAAGGGACTTTATCGATTAAAGCGCTGGGTTGACAAATCGCTATTCAGGTTTTGCAACGCCATTCTATCGTCATTGATATCGGGGGTTCCAGCTGCGGCCATTACCAGAGCTAATTGACTTAAAATACTTTGTTTCTGAGCATTCGAAAGAGGCGGTGTCATTTTGTCGGTAATTTCAAACATTTGATTTATTGGACTTTGGGCATCGACCTGATCGAAAGCCGTTGCTAAAGCTGAGCCTGTAACTTGACCACTCATGGATGCCACACCTTGGGTTGAGTTTGAATTGTTAGCCAGGCTGGTTTCAAGCATTTGCGTAATTTGGGCTTTGAGGTTGACTTGAAGTCGCTGTAACGCTTCTTGATGATGTTTATTATTCTCATCTAATTTGTCTTTGTAAAATTGAGTAATGGCATTGTTGACCATTTTTTGTGCAAGTTGTTTTAAGACCAATTGCCGGGTTTTAAAATCGAGATCGCGGATAATTGTGAGAAATTTGCCTAACAAATCGCTCAAATACTCTTTACCATTACCTTTGGGGATTGGAGACAGCAATGCATTTGCAAGTGCGTCTGCTTTATCCACCAATTCTTGGGCTTTTGGGCTCAGTTTTGCTCCAGGGGACACAGATTTAATACCATCATTTGAGCTGAGTGGAGGGTAGCCATTTGCCACCATGTATTTATCATTGGCTTGAGAGAGTCCCTGCAAACTTTTGGCAATATTTTGATCCATGTGATCGATGATGGCATCGCTGGCTTGATAATCAGTCAAGGTATTTTGCCAAGCTGCGGCACGCTGTTCAGGTGGCAGGCTGTAATTGTGGTTTCGCACAACCTCTGTAGCTTCATCATATCTGCTCAATGCAACTGCCGTGGGATTGGTCGGATTTGTCAATCGATCGGGATCAGAGAGGTAAGTCATGCTCTCTTGCCGTCTGCCCTGGGCCAAGATGGGAATTTCTGCGGCTGGTGGTTTACCCGTTAACTGGGAGCGGGCAATATCCATGGCATCTGCCATTGTCAGTGAAGCATCTATATCTGATGAAATGACCTGGGAAGGTTGAAATCTTCCCAAGCGCTCCATTAACGCTTCAAACGACAATTGGGTTTCGCTGGTGGGCAACTCCAGCGCTGATAAGAGTTCATTTTGTTTTGCTAAATTGTGTGGCGCTCGAATAGTTCCACTTGTAAATCCCTGAATCAGCTCGGTAACTGCTGCATCTTTTTGGGCGGGAGTGCCTGTTCTTAGAAGCCCAAAAATTCGCCGAACTTTGTTCCCTCCTTCTTCTGTCTGCTGGGGATCAGCATTTAAGACTGCTTCTGCAGTATTCATCCGGCGTTTAAATTTAAAATCGGCAAAATCAGCAGCAGATGTAGGAGACAATTGGCCTGTTGTTTCTAATTCTGTCAGCACTGTCTTGAGCATGGCGACTTCAGCGCGTCTTGGGTCATTTTGCGGGAGTTTCTCCAGCTCAGCAATGGCTTTAGTCAACTCAGATTTCACGGTTTGGTAATTTGTATTTACTGCTTTGAGTTGCTCAATACCGGCAATTTGAGGAGCCAGTTGCGTCTGTTTTGTTTTTAGTTCCTGCAGTTTTAATAGCATTTCACTGGCCCCAGGTGCTGATGACCTGCCCAAGGCAATAATGGCTTCATCAATGGTTTTTACTTGACCTGTTTTCACCATGTTCTTGCTATTGATCTCATTTATCAAAGCTGTGGCTTGTGAGTTTAAAGATTGTAAGTCTGTCTTGGCTGTATCGAGAACCTTGGTATAGTGGGTATTAAAATTGGGGCTTTGCATGACCTGCACAATGTAACTCGGAGAGGTATCTTTGCCGGTTGTTTGTAAAAATTGAACGGCTTCTTCCACCGTTTTAACATTTGCACCGCCTTCCAGTTTTTGCACTTGGCCGATAAAATCAGCCCCAAGGACATTTGTGGCAAGACTTTTCGCGAGTTCAGAATTATCCAGACGATCCGCAATCCTTGCAACTGTTTGTTGATCTCCCACAAAATGTCGAACGCGAAAATCTTGCAAAGCTGCAGTGATTTGTTCTTTGCTTCCACTGCTGGCAATTTGCTGAACTTGCGTTTTGATATTTTCAGGAGATTCCCCTTTTTGTACCAAACGAGCGGCGAGCACAAACACTGCTTCGGCATCTTGGGGAGCAATCCCTTTGTTTGTTAGTTCTTGATAAGACTCCAATACCGCCAAACTGGACTCAAATGAGCCCGGAGGAGGTGTCAGGGTTTGCCCATTGTCCAATTGAATGGGGGCATTGCTTGGATTATTCACCAATTTTTCGAGAAGTTTTGCCGCCTCTTTGGCTTCTGGCGATCCATTGGCATTAATGGCGGCAATGGTTTTAAGCGCCTCGGCTTGACGCTGTTCTTGTTCTGGGGACAGGGGTTTGACATTGGCAGGATCCACTCCCGCCCCTTCCAAAAAGACGTTGGACATGGAAGGACGGGGAGCCGTAGCCGTGTCTGGGCTTGGCGAAGGATTCATACTTGGCAAAGAGAGAAGTGGGGTGCCCAAATTGTAATTGCCCAGCCCACATGAATAACCACCCGAATTGAAAGAGGGGGAATACAGCAGACTGCTGTTGTCCCACAGTGAACTTCCTGAAAAGGCGTTCCAGGAGAGTGTGGGATCTGGCAAAGCCCAAGCAGAGCTATCGGTGAATGAGGGGCTGTATGGTGCAGGCCCGTTGATTGGCGGTAGCCCGAGATTAAAATCGGGAAACGCGGTTGCAGCAGGGGGCTGTCCGAGGAGGGGGACTGTTGCCGGATCTAATGCAGATAAATTGGTGAGAGAACCCCCCGTTCCAACAGGGTTGGACGACACCGCAGGTGCAGGTTTCATCTTTTGCAAGTTTTGTAAAACCTTGCTGAAGGCCTCTTGCTGTTCAGGCTTTTCAAACTTGACATCTTGATTGTTTTTAAGTTGGCTCAATGCAGCACGGGTGGCATCCAATTGGTCTTGTAATTGGGCCCGCCCCGTATCCGAAATTCCGTGCTGGGTTAAGAGATTTGCCAAAGTAGATTCAGCCTGTTGCAGATCGTTGATCATATTGCTACGCGAAGCTGTGGACTCTTGGGCTGCGGAAGTGGCATTTGCAAGGGCACTTTTTGCATCTCCCATGGCTGTTTTAAGTGCGTCCAATTGTTCTTGTGAACCTGTCGGGAGAGCCGAGGTTGAAGCTTGGGCTTCCAATTCTGAAACGTCTGAACTGGGCAGATCTATGTCAATGGTTTTTTGTAACTGATGTACATTGGCATAAATATTGTTGAGCTGAGCCATTTGGGCTTGGCCCATGGCCCCTCCCTCTTGAAGATGTTTTTGCAGGGCACTCACCTGATCACGAAGCAGGTTTACGGCACTTTCATCTTTGCCACGTAAGACCTTTTCATAGAGTGCAGGATTTGTCTCTTTGAGCTGGTCCAATTGTGCCAGCAAGGTATTGGCTTTTTCCAAGGCTGCTTCTGTATCGGTCTTGGCCAAATTATTGACCGAGTCAAGGGACTTATTGATTTCCTCAAGGGAAGCGGGAACTTGAATATTTCCTTCTCCCTGGTTCACCTTTTGCTCGTTTTCCAATGAAGTGGCGTCCCATGCATTCCAGAAAGTACCCAAAAGTGAACTCATATAAGCAGAATTGATACGGGGATTATCTGTTGGGGGATTTTGTGCATAGCTGTTCATCAGAGCGGTAAGATCTGATGACGCAGTCCAATCTGCCTTTGAAGGGTCTCTTTTAAAGGCAGTAATTTTATCTGATAATCCCTTGATCTTTGTGGTGACCTCTTCACTGTTTGGATCTAAACCCAAACTTTCACCCAAACGTTTACGCACATCCGAGTCTGGGGCCAAGCCTGTTTTTAATTCTTGATCCAAAGGTCCCAACATCGAAATCAAATTATTGCGATCAATCTCCCGACGATCAGTCATATTCGTTGTTTGCGTGGGATTTTCGGTACGGGGCAGGTTGCCATCATAGAGGGTAATTCCATGGGCTGTCTTGTTGGTTCCTCCAAATAATCCGAATGAGGCCTTTGACAAGAGATCTTTGGATTCACTTACCAGATTTAATTTTGAAAAATTTAAGCTGTTTGGGTCATTCTCGTGATTAATTATACTTTTTAAGGCTTGAATGTTTTGATCTGCTACTTCTTGGCTTGTATTGCTTCCTCTGAGTTTGTCAAAAAGAGTTTTTTCTTCGGGGGTTAAGCCAGATGTGTCAAGCTTTTTGGTAAATACACTTGTCAGGATGTTTTTTTCATCATCAGTCAAGCCAGCAGCATCTTCAGATGCAATCTTTACCAATTGCGCAATCTCTTTGGCGTCAACGCTATTGTCTGAGGCTGCTTTATGCATTTCTTGCATAAAACGTGAAGAAACTGAAAAGCTGTTGCCAGATTGAATTTCTGTCATGAAACCCGCCTTAACCTTTTGATCTTAAAAACATCAAACAAAATTTGATTTTAGTACCTTATTGGAGCACCACTGGTTATATTTGTATTAAACATTTTTTACCCTATATACCCTAGGTGCAAGGATTTATAACAGAGATCTTATTGGTAAACAGATTTTATTTTAAACGTCCCCCTCTCCTTCAGCGGGTCTGTTTTAAAATCAGGATGCAGGGGTATAACACAGACAGCAACATTTCAAAAAGCAAAGGAACCGCTCCATGGGTGATTTAAATATTTCCAGGCAGTTTGCACAAAGATTGGGTGATGACACATCCCGGCGGCTTGTCAAAGAGATTTTACAAGATTCTGAAGTCACAGGTGCAGATAAAAGCAAACTAGAAGAGCTCAAAAAACACTTAGAGACAGCGACTGTTGATCCGCAAGATGAAGCCTCAAAAAAAGAACTGATTGAAAATTTCACTAATTTAAGCACCATCTTAGGCGTCAATGTCGGTACAGATAAAGAGATTTTAAGATCTAATCTCCAGCGTCTTCAGTCTTTTCAGAATGATATGAAACCGAATGAAGTCAATTTTGATGGCATGTCTGTCACCATGGATGGTTGGCTGGGCGACACGAATCGGGTAATTCGTTTGCGGGATTTAGAAGACAGTTCAGGAGGCGCTTCTCCGACTCCTGCATCCGATGAGCCCAGTGCCCCAAACGTGCCCACGTCTACCACAACTAATACAGGCGAAGCAGCGCCTCCTGTTTCTCCTCCATCTTCGCCTCCCAGCCCAACAGTCCCTGTTTCTTCTATCTCCACTCCCAATCCTTACACTCCGCAGGAAACGTATGTGCCGACAACGGCCCCCACAGCCTCTGCTCCTGCCAGCAAGATTCCCTCCAGTTTATCCACTGAAGAACAGCAGGAATTGGCATCCAATCAAACCGCATATAATCAGTCTGTTAAAGGGCTTCAAACTCAGACCCTGGCGTTACGCAATTTGTTGAACAATCCCCAAGCCGTTAGCAATCAGCAATTGCTGTCGAGTATACAGCGCTTGGCTGATAACGATTCTGGAAAAGCGCTCTTGGAGATGTTGAGGTTTAATCCCAATTTGTTGGGCGAACTCCAACAGAAAGGCTTAATTTCTGAGTCTGATCGCAAAAACTTAACAGGTTCTTTGCAGGGCATTCTCGACGATAAATCTAGACTTGCGGCGGGAAATACCAAAATTGGGGATTTGGAAACACAAGTTAAAGATTTAGAAGCTCAACTGGGAGGTGTTACAGATGCCACCCAAAGAAAAGGGATTCAAGATCAAATTACTGGATTGAAAGATCAAATTGAAACCCAAAAAGACACGAATCAGACATTAAGCAAGAAAGTGTCTGAAGGTATTGATAAACTCACCAATGGCAGTATCAAATTTGAAAATGGTCAATCGCCCAAAGAGGTTTTGTCTGGTTATTTAAAAGGCACACCCTCACCCCTGAGTGATGCCCAATTGAATGCTTATCGGTCTGGATTGGTTAAGTCGGCAGATGATTATTTAGCGAGTCCCAATCAGAGCACTTATGCCAACCTGACTTCTGATTTGTATTCCAATATGTATGTCTTTGAAAAAGGGGTGCCTGCGGCTCAAGAACAAGCATACGTCCAATTTAAAGAAGCTCTCCTGGATACTTCTCAAAAAGAAGAAAATTTGACCCATCAGGTTGCTGCCATGACGGGGCAAACAAGTGCCCTGGGCAATGTGGAAACGGGTGAAGATTTAGCTCTAAAACTTCAGGCTCAACAGCAAGGCGCAACGGATGCTGTTGCCTCGTTTACCAAACAGGGAGACTCGATTATCGCCTACTTAAAAGCCAATCCTGGTCAATATGAAGGTCAAGCGGCTGATATTACTGCTTTAGAAGCAAAATTAACAAGTCTCAAAGCCAGCAAAAATCCACAAGAGCAAATCACCCTTTTAAATCAAATTTCTTCTGCTTTGGACGAAGTTTATATTAAGTCGAATATCAGCAAAGGTTCTGCGCCTGAAGTGGATGCAACCAAAGCCGCTTTATTGGCTGCAAAAGATAAAGTAACATCTGACGATGACAAAAAGAAATTGGATCTTTTGATCAATAATCCCGAGTTGGTTCGGCTTTTGCCAAAAGCGAGTGAATATTCGGCGATCTTAACCCACTTAGCAAATAAGCCTGTGCTGACAGCCTCTGAAAAAGAACTCAAAGCTGCCTTGGAAAGCGGAGATACGGATAAAGTTAACGCTATTTTCACTGCAGATATGTTCAGCTCATTTGGGTTTGGTTCATTGGCTTTGGGGGGGTCTTTTTTCACTGGTTTTGGCTTGGGATCTTCTCTCTTCTTTTCTCCTCCACCGCCTTTAAACTTAAGTGCAGCAACTCTTGACCCGACCTCATTGGCTCCGGTAGATCGAGAATTGAGCTTGAATGGAGCCATGGGCACAAGTTCCTTTGACCTGGGGCTTCAATCTGGTGGTCTGGGTCAGACGACAATGAGTTCACCTTTGCAGCTCAATCAGCCCAATTATACATTTGCTTTGACCCCAACTACTCCCCCTCCTCCTCTTTGGTTATCTATTCCGGGCGGTTCTTCACGGGCTGAAGCCCTCTCTGAAGAGCTGGCAAGTATGCCTGAAGACAGAAGAAAGGCCTTGGTGGCCGCTTTACAATCACCTGAAATGTCTGGCATGTCTCAATTTATTCAGCGTATTTCGCAAGAGCAACCTGAACTCAAACAACAATTGGACAGAGTTCAAGTTGCGGAGACAGGCCTTGAGGCGATCAATCAGGCGCATTGGAATAATTCATCGCTCTTAAATGAAGCTCAGACGGCTTTGCAAACCCAAATGCAGACAGGTCAAGCCATGAAAGCAGAGTTCAGTTTGGCCAAAAAAGAATTGGAGCAGATGATTGCCAATCCTGATTTATCTGCCCCAGTCAAAGCCAAACTGCAGGATCAATTAAAAGTCATTAATAATTCTCTGACGGCTATCAATACGGGAAAATTCCCGCATCAGGATCCGGTTGAGCAGGCCAAACTGGATTCCGTCATGAAGGCACTTTCGACAGAGAACAAACCAGCAGGTTTGAATCTGTCTGATCGGTTGATGCATCAGGCCACCGTTGAAGTTTTAAATGACTTGAGAAACACCCCTCAACTGATGCAGAAATTGGAATCAGCGCCTTCATTTAAAGGTCTCACTCAGGTCTTTGGCAAAGATCAAGAAGGGAGTTACACTTTCCCCCAAGAAATGATTGATATGTTGCAAAACAAAGATTTAAGCCCAGAAGCCGCACAAATGTTAATGCTTCAGGTCAACCGCGTTAGCCATTTGGCTACTGCGGCCCAAACGAAATCGGTTGAAGAACTCGAAGCGATACTCAAAGTGGGTAAGCAGCAAACAGATGCGGGCAATGGTGGTGGAGAACTCACTTCGGGGATGGATGCTCTGGTCAGTTTGAACACCTTTAAAACCAATATCACAACTGGCAGTATGTCTCAATTTGATTCTGTCACTTTGATGAACAATATTGCCAAAGAAGTCGGCCCCCTCGATTTGGCGCATGAAAATCGTGACATGCGTCAAAAAGTCAATACGGCATTTATGAACAACGTTTCTATGGTTAAAAATGTCGCTCAAGAAAAATTGAGTCAATTGGATCAACAGAGCAGAGCAACGATTACACAGGCTCAAACGGGTTTGTCTCAACTATTATTAAAGGATGAAACGTTGGCTGCCTTAAAGCCGGCTCTAGAAGGTCAAAATGGTAACCCACCTATTCTTTCAAAAAGTGACTTGGAACCTCCTTTGGATGAGGCAAAGTTGGCCAAGATCAAGACGGCGATTGATGCCGTTAAAGCCCCTTTATCAGACTCAAAATTGGCAAACGATCCGGCTGCTCAAGCTCAACTGCAAAAATTGAATGGGCTTGAGAATTCGCGATTGGCTGTTGAAAATTTGATGAGTACCGCCAAAACATCCAAAACAGAGATGTTAGGTGTGATTGAAGAGTCCAAGCAGCAGTATCTATCAGGCATGACTGAGCTTCGAGATCAGTTACGTACCAAAGGAATTAGTTCACCAAAACTGGATGCCTTTATCCTTAATCCCAATGATCCTGCTGGGCCTAAATTAAATGACGTTTTAGCTGAGTTAACGGCTCTGACCTCTAATCCGGATCATGAAGTACAGGCTTTGGGCAATGGGTTAAAAAGTTTAGTTACCAATATGAGTGCCATTGCGATGGCCCAAGATGCTATTGCAAACAATAATTATTCTGATGATGTTGAAGCTATGTTGATTGGGGCTATTGGCTCTGGCTCTCAAGTGCGTCAGTTAATGGCTGAGTTTAACACTGATAGACAGACAATGACGCCTGTACAAGCAGCCCAAAAACTACAAACAAGTTTGTCGACCCTTGCTAATCAAGTCGAACAGGCTGCGGGCGATCCTCAGGCGATGATTGCTGTTTTTTCAACTCATCCAAATCCAGGCACTCCGGGAAATGAAGATGTTGTTGTTGATCCTCATGCCCCTCCTCTTGCACCGGGCCAGTTGCCTGCTGCTGTTTTGGGGGGCTTAAAATCTCCCATGGACAGAATTGTACAGCTCTTACATGATGTTCGTGTTGTGGACGACCAAATGAGAGTTGCTGGTATTAAACCTCCTACGATAAACCTTTCCGATCTTGGTATACAAGGTTTTAATCCTCCAGATCGTTCTGATTGGGATCCTGGTAAGTTGACGCGTCAAATAGCCA
Organism: uncultured Candidatus Sericytochromatia bacterium; assembly: GCA_964598905.1. Taxonomy (GTDB): domain Bacteria; phylum Cyanobacteriota; class Sericytochromatia; order UBA7694; family UBA7694. Next base: position 2,129 of record CAZRFI010000066.1, on the reverse strand, counting down.
GTAACTTTAGAGAACGTGGTGATATTATTGCCCGCACTCCTCCTGATAAACTTGACAGTGTTCTTAATGTCTATAATCAGGTAGATCAGATCTCTGCGAATGCGGACAATACTTTCTTGCGGGGAATGCAAACCTACCTGCAAGAAATGAATCCAGCTCTTCAAGCAGCAGGTCTTCCTGGGCTTAATTTAAGTTATATAGATGGTTCTGAGCCCTTGGCAGGGGATCCGATGATTTCTCCAGATAAAGGGAAAGCCCAATTGTCTTCACAAGCCCAGTCTCTGGTGGACAAGGCAGATGATTTGGCCAATGCGATCTTGTCTCCCAAACCCACTGTGAATGGTAAGGATGCTCTGTCTGGTTTGTTAAAAGATTTCCTGGAGAATATTCGGAATTTGGATTTCCAGACCCGCAAATTAGTCATGGCGCAATTTGCTAAACGCCTGATGAACAATATGATTACCAAGATGTATGGTGAGAAGAATTTGGAAAATGCCAAATACCACGAAAAAACCATGGATCAATTCAAAGCCCGTATGAAAGAGGGGATTGAAAGAACTCTGGAGGCTGCTGAAGCTCAGGCAGCTAGCGGACAGGCAGCTATGGCTGTTGGGGGCGATTTGGGCTCTAAAACCGGTGGTGCTGTTGCTGCTGCGGGTATGTCAGATCAAGCTTTGCGCGATGAGGCCAGTCAATTTTTAGAGCCTGCGGTTCAAGATGGTGTCTTGTCCCGTGTGCAAAAACAGAAAATTCTTCAAGCCCTTTTTGATGGCAGTTCTGTTACTGGGCAAGAAGGTGTGATGTCTATGTTGACGCGCTTTCAGCAGATCAATAGTTTGATTACACAATAAACAGCAGCAGTGCAAAAAGCCAGAGCAAAAATACTTTTTGCTCTGGCTTTATTCCTTAAATTGGTTAAAGTGAAAAGCCCGGTGATCTCCACCGGGCCTTTTGAATTTGAGTTCTAGGTTTTAATTTTTAAAACGTTCATAAAGCAAATCGGGAATCATCCCACCGGCTTTGGTTCTATCAAATTCAGAGACTACATTGTAAATGAATTGAGATCCTCTGGCTTTATCTTCTGGACTCAATTGCGAAAATCCATCTGAAAAATTGCGAATGGATCTGATCATGGGGGCATAACCGTTTAAAGGGTTACTTACTGCATAATCAACAGCAAGGCGCTTCATTGCAAATGCTGTAATTATATTTGTATTTGCTGGGTTTTTAAATAATTTTGCAATGTCTCTAACACCAGGAGCCCCTTTTGCCCAAAGTTTGCCCAAATCTGCCTCTGTTACCGTCGGCTTTAAGCTATTCAACACCCCTTGAGCCTTTGTCGCCGTCGGATTAAACTGCAGGCTTTGGGGACTGAAACCGGCATCTTTTTCGGCATTGATGGTAATGCTTTTCCCGTCTGTGCGGGTCAGTTCGGCAATCAGATCTTCTTCTGCTGAATCAATCCCATCTTTTGCAATCGCCGTTTTTAATTGAGTGGCCTCAGCTTCGGTCATATTCTTGGGATCTTTGATCTGCTGCAGGGCCCGAAATGTTGTCTGGTTCAAACCGCTTACGTTGCCATCAATGGCCATGATAATTTGGTCCTTTCAGTTTGGCATAGCTTTCTTAACCTTTATATACCCTGATCTTGCTCCAAACATGCAGACCCGCAGCAAATTTTTCGAAAATCTTAAACATGCCGGTATACTGCAGAAGAAGTGCAATTCGGAGAATCCCATGTTAAAACCCCTGCCGTTTTTTTTGAGTCTGACTCTCTTCTTGGCCCCACCCCTGACTCCTTTGGCCCTTGCCCAAACGACTTTGCCTCCGTCTGTTTTGGAGGCCGAACCCAATCTGGCCTATTGGAGTGAATTACAACCGCTGCAAGAACTGGTTTTGGCCCGCTGGCAACAAGTACAGGCAGCAGGGCTGCCTCAGACCGCCGATCCTGAGATCAAAAAACTGCTTACAGAAACAGGCAAAGCCCTCCAGCAGAGTCCTGAAGGGGATGCGGTTTTGCTCAAAAAAACAGCGCAACAATTGTTGGAGCTGCAAATCCGCCTGATGCCCAGCCGCAGTGTGGAGCTGCGGGGGGCGCTGGTGAATATGGACCTGATTCCCCCTGAACC
>CAZRFI010000065.1:16195-18448 GCA_964598905.1 uncultured Candidatus Sericytochromatia bacterium | reverse complement strand
GTCTTAAAAATCGAGTTGCGGGTGATCTGCTCCAAAAACTTGGTCACCGTGATGCTAAACAGCGAAGGTGAGAGCAGAAAATTGCCCATGCCAAGTGAGAGTGCAATTGGGGTCGTGGCCATGCCAAAGACCACGCCAAAGGCATTGATCAGGCGGTTTTCGACCAGGGCCTGAATCACAAGCATGCACAAATTGGTGATCGCCAAATAAGAGCCAATATACGCCGTGATTTCGTTTTGCTGAAAGCTGTTTTTGAGCTGCACCTGCAAATGGAAATCTGCAATCGTAGACGAAACGCGCACGCCCACCAAGACCAGAATCATCAGCAGCAGGAGTTTATTGCCAAAAATTTCGTTAAAAAATTCACGCACTTTTTGGCCCCAGCCATCCTCGAGGTCTTCATCTTGCATCCGTCCAGAGGCAGCCATCATGGGGTTCATATAGCGGTTCTGGATCACCATGCCAACCAACATCAGCAGCGACAATACCGCCACACCCACAAAGAGCAGGTTTTCGGTGCCCAGGGTATTGACCAGCGAAGAGGCCATCCAGCCGCCTGAAATGGCACCACAGGTGCCACCAAAGCCAATCAAGGGGTAGAGACGTTTGGCTTTGCGGCTGTCGAGACAATCGCCGTAGATACTCCAGGTCTGAATCATCAAAATGCCAATCATCGAGTCGCAGAACATCGGCAAGGCAAATTTAACCCAGCGGGCATCAGCCTGAAAAAGCAATAAGCGCCCAGAGATCAAAATAAAAATAAACAGCAGAATAAAGCCAATGGTTTCAACTTTGCGGTCTATCTTACCGACCACCCAGGTCGAATAGATCATCGAGAGGGCCAGGGTCAGAATCGATTCCGCGAGAAAATACCAGGGATAGACAGAGGCATCAAAGGCCCCCAAAAACAACCCTGTATTGAGACTGCGCAGCATCGATTGGGTCGAGAGGGTGAGAAAGAGATGCACCAAAAGCAGCATTAAAATAGGCCACTCGCCGCCACGCACGCCCATAAAGGCGTTGATTTGGCGCAGACCTGGTCGAATCAACGCCCTCATAATGCCCATGCTCGCACAGGGTTACAGAGGGCAAAAAAGCGAATATAAGCTGAATTAAAATAATTCACGTTAAAAACCATATGTCATTATAGCCTTGCCAAGCGAGAAGATGAACCAAGCAAAACAGACTTGTGCCGACTTGGGCCGACTTGAGCCTACTTGAGCCATTACGCGAACCTGATATAATACCTCCAGTCTGCTTAATCTTAAAGGAGCTATCCCTTGAAACACGCGCTCTCCCTTCTACTCACAAGTTCCCTGCTTTTATCCACAATCACCGCCTGTGGCCCCAAATATCCTGGCGATGACTCCCCCAATATGGGAAAAGTGATACTGACCCATGTGGTAGAGGGCAACGAAGAGATCTTTATCATGAACGCTGACGGCAGCGGCAAGGTCAACCTGAGTCAAAATAAAGGGTCTGATAGCATGCCCCGCTGGTCGCAGGATCGCAGCAAAATTGCCTTTGTCTCCGACCGTGACGGCAATCCCGAAATATATATCATGGACAGCAACGGCAAAAATCAGCGCCGCCTGACAGACAATCCCAGCCGTGACCTCTATCCCGACTTTGCCCCCGACGGCACACGTCTGACCTTTACCTCCGAGCGCGATGGCAATGAAGAGGTGTATATCATGAACGCCGACGGCAGCAAACAAATCAATGTCACCAATCACCCGGCTGGAGATGCCGTTTCACGCTGGTCTCCCGACGGCAAAACCCTGCTCTATGTCTCCGACCGCGACAATAATAACGAGCTGTACACCATTGGTATTGACGGCAAAGGCGCCAAAAACCTGAGCAAAAATGACAAACAGGATTACGGCGGCACCTGGTCCATTGACGGCAGCATGATTGCCTTTGCCTCCGACCGTGACGCAGGCTCCAACGAGATTTATGTCATGCTGGCTGACGGTAGCAAAGTGCGTCGCCTGACCCTGAACGAAGCCCCCAAATTTGGCCCGGTTTTTTCGCGTGACATGAAGCGCCTGATTTTTTCAGGGGCCAAACCCGGTTCGGACAGCTCGCAATACCATATTTTTCAGATCAATTTCGATGGCAGCGATTTAAAAAACATCAGCCAATCTTCCAGTGATGCGAGTGAAGGGGACTGGTAGCCATGTGGAAGCTAAGCGAAGAACAGCAAATGATCCAGAAGACGGTCCGGGAATGGGCCGCCGCCAAACTTGCGCC
>CAZRFI010000065.1:0-16095 GCA_964598905.1 uncultured Candidatus Sericytochromatia bacterium | reverse complement strand
CTGATCTCCTTGGAAAATTGCCGGATTCCCGCCGACCATTTGCTGGGCCCGCTCAACCAGGGTCTGGATCTGCTCACCAAGAACCTCAACGAAGGCCGTGTGACCTTTGCGGCCTTTTGTCATGGTGTGGCTGAAGGCTGTTTCGACGGTGCTCTGGCCTATGTCCATCAGCGCGAAGCATTTGGCAAGACCCTGGCCGACTTCCAAAATACCCAGTTCAAGCTGGCAGAAATGAAAATGAAGCTGGAACTGTCTTGGACATACATCATGCGGGCAGCCTCTGAAGTGGGAGAAAATCCCCAAGCCGCCATGAGTGCTTCGATCTGTAAAAACTGGTCGGCGCAGATCTCCGAAGAAGTGGCCCGCGAGGCGCGCCATCTGCTCGGTGGCTACGGCTGTATGAACGAATATGCGGTCGGTCGTCTGACCCGCGACGTCTTTGTCTCAGAAGTCGGTGAAGGCACCCGCGAGATCAACTGGCGCGTGATCTGGAAGGCTTTGAACTAATGGCTGTGTTATACTGCCCACAGCACAGCAGAAGGGAGCAAATCAGGTGGAAACCTTAGATGATGACGACCTCTGGCGGATCGATCTGTTTGAAATTTTGGGCATTACCCAAGAGACCGAAAAAGATGATGTGCGCAACGCATATAAAAATCTGGCCAAAAAATTCCACCCAGATCGCTATCCTGCCAACTCAACGGAACAAGAAGAGGCCAAAGAGCGCTTCTCAATGATCAACCGGGCCTATGAGGTCATTTCAAATGACATGAAACGGGCCCAGTACTTAGATACGCGTCGCCTTTTGGCAGAGCATTTGGTCACAACCCAAAAGGCCGCAGAGGCCTCAGCGGCTCAGGCCACAGCGGCAGCAGCAGCCGCTTCGCCTCCCCCCAAAGCAGAGAGCAATGTAGCCAAAACTTCAGCTGAAGAATACAAAAAAAAGCAGTCCGAAGACCAGTTCAAAGAAGGCCAACGCCTCTTTGCCAGAAACCAACTCGACGAAGCGATCACCGCTTACCAACAGGCCATAGCCGCCTCTCCCAGTGTCGCAAAATACCACAGCGCTTTGGGACAGGCCTATATGAGCAAAGGCTGGAAGGGCATGGCCCAGTCAGCCCTCAAACAGGCGCTCGTACTCGACCCCAAAGATCACACGGCAAAACGTCTGTTTGAGCCTGAAAAAGCGGTCAAAAAAGGGCTTTTTGATGGTCTCAAGGGTTTGTTTAAAAAATAAATCGCTCCAGTGTGAGCCATCTCTCTGTTAGATGGTTTGGGAGTGTGTTATTGTGGAATAGTTCAATTACATAACGGTAAAAAGCCATGAAAAAAGGCATCTTTAAAGCCATGAAAAATAGTCCTGTTTTCCTCACTCTGTTCGCCACATCCCTTCTGCTTTTCGCGGGTTGCGAAAATAACGCAGGTAAAAACATCGTTGTCTCCCCCAATATCATTGTGGGCGGGGCCACCAGCGGAAGTAACTCTGGTAGCACCAGCGGCAGCAACAGCAGCAACACCAGCGCTGTCACTGCCAGCCCGGCACCCTCTTTGCCCGATAGCTCCGCAGTTAAGAAGCAGATCGAGCAGGTCGTACACGACAACGCCAATGCGATCAACACCGATGACTACGACGCCCTCTTTGCCTCTTTGCACCCCTCTTCGCCAATCAATGCCGAAATGCAGGCCGCCCGCTCAGCAGGCTTTAACAATTTTGGCACCCGCCAAGAAATCTTGAGCGTGGATGTCACCAGTGTCTCTGAAGCCTCAGGCACTGCCAAAGTGCGCCGCAAAGTCACCAACAGCCTCGGTACCGTAACCGAAGAGGCGATTTATACCCTCAAGAAAAACGATCAGCGCTGGGGCATTATGACCGTAGCGGTTACCAGCCAGAGCGCGGGATAGACCGAATCGGTTTGAGATAGTGGGTTTTAGGCAAAGCCCAAGACCTCTGTTTGAACTCAAAAGGCAGCGATAAGACGCTGCCTTTTTGCATGCCCTCAATGAGTCCAAATCAGGCTTGTTTACCAAGCGAAGGGGAATACCAGAAATACCTGATGCAAATTGATGTCTTACCAGCAACACAAGACCAGCAGTCGATCCTGGAAAATTTGCTTGAGCTTTACAGCCATGCTTTCAGTGAGTTTGTCGAAGTCAAACTCGGAGCTAGACGACCGCTTTGGTTATCAGCGGCTGCCCTTGTATTGGCAAGAGACGCATCGCCACCCCTTTCTGATTAGAGCAGCGGGTGAGCTGGTGTCAAGGCCAATTTAATTTTAAACCGATCACAAGCGCAACAAGAAGACCTCCGACACCTTGCTCAAACAGGTGCCAGAGGGAATTCATGATTTCCTTCGGGATTGAAGTTCCATGAATCCCAGCCATGGCAAGTCCGTGAGGAAAGGTCCAAAGTACACCCACAAACATTCCCATGACGACACCGCCAACCAGTCGGTTTGCACTCTGGTACGTGGTGCGGTGCAAGTATACCATCAGGGAACCAAGAATCAAGTACGCATAGAGCATGATATCAAAACCCTCATGATGCGCCTGTACGTCAGGGTCTACCAGCGGTAGCAGTAGGTTGTGATAGAGCCCAGCGACGATCCACATTCCTAAACCAGAAACAATTGCGGCCGCGAATAACCTAACGCCTGTTGATCCAAACAGAGCCAAGATTCCCTGTTTTTTGTATGCCGTTCTTTCCATCGTGTACCCCTTTTAGGTTGATCCTAAAGGGAGAATACCAAGACTCGAAAGTCAAGACTTGTACTGAACGGCTATTGTTTGCTCTTTGAAGGCGTTATCCCAAAGGTGTTTACAAACGTCTTGGTGAAATGTGGCTGATCTGAAAATCCACCACTGAATGCGATTTCCGTGAGGTTGTAATCAGTGTGGAGTAGTAGTAGCGCTCTAACCAGTTTCCGATGCTGTATGAACTTTCTAAACGTTACACCAGTTTCATTCCTAAATAAGTGCGAAAATCGTGATGGGGACAGGAAAACTGAACTGGCGGCAGATTTCAAGTCGACGTCTTCAATGTCCAATGTGCCAACTAATTCTATGACTGACAACACCCTACTATCCAAATTCCGCGGAGACCGGGAATTTCGGGTCACCACCGCCAAGAGTCTCAGCATGATACGCTCGACCTCCCCAGGAACCGTGTCAACCCTACTACTCCAAATCTCAATATCTTTTAGGACCGGGAGAAAGTCAGAATGATCCAGGAATTGAACTTGCCTGGCAATTGGCGACAATCTGAGCCCTTCAGCGGTATACGGGTCGAAGTGAGCAAAGAAGGTCATGCTACTTTGTGTTGTTGTGAGACTATACAACATGTCCTGAGGAATCAAGGCGACTTTTCCGCTGGCGAACGTTCTGTCTGCATATCCAATTTGAAATGGTTCGTCAGTCGACAAGACGAGCACTATAAAATGGTGCCTGTGAAGAGCTGATTGCAAGTTCTTTCCCAGAAAGACTCCGCCTATTTTGGTTCCCCCGATCTTCACTTCTCTACTCCTATCGGTAAAACGCCATCAATCAAGTTCGGTCACGTTTGACGTCAATTTTACCAAACATTTTCCTCGGTGCGAAGCGTCAACCTAACAAGTAGAATCACTTGTAGAGCGAAGCGGCGTCAAGTTCATTTTGCGCGGGTTGGCCATTTGGTGTGTGGGTCTTACTTGGATATTTGTTTTAATTTTTTATTCAGAAAGTAAACTGCCACATCACAAAACTCTGTTAAATGTCCCTTTGAATCAAGATTTTCCCATTTTTTTAATTTGTCTCTTACAGATCCTTCCGTGCAGGAGCCTTGATATCCTGATAAATATGAAAAGACAGAGTCCACGACTGCTTTTCTATTCCCCTTAAGCCGAGTCAAATTAAGGTTTAACTTCTTATCTATATCTTCTTGAAACTCAGAGTTCTTTGAAAAAACATGCCCATCTACACCATAATATATTTTCATTTGAGAGTGATGAGTTGCTTCTGAAGGATTAAACTTAATATCATCATGCCCTTTGAAGGTATCGCAATGTGTTTTGGATTTAGGTGGATTAGTAGAAATGACTGTTTTTCCTGAGCAAACGGCAAGCATATTTTTATAATCGAGTTGCCTTTGAGGATGGCTGGCTTGACATTGCCAATGTTCAACCTTTGTAGTTAATTCATTATCAACAACTCTTTTCATGCAATAAGCACAAAGATAGCCTTGCTCTTTCAGTAAACTTTTACGAATGGCTGATTTAGTTTGAGTAAAGTTCCCACCATCATATGTGGCGCCAGGATTAGAGCGATATTTTGTTAAAGAACCTGGTTCTTTGCCTTTAATAATTGCTTTCATTAGATTTCATCCTCAGGCTCAAGCATAGCTATTAGGGACTGAGCACGAACGATATCTGGAGTAGTTCCATGAATTTTTTTAACTAGTCTATTAATTTCAGCTTTTGCTTTCTTAAAAGATGTTTTTGTCCCCTTGTCAATCAGACTATTAATGGTTGACAGTCTGCTCTCTATTTCAGCGTTTCTGGCAAGAGTATGCTCCACATCTACGGGCTTCATAATTTCATCCATAATTTCGTTCGAAGTAAGCCCTATGGACTGTTCTGGATGAAATGATTTGATGTTCCTGTCTTCATCAGTATACAGAACAGTAATGCTGTTCGGCTCGACCTCTCCAAGTACTTGAGGTGAATGAGTAGTTACTATAAATTGGCAGTTAGGAAACGTCTTCAGCAGTCTTGATATGACCATTCTTTGCCAAGCCGGATGAAGATGAAGCTCAATTTCATCAATTAGAATTATTCCATGACCTTCTAAGGGGTTTTCCAGATCCGAGTTGGCCAGGGCCAATCTTCTAGCTATATCCCCAACAAGTACGATGAGATTTTTCTCGCCGTCCGACAAATAATCTAAATTAAGAGGCTCGTTATGCTTGTCAATTAACATATGAGGTTTTGGCGAGCGTTTTACGCGGAGGTTATTGTAGTTTGGCAAAAAGCATTCAATAGCTTTTCTGACAAACATTAATTCTCTACCTTCACCAGAAGACGCTTTCTTTTTTCTCGAAATATCTCTTTCAATTATTTGTCGAACTGTTTCGGCAAGCTCTTCGGAACTTTTAATTATTTTGCTATTTTGATACCTTAAAGAATCTTTTTTCGTTTTTTCATTTAGAACTTTTTCTCGAAATTGCAAAAAAGCGTTACCTAGATCAGTTTGACCTGCTGCAGTTATCCACCAAAGACTAAGCCGAGTAATAAAAAAAAGCATATTAATAATAAACACATAATACTTTGGTAATAATTTTGGATGGGATTTATCGATGGACAAATCAAGATTTAGGTGCATGTCTAAATTCTTAAAAATGTCCACAAATTCATAGAGAGGAAAATCTTTTTCACTAAATTTTTCATTGATTTCAACAATATCTGATAACCGGTATGAAAGATAATCTATATCTCTAAATAACCTTCTGGGGAAAATAATGTTGGGAAAATCATATCCCAGTTGATAAGCCACTTCTGTAAATTCACGAATTATGTTTTGCGGATCGGTTTTATAAAGCCTTTTTCCAAATGAGTCTTTGAACTTTCTTACAGACATGCTGTAGTTCACTTCGCCAGACAAGGACGTCCAAATATCAGTAAGATCATCTAAAAGTTTTGAGGTTTCTTCAACTATCCAATCTCTGTTTCGATAGTACCAATCATTTCTAGAGCTCTGTCTTTCATTAACAATGTCATCTTGAATCCTAAACCATTCAAAAAAAGCTTGAAAATTTGTCTTGGTACCCAGGGCATTTTCATACACATCAAAAGTGTCAATGGATTGATTTCCAGAAGCATCGGGAATCGTCTCACTTACTGTACGGTTAACAGGGAAGTAAGCAGCAATTGGCAGAGAACCTTTTAAATGATATTCGTCACGAAGATCTCTTGCTAAAGAACTTACCCCAGTGAGTTGAGATTTTTGCTCGGATGAAGAGCCTGCAGAAGTTTTCGTTAATTCCCAAGTGAAATTTTCTTGACCATGTTCTACTTTTATCCCTACCCTAGCAAAGGGTTGATTGTAATAAATACTTTCATCTGATATATGACGTCCTGATGAATTCTGTCTCTGAATTCTGTTAATCAACCAAGATAGCAAAGTTGAGAGTGCATCGAGAATTGTGGACTTACCAGAACCGTTAATTCCAGCAACAACAGTTAATTGATTCTGAAACTGAAGGTCAAGCTGACGTACTCCCCTAAAGTTAGAGAGTTTCAGTTGTTTTACTCTCATACTATTTCTCCATAACTCCTCTCAAAAGAGGAAAAAACATTTTACTGCATTTTAACATTTGGCATGATTTAGTTTGAATACAACAAGCAGAATAAGCTGCAAGCGCAGCGCCGTCAGCTTGATTCTGCGTTACTATTCTGCGTTGACTATTCTGCGCTACCTCTACTTGTACTGCGCGTGGGGTGTGCTTTCGTGCCAACCGGCAGGGCTGATGCGCACAAACTCAGCTTTTTCGACCATCTCGGGCAAATTGTGTGCGCCGAGATAACTCATACCTGAGCGCAGGCCGCCCATCAATTGGCCAATCACCTCGTGGACCTTGCCTTTGTAAGGCATGACCGTTTCAATCCCTTCAGGCACATAGCTGTCGAGGTCGACTTCATAGCCTTTTTCGGCACTCTGGCGGTTGCGGGCGGCATCATACGAGGCCATGCCCCGGTAGACCTTGACCTTTTGGCCGTCTTTGATGCGGGTTAAGCCAGGGCTTTCTTCGCAGCCCCCAAGCAGCCCCCCCAACATCACCGAGCTGGCACCTGCAGCCAGGGCTTTGACCATATCCCCCGAATAGCGCACACCGCCATCGGCAATCACAGGAACGCCCTTGGCCGCTTCGACACAGTCCATCACAGCGGTCAACTGAGGCACGCCTGAGCCGGTCACAATTCGGGTCGAACAGGTTGAACCCGGCCCCACACCGACCTTGATCGCATCGGCCCCCGCGGCAATTAAATCACGGGTGCCGGCGGCAGAAGCCACATTGCCAGCAATCACATCAATCTGGGGAAATTCAGATTTGATCTGGCTGAGGGTTTCAAGCAGGTATTTAAAATGCCCATGGGCAATGTCGATCACAAGCACATCAACGCCGGCTTTGACCAATTCTTGGGTGCGTTCGAGATAGTCATTTTTGACGCCAATGGCAGCCCCCACCAAGAGGCGGCCCTGGGCATCTTTGATGGCCTGGGGGTATTGCAAGCGCTTTTGAATATCTTTGGCGGTGATCAAGCCAATAATTTGGCGTTCAGCGTTGATCAACGGAAGTTTTTCGAGTTTGTGGGCCTTGAGCAATTGGCGGGCCTGCTCGTAATCGACTTCGTTATAAGAGCCCACCTCTTTGTAAACCAAACGCTCAAAAGGTGTCATCATCTGACTCAGGGGGGTGTCGAGACCGTCTTCGAACATCATGTCGCGGGGGGTGACAATCCCGCAGAGTCGGTTGTTTTGATCCACCACCAGAAAGGAGGTCACACTGCGCTGGTACATCGCTTCACGCACATCGGCCAGGGTCGAATCGTGTTGGATGGTATAGGGGTCGGGAATGACAAAATTGTGGGAGCGTTTGACTTTGGCAACTTCTCGCACCTGCTCGGCCAGAGTCAGAAAACGGTGAATAATGCCAATGCCGCCCAATTCGGCCATGCGGGTCGCCATGGTCGACTCGGTCACCGTGTCCATATTGGCACTGACAATGGGGATATGGAGCTTTAAACGCCGGGAGAGGCGGGTGTGGGTCGAGACATTGCGGCGGCTTTCAATATCTGAATATTGAGGCACCAGCAAAACATCGCTGTATGTCAGTCCTTCACGCATAAGAGAATACCCTTTCTTGGCTGAGGCCGAGAGCAAGACGATCTAAATGTCTTTTGAATCAGGCCGCAAATACTTTGATAATTTTGGAATAACCGTAGGTTTTCATTTCTTCAGAGGTCCAGTTGAGCAGCTCGGCCATGCGCCAAACCCCCATGGCAGGCACCCGATCACAGAGTTGCAAGGGCCAGGACTTTTCCAGCCAAGTGAGCAGCGGCTGACGCTCAAAATTACTGGCCTGAGCCAGGAATTCATTCAAATTGACGCGATCCAGATTTTGCCCCCCCACATGCTGAGCCAATAATTGGGCCATTAGCTGGGTATTTTGCAAAACCAGCAAACTGGTGCGATCAGCACTTAAATCTGCTTTGCGCCGCCAGAGGAAGAGCGCGTTTTGCACAGGTGGGGTAATGCTGTCCAACAGGGCCAGCATGGGGCTTTTTTTGAGCACCTTGCCTTTGAGAACCATCAGAAAATCTGCGGCAACCTTCAAGGCGTGATGATTGCAGTGAAAATGCCCGATCTCATGGGCCAAAACCGCCAAAACTTCCTCCTCAGTCAGCCTGTCTAACAAAGAACTGGGAAAGACAATAAACGGCCGCTCCAGCCCGCCACTAAAGGTACCCCAGGCAGAGCCTGGCACCAGCCCATCCGGCGCAACATAGAGATCAGGCACCGTGAGCATGCCCAAGGTCTGGGTGGCGACCTGCAATTTGGCATAGAGATCGGGGAATTGCCTAGGACTGGCCCGCAGGCAGTTCATCGCAAAAAAAGTGTCTCCAAAAGCCTCTTGGGAGTATTCCAAGAGTTTTTTCAAGACATTGTCCACCCCTGGCAAGGCCTTTAAATGGTCTTGTGCCTCGTGATCAAGCGGATGGCGATAAACAGCCGGATCCATATGCCGAAAACGGCTGTGATGATCACTCTGCCCCAATAATAATTTGCAGTTGGAACAGCGAATCTGAATCTTGCTCAGGGTTCCGGGCTTGATCGCATGGACCTGCCCGCAATAGGTGCAGCTCACCTGAGACTGAGCGGAAGCAGTGGAAGCACTTGCATGTGTCATGATTGTTAGGCCTGTTCGCCGCCCAGTTTGCTCAGGGCTTCAGCCGCAATCGTCTGAACACGGGCATCTTCATCTTCGGCAACACTGAGCAAAGGGGCCACCGTCTGCTGGGCCAAATTGCCCAAGGCTTTGGCTGCGCGGCTGCGCACCCGATTGTCTTCGCTCGAAAGTGCATCAATCAGGGGTTGAATCGAATGGTAAGCCAATTTTTCAATAGCCTCAGCAGCCGTGGCCCGCACGCGGCGGTCAGAATCTTGCAGGGCATTGATCAAATGGGAGAGTGCACGTCCATCGCCCACTTCACCCAAAACAAAGGCCACACTGGAACGCATCCGGCTGTCGCCATCTTGCAGAGAGGCTATCAGACGCTCAACGGCATAGCCACCCAAGCGGCCCAGAATAAACGAGGCACTGGTGCGCATGCGGCTGTCTTCGTCGCGCAGCGACTCCAGCAGGAGTTCAACCAAATTGGAGTCACCCAAGGCGATCAGGCTTTCGGAGGCATTGGTACGCACATGGCTGTCTTCATCACGCAGCAGCTCCAGCAAAGGCCCAACACACCGGCTATCGTGGGTATTGCCCAAGGCATAAGCGGCTTCTGCGCGCACCTGGGAATCTTCATCTTGCAAAGCCTCAATCAGGGGTTCAACCACCACTTCCCCTGCCGATTCGGCCAAGGAATATATCGCCTCTAAACGCACACGGCTGTCTTCATCGCGCAGGGCATCCACGAGCGAGAGCAAGGCCTGCTCTTCAAGTTGCAGCAAGGCCTGAACAGTCTCAGCCAGACGGTGGCGCAGTTTGCGGGTGGCTTTGGCTGACTCCAAACGCACACTCTGGTCATCGTCATTCCACAGGGCATCCCGCAGGGGACCAATCGCACGGTGGTCACCCAATTCACCCAAGGACTTGGCCGCCCCACAGCGCACGCGGCGAATCGGATCTTGCAAAAGTTCTTTGATATCGTCAACCGCATCAGACAGGTCCAAATCCGTCAGGGCCCGCACGGCCTCCAAACGCACACTGCTGTCTTCGTCTTTGAGGGCAGCCACCAAAGCGGGGGCGGCTTGCAGATTTTTGAGTTCACGCAAGGCTCCTGTGGCACGCCAGCGCACACGTTTGGCTTCGTCTTGGGTCACACAGCGCATCAGCGCGGGGATGGCTTCATCCGAGCCCAAACGGCCCAAGGCCTGAGCAGCACGGGTCCGCACACGGCGGTCTTCGTCTTCGAGCGCCTTCAGCAAGGGCTGAAGGGTGCGGATATCGCCAATTTCACTCAGGGCTTTGGCCGCTCCAGAGCGCACACTGCGGGTTTCATCAGCCAAGGCCCCGGTCAGGGCGTCCACGGCGACAGGACCCAGTCGGCCCAGAATAAAGGCCGCAGCAGAGCGCACCATTTGGGTTTCATCAGCCAAAGCAGCAACCAGAGGGCCGACCACCGTGAGGTCACCTGGCTGAGCCAAGGCCTCAACGGCACGGGCCCGCACGCCACTGTCTTCAAATTGCAGAGCGGCAATTAAAATTGGAATGGCACGTTCATCACCCAAACGGCGCAGGGCCTCGGCAATGCGCAGGCCGACTTTGGGATTTTCTTCTTTTTCAAGTGCCTCAAAAAGCGCATCACAGGCCTGGGGATTGTCCAATTTGCCGAGGGCTTCGGCGGTGCGGCTACGCAGGCGATCGTCTGTTGAAGCCAAAAGCGGGGTCAAGCCACCGACGGCTTCAGCGGCACCGGTTTCGCCCAGCGAAAAGGCCACAGCCAATTGCACATCGAGGTTTTGATCTGCCAAGAGGGCAATCAAAGGCTGGACCACAGCGGGATCTTGGGCATATTTCCGCAGCGCAAACGCAGCCGCAGCACGGACCTTGACCTCTGTATCCTGAAGAGAGGAGAAAAGCAATTCTGCTCCCTGGGGCAACGGGGTTTTGCTGAGTTGTTCAATGGCAGCCAGACGCTGCTTCATCTCTGTCGAATTCAGGGCGGCTTTTAAGGTCTCATCGCTAGTCATGATTGGTATTGCCTTTCCAACGTGTAATGGGCTGCAAATTGCCGATTTTTACCTGCATCATCTTAACACAAGAGGCAGGTGTATCAAAACTCACAAAGGGTTTTCCTGCGAAAAAAGCGAGGGGCTGGGAGAGGGATTTAAAAAGGGCTGTGTGACCTGCTCTGGGGTCATCAAAAAAACCGCAACCAAGGGGCTGCAGCTCACCAAGAACCAGCTGCAGATCAGACCCATGATCAGGTAAATCGGTATTCTTGCTCCCATTGTGTTTTAATTCCCCCCCGTCTCTGCCGACAGAGATAAAAAATAGGCGCTGAGCACATCGGTCAAACTGAGCAATAAAAGCAGTCCGCCCCATTGCTCTCGCGAAGGCACACTCTCCTGGCGGGAACTGAAGCCCAAATAAGCCAAGGCCAGATAGCCACTTAAAAAACCCACTCCCAAGAGAATATTGAGGGGTTTGCCCTGATAAAAATGACCGGCACCGGGCATGATCAGCGATAAACTCGCTGAGAGCCCCGGACTTTGCAAAGGTGTGGCAACGGAGGTTCCCAAAATTTGAGCAGCCAGCCCCCGACACAGTGTTTCCAACTCATCGGGCCGATCTTTGGCGACTTCGGCAAAGACCAAAGCGGGTTCGGGTCCGTTGCGGGCCACAACCAAATTGACAATCACGCGCTCCGCCTCCAATTGCACATCCCCCAGAATCAAACTCTGAACTTCGGGCAGGGCTTGCAGCAGGGCCTGCCAATTTTGAATGTCTGGCTTGACCAGACGCTGGCGGGTATACCAACCCGGCCAGACATTCAAGAGCTGAGAGCGCACCAATTCTTGGCGAATGCTGCGAGCACAGAGCTGGCCTTCGGGGCTTTCAGCAAAATCCACAACCACCACTGTGTCTTGGGGGGGAATCACTGGAGCCGCCGTTGCCGCAGAAGCGAGCCAGACCGGCAAGAGAGAAAAGTTGAGCAAGAACGAGACCAAACCCACCAGCGCAAAGGACCTCAGAGAAGACCTCAAGGCAACCAAACGCTCAGGGAGTTTCGGCATCAGCGGGGGAGCCAGAATTTGGCTTCAGGGCTTTGCCCAAGGAGCGCAGAGAATCCCCTTTTTTCGGGGAGAGAGGCTGAGAAGCCTGCTGGGTTTCCTCGCGCACAGCCTGTTTGATTTTTTTCGAAACAGAGCCCTGCAAAGCACGTGCGGCACTCGCCAAGGCCTGGGGATTTTGCTGACTGGCCTGGGTATTTTCCTGTTTGATTTCGACATAGATCTCTTGGCGGTGCACGCTGATATCGCGGGGAGCTTTGATCCCGAGTTTGACATGGCCATCGCGCACATCGAGCACAATCACCTCGATCTGGTCGCCGATCATAATACTTTCGTTGAGTTTGCGGCTGAGTACGAGCATAAAAACTCAGACGGGCTCAGCTTCTGTGGGCGCAGCGGGAAAAAGCGGAAAGCGCAGCGGATAGTCGGCAGCTTCCAAGACCAATTGTTTGCCATAACCTGTGTGGCGATTAAAAATGAGCGGCCCAGCCAAATTGGCGGTCATTTCTTGCATATTGTCGGGGATACGCAGAATCACGAGCACAAAGGCATCTTCTGAATGGGCAATCTCAAGTTCAGTGGCCAAGTCGTCGGGAAGGTCAAAGGCATAGTCTGCAACCAGATAACAGGGCTCCATCACAATAAAGGCCGCATTTTCGTCTTGATTTGCGCGCAGCCAATAAAAAGGGGTTTGGGGATCATAGACAGAGAGGGAATAAGTCAAGAGGTGTTCAAAGCCCAAAAGTCCCTGTCCCAAAAACCGCAATTCTTGGGCCTGTTTTTCTAAATTTTGGCTATTGGCTTCAATCTGTGTGCTCATAAGGGGCTTGGGCCTCAATCGTTTTAATTATCCATGATGAACGTATCGTATTCTGGTCACGGAATCAAACCCTATCTTAACACGACCAGAGAGCCGCCCCAAACCGGGTTAACCCTCAGCCACCGCCAGAAATGAACGGGCCACGGTTTCAAACTGGCTGTCGAGTGTGGCATCAATGGTGCCCGAGCGGCTGTGGATGCGGCAACCACCGGGGGCAATTTTTTCGTCGGGTTCCAAGACAATTTCCAAAGCCAGATCCGAGAATTGGGATAAATTAAAATGCAAAAGTTCCAAATCTGCTGGATGCACAAAGATCTGCACATCAGCCACTTTGCTCAAACGCTGCAACGCCGCGCGCGTCACTTTTAAAATCACCTGTTCGTTGATAATCGGCTCAACCTTGAGCACCTTGCGCACAATCGCCAGAATCAGCTGCACAGCAGCGGCTTCTGAGCTTTCAAGCAGACGCTTGCGCTCGGCCTGGGCCTCGCTCAGAACAGATTCAAACAGTTGAGCAGCCTGTTTCAGTTCACCCAAACCTTGGGCCTCACCTTGGGCTTGACCGGCCTGCACAGCCTGGGCTTGTAAAAGCTGCATTTTGGCTTCACTTTCGTGAATCAGGTTAGCGGCATCCTGGCGGGCCTGCTGGACAATGCGTTCGGCCTCAGCAAAGGCCTGCTGGATAATCGCTTCGGCCTCTTGCTGGGTCTTGGCCAGAATGGCAGCAGTCTGCTCTTCGAGTGAGATGGGTTCTCCGGCTTTGACCGCTGGCTGTAAAGCGGGAATGAGACAGCGCTCGTCTTCGAGCTGCACATTTTTGATAATCCGGGGATGGAAATAGGGATCAGATGACAATATCTTCTCCACCATGGCTGATGACAATTTCACCTGATTCTTCCAAGCGGCGGATAATATTGACTATTTTTTGTTGGGTTTCTTCGACGTCTTTCAGGCGCACAGGGCCCATCGACTCCATATCGTCGCGAAGCATCGAAGAGGCCCGCTCAGACATATTTCTGAAGACTTTGTTTTGGACATCTTCGTTGGCGCCTTTGAGGGCCAAAGCGAGATCTTTGCTGTCGAGTTCGCGCAAGAGGCGCTGAATGCCGCGATCATCGAGAATGATCAAATCGTCAAAGACAAACATCAGTTTTTTGACCGACTCTGCCAACTCAGGGTCAAAGCGCTCCAGGTTTTCGATAATATTGCGCTCGGTGCTGCGGTCCACCCGGTTGAGGACTTCGGCCAGACTCTTGACCCCACCCACATGGGTGCCGCGATCGTGTTTGAGAATCGAGGCAAATTTCGACTGTAAAATGGTTTCTATCTCTTTGACCACTTCGAGGCCTGCGCGCTCCATTGTGGCCATGCGGGTCGAGACCTCGATTTGTAAATCGTCGTTGAGATTGGAGAGCACCACCGCCGCCTGCTCGGGTTTGAGATAGGCCAGAATCAGGGCGATGGTTTGGGGGTGTTCATTCTGGATCAAATGAGCGACTTGGGCTGGATCCGCTTTGCGAAAGGCCTCAAAAGGCAGGCTGTTTTTTTCTTGCAAGACATCGAGTTTGCCCAAAACACGGTTGGCGCGGGCATCACCAAAAGCGCCACGCAGGAGGGTTTCGGCATAGTCTTGCCCACCCAGGGCGTTCAATTCACCGGCCCGCGCCATTTGGTAAAACTCTTCCAAGACGCGGTTGACCACTTCGTGCTCAGTTTGGCGCATGGTCGAAATTTCGAGCGCAATCTGCTCGACTTCACTTTCATCAAAATGGCGCAGCACCGTTGAGGCAATTTCAGGCCCCAAGGCAATCAGAATCAGCGCTACTTTTTTGCGCCCGATCAATTGGGAATCACCACTCCCGGTGGGGTCTAAAACATCCCGATAACTGGACATAACCGTTTATTTATACCCTCTAATTGCCTTCACTCATCCAGGATCGCAAGAGACGGGCCATCCGCACCGGGTCCTCATGGGCCATCTGGGTCAGCCCTCTCACCGCTTGGGCCCGGCGGGCAGTGGCCTCACTCAAACCCGCCAATTCAGGCGGTTCATCCAAAGCCAAGAAATCGCCCTCGCGGCCAGCCAGACTTTTTTCGTCCACAAGCTCACCCTCAAGGGGGCGGCGGCGGCGGCCAAAGGCCCAATAGACCACAATCAGCAAGGCCAAAATACTCAGTCCCACCACACCCGTGGTGAGCAGATTTTTCCAAAGCTCCCGGTTGGCAGCTTGGTCCATTGCAGCTTGTTCATTGCGCTGACTGCTGTCATCAAAGGGCACAGCATGAATCGCAATCGTGTCGCCCCTTTCGACATTGATTCCAGCAGCTGCCACAGCCAGCTCGCGCAGATTTTTGACAATCGGGTCATCGGGAGAGAGCCCCGCCACACTGGTATTGAGCGCCGGGGACAAGCTGTTGATCGCCACCGATAGAGTCAAACGGCGCAATTGGCCGGGAGATTTGACGACTTTGGTCTGGACTTCGGGCACCTCAAAATTGCGCAGCACTTCTTTGCGCGAAAAGGAGTTGTTTTGGTCCCCCTGGTTTTCCTGGTAGGTGGGAATATTGCTGGTCACACCGGGCACACCGCCAGGTGCTGTTTGGGTGCCTTGGCCGGTTTCTTGGCTCTCTTTTTCGCTGCGCAGCGACTGCACGGTTTTGGGATCATTGCCCGTGGTTGGCGAAAACGCTTTGCTGACACTCTCCTCTTTGTCAAAATTCAGCTCGGCTTTGGCCTGAACCGTGACATTGCCCTCGCCGACGACCTGGCTGAGCATTTTTTCGACATCGAGGCGAATGCGTTTTTCGAGGGTGCGCTGGTATTCCAGGCGTTGGGAATTGACGCGGGTGACTTCGGTCCCATTTTCGCTGTCGAGCATTTCGCTGTCAAAGAGCAAATGGCCCTGGGTATCTGTCACGGTGACATGCTGCTGTGCCAGTCCGGGCACGCTATTGGCCACAAGCTTGCTGATGCCTTTGACCTGTTCAGCAGTCAGGGCCGTGTCGCCTTTGAGCTTGAGTGTGACAGAGGCCGTGGCAGGGTCTTCAAGCTGGGTAAAGAGCTGTTTTTTGGGAATCGCCAAATGTACCCGTGCCCGCTCGACGCCATCCATTTGCATGATCGTGCGCGAAAGCTCTCCGGCCAGGGCACGCTGGTAATTGAGGTCGAAGAGATTGTTGGTGATGCCCATGGTGTCTTTGTCAAAGAGTTCAAAACCGACCACACCGCCCTCTTTGGGCAAATCTTTGGCGGCCATCTCCAAGCGCAAGTCGTGGACGGCCTG
>CAZRFI010000064.1:14803-18500 GCA_964598905.1 uncultured Candidatus Sericytochromatia bacterium | reverse complement strand
ACATCGACATCATTGGGGCTCAAGTCGAGGGCGGCGCGCAGCTCTTGAATCGCCAGCGGGTATTTGCCCTGGCGGCGGTACATCTCAGCCAAGGCCACGCGGGCCTCTTGAATTTCGGGCAGGTGAAAGACAATATACTGAAAATTGGCAATAGACGCGTAATAGTCTTGTAGCGTGCCGTAGACATTGCCAAGCATATAAAAGGCATCATAATTGTCGGGGTTGAGTTGGGTGACTTTTTCAAAGGCGGTTTTGGCCTGCACCAGTTTTTCCTGTTTGACGTAGAGCAGGCCCAAATTGTAATAGGCTTCGGAAGCGTTGGGGTTGAGCTGAACCGATTTGAGGTAGAGACGTTCGGCATCGGAGAGATTCTCGCGGCTCTGTTCGATGGCGGCCAAATTGGTATAAGCACTGAACAGGCGGGGATCTTTTTCGATCGCAATCTGCAATTGTTCTTTGGCCTGTTCTAAATTGCCTTGGCCCAGGGCCAGCAGCCCCAAATTATTATAAGCAGAGGCAATTGAATCATCGATTTGGATGCACTCCAGAAAACAGCTCCGGGCTGTTTCCATGTCTTCTTTCTGCATGGCCTGCAGGCCTCTATCGAGTAGCTGTTGTACAGTGTCCTCTTTACTCACGCACGGCCTTCTTTCTATCTGTCTTGAGTTGCTTCAACGTGATCATTATAACGCATCTGCTTCAATCATCTTGAAACGCATTTGCTTCAATCATCTTGAGCGATGAGCGCATACATGTTAAGATGTCGTATACTTCTTGAATTAAAGGGCAGTTGGCGCAGTGGTAGCGCATCTCGTTGACATCGAGGAGGTCACAAGTTCGAATCTTGTACTGCCCACCTCAATAAAATTCCCCGGTTATTCGTAACCGGGGAATTTGCTTTGGGACTGTTTTATGCAAAGGCTTAATGGGCGTTGAGACCCAGACAAGCCTGAAAACGCTGGTACATCAGCATGGCGCCACACCAAATGCAGGCCACATTGCTTAAGGGGTTGCTTTTTTTACATTTGGGGCAGGTTTGGGTGTCACTCATCTGGATATTCTTCTCTCATTCGATCTTTAACGCCTTTAATTTTAGCCCAATTTGGCAAGGGGTGACAGAAGGTAGTTACTATTGTTTTTTAGCGGCGGCGTTGGATATAGACCGTGCCTTTGCCCCAAGAAAAAGCCAATTCTATGCTTTGCAATAACTCAAATTCAGTCTCTGGCAAAGGCCATGAAACTGTCATCATTCTGCTGCCCATGGCCACGGCTTTCAATTTTTCTGAGGCCAATTGCAAATGGGTGTCGCTGTAGCAGGTACCCACTAAAAAAAAGACCGTGCCTTGGCTCAAATCAGCCTCAAACCAGTTTTGGCAGAAGACTTCCACGCTGCTGTCCAATTGGGTGGCATGTAATAGCCAGCGAAGTTTATCGACAAAGCGCGTTACCAATTCGTAGCCTTGGGCCTTGCAGGCAAACATCAAAGGCACAAACAGAAGATTCCGCCCTGTGCCGCAGCCCAATTCGACAAAGACATCATTTTCATTCAGATTGACGGCTTTGCAGAGGGTTTCCAGTGTGGTCCAGGGGGTTTCGCCATAAACAGTCAGATCTTCTGGCAGTGCCTCTTTTTGGGTGGCTTTGCGACTCAAGGCAAAGGGGCTGCTCAATGCGTAGTCCAACATCCAGAGCAGATCTGCTTTGATCAGGGGGGGATAGCGGTAAAACTGCTGCACCTCCTGCAGCCAGAGCGCAAAGGTATAAAAATGATTCCAGAGATTGAGCAAGAGCAGCCAGGGCCATTCCAGCAGCGAGCGCAGAAAGGTGATCACGTTGCTTGGCAACGATCAGGTGATATTGGGAATACCCGTAAAGATCAGGCCCTGACCAGGATCAATTGTGATTTGGCCGTGCTCGCGGATAATCTCAAAGGCCTCGGTCACCCCCAATAAAACCGGAATACCCAGAGACATACCCACAATCGCGGCATGGGAAGTCAGGCCCCCTTCGACCGTAATAATCCCACTGATGCGATCCATCAAGGGCATATAGTCGCGGGTGGTCATGCTGGTCACCAAAATATCCCCATCCTGAATTTTGGTCATGGCCTCTTCAGCTGTGCGCGCCAGAACGGCGCGTCCACTGACCAGTTTATTGCCGAGGCCCATGCCTTTGCCCAAGACCTTGGTGACTGTTTCAACCTTGATCATATTGGTCGAGCCGGGCTGCCCCGCTGGAATCCCGGCGGTCATGATTACGGTATCGCCTTGGCTGACCAACTCGTGTTGAATCGCCTGATCCAAAATTGTGCGCATCAGGGTATCTGTATCTTCTGAGGGGGTAATCATCAAAGGGTACGTTCCCCAGAGCAAATTCATTTCGCGCCAGGTTTTTTCCAGCGGCGTGGCTGCAATGACCATCATGGCTGGGCGGTGTTTGGCGACTTGGCGGGTAATCGAGCCGCCCAGAGTGGCCGTAATAATGGCTGTGGCATGCAAGTGGCGGGCCATTTGGCAGGCCGCAGTGCCCACGGCAGTGGCGATGTTTTGGGCGTGGAGCTGGCGTGGCGCTGTGCGCTCCATACTCTTGGCCATTTCCAATTCAATCGTTAGAGCGATATTGTGCATGGTTTTGACCGCTTCCAGTGGAAACCTGCCCGTGGCTGTCTCATTCGAGAGCATGACTGCGTCAGTGCCATCCAAAATGGCATTGGCCACATCTGAGGCCTCTGCGCGGGTTGGGCGGGCGCTCTGAATCATTGAATCCAGCATTTGCGTGGCGGTAATCACCGGTTTGGCCGCTTCGTTGCAGAGGCGGATAATCTTTTTCTGAGCCAGAGGCACATGTTCGGTCGGAATTTCGACCCCCAAATCGCCCCGGGCCACCATGACGCCATCGGCAATGTCGATGATGGCTTGAATATTGTTGATCGCCTCTTGCCGCTCGATTTTTGCGATGACGGGAATATAGGCACCTTTGCTGGTTAAAAAATCTTTGGTTTCAAGCACATCGGCGGGTCGTTGCACAAATGAGACGGCAACAAAATCGACCTTGTGTTGGACTGCAAACTCCAGGTCACGTTTGTCTTTGTCGCTCAATGCCGCAATTTGCAGCGAGGCGTCGGGAAAGTTGACACCTTTTTTGGGGCGCAAGGGGCCGCCATGGATCACACGGCAAACCAACTCATTGTCAGTTTTACTTTCGACCTTGAGCTCCATATGGCCATCATCGATCAGGACCCGTGTTCCCACTTCAATATCTTCCAACAGATAGGGGTAAGAAACCGAAGCGCGTTCAGCTGTGGCCACACAGCTCTCCGTCGTAATCGCAAAAAGCGTGCCATCGACCAATTGCACCTCTCCACCTTCGACTTCACCAATGCGGATTTTGGGGCCTTGCAAATCTTGGAGTACAGCCACATTCAGGTTTTTGGTTTGGGATATTTCGCGGATCAGTTGGAGGGTTTTGAGATGATCTTCATGGCTGCCATGGGAAAAGTTCAACCTGAAGACATTCACCCCCTGGCGAATCAGGGCTTCGATCATTTCTGCGTGGGCAGTGGCTGGCCCCAATGTGGCCACAATTTTGGTTTTGCGATATTCTTTCATGCTTTCACTCCTTTGCGGGCAAGTACGGATGCCCCGACAATTCCTGCTTGGGGGCCCAGTTGGGCGGCTAAAACCTGAACAGATTGGGC
>CAZRFI010000064.1:8056-14703 GCA_964598905.1 uncultured Candidatus Sericytochromatia bacterium | reverse complement strand
GCCAGTTTTTTAGCTAAAATCGGGGCTTGGCCCCGCTCCAGATAGCGGCGGGCGAGTAATAAAATACCTTGGGTACCAGCCAGTGTTTCCAAACAGCCGGTATTTCCACAGCCACAGAGGCGGCCCCCCTGATGAACCACCGTGGTATGGCCAAACTCTCCCGCAGACAGTGTCGCTCCGCGGTGAATCTCGCCTTTGAGCACAATGGCACTGCCAATGCCTGTACCCACGGTCAGACAGAGCATGGATTCTGCGTTTTGGCCTGCGCCAAAATGCAATTCACCCAGGGCCATTGCGCGCACATCATTGTCCAAATAAACCGGGAGTCCAAAGCGTTTTTGCAAAGGGCTGCGCAAATCTACATCCTGCCAGAGGGGCAAATTGGGCGAGGTGTGAACCACACCCTGATAAGGGTTGATCAAGCCTGCAATGCCCATACCAATCCCAACAACTTCTTCCTGGGTGTGTGCCAAAAGATCGGCGAAGAGCTTTTCCATCAGATCCAGGGTGGCTTGGGCGGGTTGAGCGGCAGGGGTGGGGGCATCCAGACTGTGCAGGATTTCTCCTTGTTCAGACACCAGTGCTGCGGTGACGGTGGTGCCACCAAGGTCAAAACCAAGGGCTAGACTCATAGTACGGGTACTGCTTTCTTCAAAAGTATGTGTATCATACCAGGGCTTGAGGCCTCAGCAAAGCAAAGCACCCGTCTAGAATTTTTCAGGAATTTCTTCAAAATGCATCTCCGAGGGATTGACCACCAGGGAGCGGTGTTGTTCAAACAGGGGTTGAAAATTAAAAATGGCTTTGCTGCGTTTGCGCTTTTCAATTTCTTCATCAATCGTGCCGTCCTGAATCGCAGCCAAAACAGCCGGGTCTTCGACAATTTTTTCGGTGAACTCGTCGATAATCTGATCGCGAATGACCACCGCCTCTTCCAGCACACCGGCTTTGCGCAAGGGATCGTAAAGCAATTCGAGATTGCTCAAAACCACCAGGCATTTTAAGATCAGCTCTTTGTGCGCCCAGAGATCCATGACTTCATCTTCTTCGCGAATAATTTTAAACATCTCAGGCATCCGCGCATGGGCCTTCAGTACCAAGTTGTAGATCTCCATTGGGCTGAGAATAAAGTTATAGACTAAATTGGGCACCTCTTCGCTTTTAAGTTTATCGAAGTATTTATAAGAAAACCCATAAAGGGGCTGACACAATTGGCGAAAACGATCCATTTCTGCACTCATGATCCGGTCCTTCCTGAAAGCTGATTTTTAAGCATATTCATACGCTGACTGACAATCCGTTGGCGTTCTGTTTGACGGTCGTTTTGGGCTTCAACCGGGGTTTCAAGCGTGGGTTCGCTTGGGGGGAGCGCCACTGGCGGAGGAATGGGGTGCAGTGGTGGCTCGCCTTCCAAAAAAGGGGTTTCGTCTAAAAAAGGGTTTTCAGGGGCATAAAAAAGGTCGCGATCCAGCAATAAGCGGCCCGAAATCAGGCTGAAACTCAAACCTTGCGGCAGATGTGTATTGATCTGTTGGAGCACTTCGGGTTTTTCGCTGGCCTCCCAAAGATAAAACTGGGCCAGACCTTCACAGCAGCGTACGAGCTTTTCGCTGCTCTCGGGTTCACGGGCCCAGTGAGACAATTGCGAAAGCAAATACTTACAGAGATTTTCAGGGCTGTTTTCAAGCGCTGGCTGGAGGTCCAGCTCTTCTAAAAAACAGGCAATATCTGTGGTGTTGGTTTCGCTAATCGCAGCCCGAATCAGGCGGCTGCGCAGGGCTGCCGTCAGATAGGCCGAGGGTGTATGGGGCATGTAAACTCCAAATATATCAAGAGACTGATCTCCAGTATAGCGAGAACCTGATGGGCCCGGCAAAGCCGGGGGCTGGATTCCTTTTGAAAAGATCGGTTACAATAAAGAAACGTAATGTTGTCTTGGAAGGAGAGCGCTATGTCGTTCGGTGGAGTTAATCAGGTCTCGCCCCAAACACCTCAAATTCAGGCCCCTCAAACTACGGCTCAGCCTCAACAGGCACGCCAAGTTCAGGCGCAACCCAAAGTCGATGCCAAACAGTTTTCGCAAACGCAGAACCAGGTCAAACTGCCTTCTACCAGTGTGAATGCCCTGACTCAATTGCCCTCTCAAGATCAGCAACAATTGATGAAATTGGCCCAAGACAACGGTATGAACCGTTTTGTCTCTAATATGACCAATGCCCAAAAACAAATTCAGGCCGACGTGCCTCCCCGTTCACTCTTGGGGGCAGGTCAGAGTATTCCCCCTGCAGCAATGCGCGCGATGGCGGCGGCCATGGGCAAGGTTTTTTCGGGCCGTGAGTTTGAAATTGAAGTCGACCGCGAGTATGGCTATATGTCGTTTAAAATTGGCGGCAAATCGTTTAATGTCTCAGTCAAAACCCCGCTCAAAAAAGGCGTGAAATACAATCCTGAAGAAGAAGACGAAGAAGAGGATATTGAAGAATCCCTCTAAATCCGTGTATTCTGAATCGTTTGGATTTAGACCATCATCTGCGCAGCCAGGAAACGAGCTAGAAAAAGGATAACCGTTTATGCAAAATCCCAATCTTCCCCCCGGAGCCCAACCGGTTCAGGGACAGCCGCCGCAAAAATTAACCCGTGAACAAAAGCGTGCCCTGGCTGAACAAAAGAAACGTATGGAACAGGAGCGCATGCGCTCCATGGAGTTGCAAAAGCTCTTGGGCAATTTCCAGTCCGAGCTGGAGACCTCCGTGATTGACCCCCCGATGATGCTCAAATTGGCCTGCAACCGCTTAAAACTCATGCTCAAAGCCGATCATTGTGTGGCTACGGCCTACGAACACTATGTTCAACATGGTGGTGAGATTTGTTTGGTGCGGCAGCAGAGTAATTTGCCGCCGAAGTCGGCTTCAGAAAAAAAAGACGAAGGCCCTCAAACCAAGCGCGTGATTGTGGCCTCTGAGATCATGGAAATCAAAATCAAGCAAGAAAAAAAAGAAGAGGACGATGGCCCCAAGATCCCGATGCCGCCACCGCTTCCCAAAGAGCCCCTCAAAGGTGGCCAATTGCCCGATCTGGATGGCGTCTTTCTGCATCCCTTGGCGATCATGGAGCAGGTGCGAAGCAGCCGTCAGCCCTTGATGATTCCCGACTGTTCGAAATATTCCGATCAAGGGGTGGTGCAGTTTTCGGCCCCTTATGGGATCAAGTCGATGCTCTTGATGCCTGTGATTGTCAAAGGTGAAGTGCTCTCGATTTTGATCCTCATGACGGTCAACCAACCCCAAGGTTATGTGCCTTTGGAGTTGCGCTATACCCAACAGGCGATTGATTCACTGGTGCGTTCGATTGAAACGGCCCCACCGATTTTGCCTGAGAAGCTCAAGGAGCGCGTGATCACTC
Organism: uncultured Candidatus Sericytochromatia bacterium; assembly: GCA_964598905.1. Classification (GTDB taxonomy): domain Bacteria; phylum Cyanobacteriota; class Sericytochromatia; order UBA7694; family UBA7694. The sequence continues at coordinate 11,301 of CAZRFI010000064.1, read as the reverse complement.
CCATGACCCATGGGGACAATGTGCCCAAACAAATTGAGTATTACAGCGAGTATTTCGACAATATTTTCGATTTTATGATTGCGGAACTCGAAGAGGATGAAGCTGAGGAATTGCTTGAACTGCAAAAAGCGCAAGAGACGGTTCCGAATAAACTGCGCAAGGTCTGGCTGCAAATCGGCAAATTTTTGGAGTTCAAAGAACAACCCAAATATGCCTATCTGTTTAATGTTGCCATGAATGAATTGGCGGATCAGGCGATCGAGTTTGCCGAAACCAAAAAATTCAATCAGCCCCGAGGACTCAAAGCATTTCAGGATTTTATGGATCGTCAGGTCAAAAAGCCGGATATCAAGAGCTTTTTCATGGAAAACGACCCCGAAGAAAAACAATCCAAAATGATGATTGTTGGCAATGAGATCATTTCCATGGATACCGATGCGGGGGCTGAAGCTGCGATTATCGAAGAAATTATTGAAGAAGTTGACAAAGAGATCTCCAAAGCCGTGCGCGGCAGTTTGCTCTTTAGCGAAGGCAAACGGGCCACCCTGATCAACGATATTGAGCAATCGGAGATGCTGGTCAATTTTGTCGCGGTGACTGCCGCCACTGATTTTCGCACACATATCAAAGCGGCCCTGCCTGAAATGCATGAAGATATCGACCAGATGGAGCTCTTGGCCGATTTGGCCCATCAGGGCATGCGGGAAATCTCGATGGTCGTGGCCCAGAATATGGCCGAAAAGTACCTCTATGATATGGAGGGCTTTCTGGATCAGCCGGAAGAGCTTCAGAAATCACAAATTCATCACTTGCAGATGTATATCCACTACCGGGTAATGGCCAATCTGGTACCCACCTTGCGTGCGGCTGAGCCCACACTTTGGGCCATGATGGTTCAGGATAAAATCAAAAAACGGGCCCAGAAAGCCGCCAAACAACGTGCGGTCTTGGTGGGCCGAATGGTGAGGGCTTCCTCTGCCGAGTCGGATGAAGACTGGGATGAAGGCGAAGACGAAAATGATGAAGATGAAGAATGAGGTAAGGTAAAGAGCCATGCTCTATCATCAGATGATTGATATCGGGGCGTATATTATGTCCCTTGATGACAAGCCGATTGATCCCCAAAGTGCCAAAATTATTCTCACCGGGACCGAAGATCGTCTGGTGGGTGTGGGGGTAAATCTGGAGTTCCGTCTCCGTGATTTGATGCCCCATCTCAGCAGCATGCTCAAACGCACCACTGAAGTTTCGGAAGAAATGGTGGAGTGGTTTATTCAAAAATTGCCGCTCAATCGCATGGTTGAGGTTTCGATGAATCTCAAAAAAGAGATCATGGCCCAGATTGAAGAAACCTATTATAATTGCGACACGATTGACCAATTTCTCAAAATCAAACTCAATCCCCGTGATATGTATCCGACCTTGCTCAATCTCGACTTCTATGAGCTGGCTGGTCTCAATGTCGCTGGGGAACAGGTAATCGACGAAGAAAAGGAAAAAGAGTCCGTCTTTTCGACCGAACACGAAACCCCCGATGGTTATATTTCTTGGCCGGCTTATATGGGCTTGGTTTTCAGGTTGCTCTTTGTGCAGTCGGGTTCAGCGATCAAAAAGTCGGTACTGGATCTCTTCAGCTCGCGGCGTTAGCTTCGAGTTAAATCATGGCCCACGCCCTTTTATTGCCACTCGATAATCGGCCCTGTACCTCGCGTTTTCCGCTTGAGATAGCAGCCATCGCGGGGTTCGAGGTTGTTGTTCCGCCCCTGGATCTGCTCGGAGACGTCAAAAATCCGGCGGCGCTTAAGGGCCTTGAGGTCTGGCTCGAAAGCCAACTTGGACAAGTGCCTTTGCTGGTAATCAGTCTGGATACTTGGCTTTATGGGGGCTTGGTTTTCTCGCGCAAGAGCAATGCGTCTTTGACTTTGCTCACAGAGCGATTACAGGCCTTGGTGCAATTAAAGGCCCGCTTTCCCGGTTTGCGTATGGCCGCTTTTGCCACCCTTTTGCGGCTCTCCAATCACAATGATGCGACCGAAGAGCGCCCCTATTGGGCCGAGTATGGTGAAAGGATCTTTCGCTATGCTTGGCTTGAACACGCCCTGCTTGCAGATCAAGACCCAGATTCCTCCTGGCATGACGAATTTCAAACTTTGCAGTCCGAGCTTCCGGCCGACATTTTGTTGGATTACCAGGGCCTGCGCCAACGCAACCTCAATTTGCTGTTTCAAGCCCTGGATGCCGTGCAGGCAGATATTTTTGACTATCTGTACATTGGCTGTGATGATTCAGGGACCTATGGTTGGAATGTGCAGGAGAAAAACCAATTGGCGCAGGCCATTGTCCAGAAAGATCTGGGTTCGCGGGTTTTGCTCTACCCAGGGGCCGATGAGTTGGCTTCGGCCCTTTTGATACGTGCTTTAATTCCGCAAAGTGTCTCTGTTGCACTGGAGTATACTTTTCCCGAGAGCGCCAACTTACCTACCCTCTATGAAGGGCAGCCTCTCATTCAGACGCTGCAAGCCCAGGCCCAGGCGGTGGGTGTATCTTTGGGGGGCGAGGATCCCCCTCAGGCTGTCTTATGGCTGCACAACCCGCCCCAGCTCCAATTTGACCAATACCTGGACAGGGTTTCCCGTCAGCTTTTGGATTCAGCCGACTATCTGCGGCTGGGGAAGGCCATCAAAGCAGCGGTTTTGCCTGTGGCGGTGGCCGATCTTTGTTATGCCAATGGCGGTGATCAGGGCCTCTTGACAGCCTTTGAAGAGCAAGGTCTTTTGCCGCTGATCAAGGGTTATTCTGCCTGGAATACCAGCGGAAATACCCTGGGCTTTGCCTTTGCTTGGCTCAAAGCTTGGCTGCACAGCCATTCTCAAGGCTGTCCGAGTGAGGCTTTGCAAACCCGCTTTTTGCAGGAGCGATTGCTCGATGATGGTTGGTATCAAGGCGTGATGCGTCAGCGTCTTTGTCGGCACTACAGTGAACCCGTCACTCTTGATTCCTGTTTGCGGCTTTTGGCTTTTTGCAATGAGCGTTTGCAGCTTTGGCATGAAGCGTTTGCGGAGCCGGGCTCGGGCGTGGCCGAAATACGCCAACTCTATTTTCCTTGGCGGCGCTTCTTTGAGATCTCCCTGGCAGTCTGTCAGAAAAAACAACCTACAACATAACTGCTTAATAACTGCTTAATAACTGCTTAAAAAGGCAGGCTGTACACCAATTTAAGGCCATTATCCGCCTGTTGTAAGGTC
>CAZRFI010000064.1:0-7956 GCA_964598905.1 uncultured Candidatus Sericytochromatia bacterium | reverse complement strand
TTAAAAAGGCAGGCTGTACACCAATTTAAGGCCATTATCCGCCTGTTGTAAGGTCAGGCGGCGGGAATGATCAAACATCCAAGCTGTGGCCATGCCTTCCAAGACCAGGGCCGAGAAAAAGGCAATCGGGGCAGCCAAATAAAAATTCTGACTGAAATTGGCTTGATTCATAAACAGAAAAACGGGAATCATCAAAGCTGTATGTAACAGAACCGCTCCCAGACTGGCCAAAAGTGTTTGAGCATGATCGACGCTGACCCCTTCCGGGAGGGGATAAAAGAGATACAGTGCCAGAGGTGCGGCCAAAATCGGCAATAAGAGATAAAAGGCCAAAAATGGGCTGTCTGCGTTGACCCAACTGGGTTTGCTGCTGGAGGTCATCCCGTAAATTGGTGGAACCAAATCCAAAAGCAAAAAACTCAAAAAGGTGGCACCATTCCCGGCCGCACTTCCAGCCATGGCCACACTGGCTTCCAGCCAATAATCAAATTCGGTGCTGCTGACGGGGTCTGCGTTTTGTTGAAAAGAGATCAACGCAGACTGAGATTGAGCGCTGACGGGTAAACAGAACTGTAAACCCAGACAAAGGACCAAAATCAGGCTCAGGAGCGGTTTGAGGAAGTTCATATGCAGCTAATTTTAGCATATTCTTTCCCCATTCAGATCTTTGTCGCTCCTGAGCCCGGTTGAGACTTAGCGCATGGCCTGTTTGTGTGTGGGTTGGCCTGAATAAGCTTGTCCCGACTCAATTCTGCGGATTTGCAGCAAGGATGATTGCAGGCGAGCCACTTTGTGTTGTGGCATACCGGCAATGCTGCTGGGCAAAAAGAAGTCCAGTGCGCGTTGCACGACTGAAATGGCTTCGCTTTGCACCAAGTCTACCTGTTCTGTGGGACCTGTTTTGGCTGGCGCACAGGGGGCAGTAAAAGCCTGGAGACGGGCGATTTTGTGGGCAGGAAATCCCCAATGGGGTTGGCCGACACAGGTCTTTTTTTCCTGAGCCAAGGCCGGGCCTGCCAGCAAAACTGAGCCGAAGACAAATAAGAGAGCGACTTTATTTAACATGACATGATGCCTCCTTAGAGGAATACATTGATAGTTATATTTTAATCAATACTGGATCGGATTACCAGAGAAAATAATAGTATTTACTTTCATTTTTTCAATCGAATGCTTAACAAAAATCAATAAAAGCAAGTCTCAGATGCCCCTGTGCTATGATAAGACTGATCAAAAAACTGATCTAAAAATAAGTAAAAACAAAAGGAATACGGATGTTCAGCGCTCCCAGTGAACATATCCTGCTCTCCCAGACCCGTGAAGTTGCCAAATTACTCAAAGAAAATGACAACTACTTAATCTGCCCCCATATTCATCCCGATCCCGATTCGATTGGCTCAGCCGTTGGTTTGTATCTGGGTTTGCGCAAATTGGGTAAACAGGTGCAAATTTATTTGCCCGAAGCCACCCCTCCCTATATGGACTACCTGTTGCAACATGCCGATGTGCAGTTGGAGCAACCGTTGGACATGAATCTTAAAATGATTTTTGTCGATCTCGGCACCCCCAAACAATTGCATCCTGCTGTCAAATTGGTCAATCCCTGGCTCGATCTCGATCACCATCTGGGGCCGGTCTCTTTTACCAAATATGCCTTTGTCGATCAATACTCACCCGCCACAGCAGATATTGTCTTTCGCGTTTTAAAAGATCTGCGCTGCCCGATGGACAAAACCATTGCCACAGTCCTCTATTCAGCCCTGGTTTTTGATACCCGCAATTTGACCACACCCACCACCCACCCAGAGACCCTGCATCAAGCTGCAGACCTGATCCGGGCGGGAGCAGATCCCACCTATGTCAATCAAATGCTCAACCAACAAAAACCGATCAATTTGATGCGTCTGATGGGGGAGGCCTTTTCCAAGATCCATTCGGCCCTGGATGATACCTTGGTATGGGCCGTCATTACTGAAGAAATGTTGACGCGCCATGGGGTCGAAGAGACGGAATGTGATTATTTGATTTCAGATTTGCTGACGGTGGCCACTGCTGAGGTCATTTTGCTGTTTAAAGAAACCAATCAGGGTTATGTCAAAGTGAGTTGGCGCTCTAAATGCCATGTCGATGTCAATTTAATTGCCCGTCAATTTGGCGGCGGCGGGCACCGTTTTGCCTGTGGTGCGCGGATCAATCTGCCCCTCAAACAAACGGTGCGTCAAGTGATTGCGGCCACCCAGCAGGTGATGGAAGCGGCTTTAATCGCGGCTTAGATGCCTGGGGGCAATTCCCATAAAAACTTAAGGCCCTGTATCAGCGAGATACAGGGCCTTAAAACAGGGGTAAAAGCAGTAAAGGCGCGCTCGGCAGGATTTGAACCTGCGACCTACTGATTCGTAGTCAGTTGCTCTATCCACTGAGCTACGAGCGCGTACGGAGGGAGTGGGATTCGAACCCACGGTACCCGGTTAAAGGGGTACGACGCTTTAGCAAAGCGTTGCCTTCAGCCTCTCGGCCATCCCTCCAGGGGGAGGTGCGATTTACCAATGCTTTGCTATTTTAACCTACCCTGAGTTGGGATTCAAGGGGATTGCTCAGGATAAATTCTTGCATTGGGCTTACCCCTCTCAGGTGTTTTTCAGGTAAGATCTTAGAGAGTCTATTTCTCAGAATAGAGATTTCTAAACCACCATGCTTTCGCGTCAAGTGTTGCAACTGATTTCTTCGCGTCTGCCCTTTCTCTTGCTCAGTCTGTCTGCCAGCGGCAATATTCAAGGGGTAGAAGGGCATGTCTTGGTGGCTGGACGCCATGACCTGGCTGGTTTAAATGCGGTGGAACTCTTTCCCCAATTGGGGGATTTATTGCTTGCCCCTTCGGGCTTTGAGTATTTTCAAAGTATTCAAACGGCCCCGGATTATCGCATCTTTGACGTCTATCTCTTGGCCAATCAAGAGCAAACAGGGCCAGACAGAGACAGTGCTTTTTTTCTCTTGATTGTCGATACAACAGCCCAGCGTTTGGCTGAGAGCAAGTTTCAAAATCTCTTTGCCCATAGCACCGATGCCGTTTTGATTCTGGATGGTTATGGGATTCGCAATAGCAACGACGCGGCTGTCCATCTTTTGGGCTGTGAAGATCAGCAAGAATTAATGAGTTGCCGCCATTTGGCGGTTTTTTCGCCCGCCACTCAACCCAATGGACAGTCTTCCACTTTGGGCTTTTTGGCCCATGTTGAAATGGCCCGAAAAGAGGGAACACACCGTTTTGAGTGGCTGTTTCAAAAGCGCTCGGGTGATTTTTTGCCGACCGAGATCACCTTGGTGGTCTTGCCCTCTGTTCCCGAAGAAATTGTCTGTATTATTCACGATTTAACTGCGCGCAAGGCCTTAGAATGGGTCGCTGAGAGCATGGCCGCTCGCCGGGTGGCTGAAGCTAAGTTGTTGGAAAAAGAGCGTCTGTTTGAAGATATTGCCGCCAACGTCCCTGGGATTCTCTATCAATTTACCCAAGATATTGCCACGGGTCGGGAATTTTTTCCCTTTATCAGCGAAGGGGTTGCGGATATGTTCGGGATTTCAGCCCCGGTTGTGATGCGAGCCGAACACTCTCCTTTGCGTATCCATCCCGATGATTTACCCGCTTATCAAGCGGCTTTAAAAGATTCCGCGCAAATGCTCACACCCTGGGGATGGGAGGGACGTATTTTGCGTCATGATAACGGAACGGCCGTCTGGGTGCGCGGACGCGCTTTGCCGCAAATCTTGGACAGCGGCTTTATTTGCTGGACCGGCGCAATGTTAAATATTACCGAAAGAAAACAGATTGAAATTGAGCTGGAGCGCCAAAAACAATTCATTCGCCGCGTGATTGATACCATACCCCATTTGGTCTTTGTCAACGATGGAGCGGGCCGATTTTTGATGGTCAATGAAGCCACTGCCCATTTTTTTAATCGCTCGGTGACTGAATTAGAAGAGCAATTGGAGCAATTCAGCGATGCGCACACGTTTAACGCGATCGATCAACAGGTGCTCAACTCTCGCACATCGGTGCAACGCGAAGAAAAAATCACTCTGGCTGAAAAAGATATCTGGTTTGATACAATCAAAACCCCGATTGAAACCCCCTCGGGACAAATTGGTATTTTGGGTGTTTCAACTGACATCACCGAACGCAAACAGACCGAAGAGCAATTGCGTCAAAATCAGGCCCAGTTTAGCAGCGCCTTTGAAAATGCGGCGATTGGTATGGCTCTTGTTTTGCCCAATGGCTATTTTTTGCGGGTCAATGAGTCTCTGTGTGAGTTGTTGGGCTATAGCGAGCATGAGTTGCTGCAATTGTCCTTTCAAGACATTACCCACCCAGACGATATTGAAGCCGATGAGGCCTATGTTCAATCCTTGATGGACAACCAGCGTTCGAGTTATCAAATGGAAAAACGCTATTTCCACAAACAGGGCCATATTGTTTGGGTTTTACTGAGTGTTTCGTTGGTCTGGGGAGAGCAGAACAACCCCTTGTTTTTTATTGCTCAAATCGAGGATATTACCCAGCGCAAGCAGGCCGAAGAAGCACTGCGGGCAGCCAAAGAAGAGGCTGAGCGGGCCAATCGCGCCAAATCCGAGTTTTTGGCCAATATGAGCCACGAAATACGCACCCCACTCAATGCGGTCATCGGTTTTTCAGAACTCTTAGAAAGCCAGGTCGAGGATCTCCAGCAGCGCAATTACCTCGCCTCCGTAAAAGCGGGTGGAAAAGCACTTTTAACCCTGATCAATGATCTTTTGGACCTCTCAAAAATTGAATCTGGCAAACTCGAAATTGTGCCTGAATCGGTCAATTTGAATACGCTCTTGCGGGAGATTGAACAAATATTTGCTCAAAAAATTGATGAAAAACAGCTCAAATTTGTCTTGGAAGTGGATCCCGGTTTGCCTGTTCATTTGCTTCTGGATGAGATTCGCTTAAGGCAGGTCTTGCTCAATTTGGTGGGCAATGCGATCAAATTTACCCATCAGGGTTATGTGGCTCTCAGGGCCAAAGCCGAAACCGGTGAGTTTGATGAGCCCAATCTGATCAATTTGGTTTTAACGATTGAAGATTCGGGGATTGGCATCGAACCCGACGCACAAGAAACCGTATTTGAGGCCTTTCGTCAGCAGGACAGCCAAACCACCAAACGCTATGGAGGAACAGGTTTGGGCCTGGCAATTACCCGCCGCTTGGTTGAAATGATGAATGGCAACATTGGCTTGGAAAGCATGCCCAGCCAGGGAAGCCGTTTTCAAGTTTTGCTCAAGCAGGTACCTGTTTTGGCCGGTGCCCATATTGCCCTCACCAGCGAAGCCGAGTTTTTACCTGAGCAGGTATTTTTTCAGGGCAGCCGGGTCTTGATTGTCGATGATATTGATAGCAATCGCAATTTGATTCAGGAAATGTTAAAAAGGTATAACCTAGAGATTTTGAATGCCGAAAATGGCCAAAAAGCTTTGGAACTGATTCGAAAATATCCGCCAGATTTGGTTTTTATGGATATTCGTATGCCTGTTATGGATGGCTATGAAGCGATTCGCCATATCCGCGAAGACCCGCAATTGGCCAAAATTCCCGTGGTTGCTTTAACCGCTTCTGTCTTGGCTCAGGATTACCAAGCTGTGATTCGGGCTGGGTTTAATGCCTATTTACATAAACCCGCCACTTTGCGTCAAATCGTGATGACTCTGTGCAATTATATTCCCTACCAACTCTTGGCCGAGGTGGTTAAAACCCAGGAGTTAAAACACGCGGCCTCTGCCTCGGAGAGTCAAAAAATGGCTTTTACAGGTGTTTGGCAAAAGACGCTTAAGCCTCTGCACGAAAGCACTTTGCGCAATAAAAATTTTCGCAAAATTGGCGAGTTGGCGATCGCCTTGCAGGGACAAGGTGAAGACTTGGGGCTTGAGCGCTTGGCCGAATTGGGACTCAATTTACAAAATGCCGTCAAGCGCTTTGATATTGCCGAAGTTAACCGTATACTGGAGCAATTGGAAACACAATTGTCTCCCTATTTACTCTCGGAAAGTACCTCTTCCTTATGACCTCTGAAACCCCTTTTTATGCCAATATCTTAATTGTGGATGATGTGCCTGCCAATATTCAATTGGTGGCTTCTTTGCTTGCAGATCAGGATTACGAACTCTCATTTGCCACCAGTGGTCAAGATGCCTTGGCCCAGGTACAAGAAACAGCCTTTGATCTGATTTTGCTCGATTTTATGATGCCTGGTATGGATGGGATTGAAGTGGCTTACAAGCTCAAGCAAAATCCCAAAACCCGCGAGATTCCGATTATCTTTTTAACGGCTAAAACCGATGAAGAAAGTGTGATTGCGGGCTTTCGGGCTGGTGCCGCTGATTATGTTACCAAGCCGTTTAATTCCTCAGAACTTTTGGCGCGGGTACAAACCCATTTGCAACTGAAATATTCGCGCGATGCCTTACATAAACGCAATCAGGAATTGCAAGAGGCGATTGACATGAAAAATCGCTTTCTCAGTATTGCTTCCCACGATTTAAAAAATCCCCTGGGAGTGGTAATGGGTTTTTCCTCGATTTTGTCTCAAGAGCCCGCCATTACAGAAAATACCGAGCTTTCAGAAATTGTTGAAACCCTGCAAAAGGCCTCAACACGGATGTTTGAATTGGTCACCGAACTGTTGGATACTGCAGCCCTGGAAATGGGCAGAATTGAATTGCAATTGAGCCGGGTGCCTTTGGCATTATTGGTTCAGCAGTCAGCGGGTCAGTTTCTCGCACAGGCCCAGGCGAAGCAGCAACAAATCCAAGTTACGATTGCCGATGGGCCGCCTTTGTTGGTTTTGGGGGACTTCAGCCGCTTGAAGCAGGTTTTGGATAATTTAATCAGCAATGCGATCAAATACGCTCCCCCAGCCACAGTGATCGAATTGGTTGTGACGCAAGTGGGGCAACACGCTCGGCTTTTGGTCAAAGATCAGGGGCCTGGTTTTACGGAAGAGGACAAAGAACATGTCTATGGCTATTTTCAGCGCCTTTCAGCCCAGCCAACTGCTGGGGAAAGCTCAACGGGAGTAGGGCTGGCGATTGTCAAACAAATTATCGATTTGCATCAAGGCGATATTCAGTTGCTCTCTGAACCCGGTCAGGAAACCACCTTTGTGGTGGATTTACCTCTGTACGAAAGCTAATTCAACATCCCTATGTTCTTTTTTCAACCCCGCCTGCATTTCTCCTGTAATCAGTGCGGGGAATGCTGCCGTGAAATGGATGTGCCACTTTCCCATCTCGACCTTTTGCAATTGGCCCAGGCCCACCCCCAATTGTCCCCCCATGATTATGCGCGTTTGCATCGCTCCCACCCCATGCATCCTGAAGCCGTTTTATTAAACGGCGATTATTATATTCTCTTTTTACAGCGCAGAGAGAGTGACGATGCCTGTGTGTTTTTGGGTGAGCAGGGCTCCTGCAATAATTATCCCGCTCGGCCCCGCGCCTGCCGCAGTTTTCCCTTTGATCAGACCCGCAACGGACTTTTGCGGATCATGCCCGATATTGATTTTTTGTATCAGGATTTCTGCGATAAAGATCCGGTTCAGAAGGCCGATTTACAGGCGGCAAAACTGCATTTAAGCAGATCCGATCAGGAGTTTTACCGCTACCACGAAGTGGTGGAACGCTGGAATCGAATGGTGGACCGCAAACCTGCGCGCCAAAACCTGCAGGCCTTTCTCGAATTTGTGCTGACCTTGGATGGTTTATCAGATAAGGCCCCGGCCCCTCAGCCTCTGATTCCTTGAGGCAAGAAGTGCTTTGCTGGAGTGCTGCTTTGATTGAGAGGAAATACCTACGGGCTGGCCTGCCAGCTGTCTTGAACCGTAGTAAGACTCGTTCCTCGCCAACGGTTCAAGCGCCTGCGGCTACGCGTATCAAGCTGTCCTC
>CAZRFI010000063.1:10844-18731 GCA_964598905.1 uncultured Candidatus Sericytochromatia bacterium | reverse complement strand
ACCAAATTGGAAAGGGCCCAGAGCAAACCAAAGACCCCCAGCGGAATGCCTTCGATCTGCCAGATCTTTTGATTCAGCCAGACCATGACAAAGGTCGAGAGGCTCCAGATGATCTGATTCAAAAAGATCAGGCGCAGCAGCGGATCTTCCCGAAACACATGATTCCAGACGATTTGCATGTTTTTCCAGTGTGCATGTTTGTTGAGCTTTTCGTAAGGTGGCTCTTTGAGAAAGAGCACCATTAAGATGGGGAATATGCCCGCGATCAGCTGAGCCAAAAGCACATGCTGGTAAGACAAAAGCACAAGCAGACCACAGAGAATACCTGCCAGGGCTTCTGAGAAAACCTGAGACATTTGGTAATTGGCCAGGGCCTGTGTGCTGGCTTCTCTTTCGCTTTCTTCCTGTTTGAGCCAATCGTAAAGCAGGGCCATATCTGTGCCCGAAACCAAACTGACGGCCAGGCCCAAAATCCCTTCGTAAACCAACATGCCCGTGAAATCTTTGACAAAATAGAGATAGCCAAAGCCCAGGGCCCAGAGCAGAGAGCCTGCCAGCAGCGTGCCTTTTCGTCCCCAGAGATCGGAGAGATAGCCCGAAGGGACTTCAAAGGCAGCACAGACCAGCCCAAAAAAGACCTGCACAAAGAAGACCTGCTGCATATTTAATCCCAGGCTGAGTTGGTAAGGCACCAGGATCGGAATGATTGGCAGGAACATCCAAAAAAAACCAAATAGTGAGAGTTTTCGCAGCTCTTTCTGCGTTGGGCTTAACATTTTAAATCTCCTTGACGGGATTTTATACGACGCGGCGCGAACGGGATTGGTTCCGCCTTTGTTTTATTAAATGTGGTTTAAAATTGAAAAAAAATATTCTTTTTAAGAAACAGACTTTAATTTGCTAATCTCTTTTTAAGAAAGAGTCGGTCTGCTTTTTTAAAACGGCGCAAGTCCAGCTTTTGAGATCGTTTTAATCTTCTTAATAGGGTTTTAAATTTAACTAATCCTTAATCAAATGAGAATCTTTTCTTTACCAAGTTTTGGCATAGCAGGCCCTATAATCATAATTAAGAAATCGTTAAACGCTCATTAAAGCGCTTACCCAAAATAAAGAGGAGACAGTTCCATATGACGCTTGCAATCAACTTTTCGAACCCCTTTGCCGGTGCTACTTCCCCCGTCGGTCCGTCCAGCTATACTCCTTATTCCCCTGTTGCCCCTTCTACTGGTACCGATACTGGCACAGGCTTTAGCACAGATTTTACCTCTATCTCCTCAAAGCTGGCCGCTGGTGCCGGTGGTGGTTTTGCCGCTTATAAAATGGGTGCCAAAATGGGCGCTGATTTCAAAAGTATCTTCGCCGGTGGTCAAGGCGGCGGTTTCCTGACTGGTATGAAAAACGTGGCCATCACTGGTTTTAAAGGTGCCGGCTTGTCCGCACTGGTCGGTGCTGGTGTGTCTGCTGTCGCCAATGGCGTCGGCGTGGCCACAGGCAAAGTTGAATCTGGCCAAGCTGTTAGCAATGTTGTCGGCGACACCATCACCTCTGCCGTTGGCGGCTTGGGCGCAGTTACTCTGGGTGGTCTCGGCAATCTGGCCCTGGGCTCCATGGGTGTAGCCGGTCTGCCCCTGACCATCATCACGGTTGGTCTCGGTGCCGCAGGTGGCGTGGGCGCTTCCTTCCTCAAAGACAAATTCATGGGCAATAACTAAGCGCACCTCATTGCACTTAGCCCAGCAAACACCCCCGAATTTCGGGGGTGTTGCTTTTTTTGACTATTCGTATTTGAGGGCTTCGGCCGGGCTGAGGCGGCTGAGCTTCCAGGCAGGCCAAAGGCCAGCCATCAGAGCGGCTCCCACCGCAATACCCAGGGCCTGGAGATAATAAGCGGGGGAGGGCCGAAAGTCCAGCAGCCAGCCAAACGAACGCAAATTGATCACGTAGATCAGAGCCCAAGACAGACCTGTTCCCAAAGGCAGGGCAAAGAGGCCTGCAGCCAGTCCCATCGCAGCACTTTCGAGCAGAATCAAACCACTGAGTTGCCAATCACTCAGACCCAAGGCCCGCAAGAGGCCAAACTCGCGCGTGCGTTCGAGTTGCAGCGAGAGCAGGGTGCTAAAAATTCCCATCAGCGCTACGATCACGGCCAAGAGGCGCAAGGCACCGGTAATGGCAAAGGTCCGATCAAAAATGGCCAGCGCACCTGCGCGCAGAGCGCGGTTGGACTGAATGCTGACAGGGTAACGCGGGCTGAGTGTTTTTTCCAATTGCGTCAAAATGCGTTCAAGTGTTTGGGGCTTTTCCACAAATACAGCCAGGGAATCCATTCCCTTGTCCTGCCAAAAACGGCGATAGACGCTATCGGCCATCAGGACACTGCCTGGGCCGGTGACATAATCATGGTAAATTCCGCGAATGACAAAGCGCTGCAGGCCTTTTTCGGTCTGCAGCAGCAGAGATTGTCCGGGCTTGGACTGAAATTTGTGGCGATAGGCAAAAGGCTGCGAGATAAACACCCCTCCAGCTTCAAGCGCACTTTGCCTGTTTTCGGGTGTGGTATCAGTCCAGACAAAGGGCCGGCGGGGAGCTGTATCACGCGACAAGACAAAGAGCTGCATGCGGCCATAATCGGGCTGGTCTAAGCTGCGGTTGCGGGCCGATTCAACCCCTGTTACACCCGGCCATTGGCTGATTTCTTGGCGCAAATTCAGGGGCAAATCCTGTTGGCTATCGCGCTCGGCGAGGGTCAGGTAAATATCTGCTGAGAGTGTCCCTTCGAGCCAGTCAATCAAGGTGCTGCGAAAAGATCCGATCATGATATTCACACTTACGACCACCGAAACGGCCACCATCAGAGCGGCAATAGAGACCCCCGTGCGGCTCAGGGCACGGGCCACATTGCGCGGAGCCATGCGCAGCAGAAGTTGGTTTTTTCCCGCCATTTGGCTCATGATTTGCATCAGCGGTGGTGTCAGGCCTGGAATCATCAGGGCTGCGCCGCTGACGAGCGCAAAAAAACCGGCAAAACTCAGGATCAGATTCTCTCCAGGCCAGGCCATCAAGGCAATGCCCAGGCCCATGCTTAAGGCTCCCCCAAGCAAGAGACCCGGCAAGAGTTTTTGCACATGTTCTTCGAGTACGGAGCGCCGCAGGGTGCCTGTGGGGGCTGTTTGGGCCGCTTCCCAAGCAGGCAGCGCTGAGGCCAGCAAGGCGGCCAAGCCACCGGCTCCCCAACCTTTGATCAGACTGAGTGGGGCCAATTGAAAGCGTGAAACTTCGAGCTTAAAATAGAGGTCTTGAATGGTATTGAGTACCAATTGCAGGGCGATCTGCCCCATCCAGATGCCCAGGGCGGTACCCGCCACAATGCCAAGCAGTGCCAGGGCTGTGGTTTCGATTAAAATCAGAGCAAAAATTTCGCGGCGGGTCACCCCCAAACTGCGCAAAGTGCCCAACAGTGAGCGGCGCTGCACGACTGAAAACGTCACTGTGTTGTAAACCAAAAACATCCCCACCAGCAGGGCCAGCAAGCTCAATGCACTTAAATTCAGCGAAAAGGCCTGTGTCATCGATTGCAGGGCCTGGTTTTGGCTTTGGGTGCTGTTGAGCTGAACGTCTGGAGGCAGACCCGCTTTGAGCTGCGCAATCTGTTCGGGTCTTAAAATCAGATCGATCTGGCTGAGAAAACCTGTTTGGCCCAAGACCTGCTGAGCCGTACCTGGATCGGTCAGAATGACTTGGCGCAGACCCTCTTGTTCCCAACTTCCAGCCGGGTTCAAGATTCCGCTGATCTTTAAGCGTGTGACGCTTTTACCACTGATTCTTTTGCCTCTTTGCAGGGTTAATTGCTGGGTATTGCTGGGTAATCCTGCCTGAAACTGTTTGGAAATAAGCGCTGCAGATTCTCCGGTCAAAAGCGGCAGCAGGGCTTCCATACTCTGTGTGGCTTGCAAGGGCAAATAGGCCCGAAAGGGCCCTTCGGCAAAGGGATCAATGCCGAGCAGCCGCACCTGCTGCTGGCTTTTTTCCTGAAGTGAGACAAAACCGGTGACCACAGGCGCAGCCGGAATGTCGGGGTATTTGAGCTTAATTTGGGTATAAACCTGTTCTGAAATGCCGCGCCGCCCGCCTGTTAAGCGATGGGTGGCTTTGCCTGTCAGGGTTTGGGTTGAAAGCTGAAAAGAGCGGGCGGCACCTGTATTGGCGAGATCGACAGCGATCACCACTGCCACACCCAAGGCAATGCCCAAGACCAAGAGGCAGGTCTGCAGCAGGTGGCGGCGAAAATAGCCCAGGCTAACACGCAAAAACACGGGATTCATATTTGTACCTTACTGCCAGAAGGGGGTTGAGAGCAAGGCATCGCATTGGGAGAGGTGCTTGTGCTACGATGAAATCAAATCTGAAAAAGTAGAGCAGCATGAGAGTCATTGTCGAACGGGGCGTTACCGTCCCTTTTTCCGACTTGCCCGCTTATTCCTTGGCTTTGGATGGCTATGTGCAGGGCCCTTCGATCGATGTCGAGGCCCATAAATACAGCTTTGACCATCACGCGGGTTGCTTGCGTTTGGTCACCAAAGCGACCTGTGCACAGGTGCTGGATGCCCTGATCTTGGGCTTGGATCCCCATCCCATGACTGTTTATCTCAACGATATTGATGCAGATACGGTGCTCGCGGTTTGGCTCTTGGAGCACCCCGAAGCGGTGACGGATCCCCGTGTGCGCAATTTGGTTGAAGATGTCGGCAATGTTGATGCTCACGGGCCCTCGTATTTTCCCTTTGTGCGTGATCTGGAGCTGTGCCAGCGCTTTTTTAAGGGCGCGATGGAGCCTGAGGCCCGCGCCCGGCGGGAAGGCCATTATGCCACAATCAATTTGGGTTATCTGCTCACGGAGTGCCTGGAACGCATCGATAAATTGATCTTTCGCAACAAACGCTTTCCGGTCCTGCGCGAGCGCAAATGTCCGAGTTATGAAATTACCCACAAAGGCAATGGCTGGATCATGACCCGCAGCAATGAGCGGGTTTTTGGCATGTTGTACCGCGATGGCTATTCGCGGGTGGTGGCCTATCATCCCATGGAGGTGCGTCTGCCCTCGGGTGAGTTGGAGCATTCTTGGGCCTATACCATTGCCAAGCAGTCAGATCTCGTCAGTGGTTTTAATATCCCACAGATTCTGACCCGTCTGGCGACACTGGAAACGGGCTGGGGTGGAGGCAGCAGCATTGGTGGAGCCCCCCGCCGTCCCAATGGCTCGCGCAGTTTTTTGCCCCCGGATCAGGTCTTTGAATTGATCGAAGCTGAATTGAGCAGTCAGGGCGTGGTGAGCTGCGAACCAGTCCTGGAGAGCTCTGTCGAACCAGGTCTGGAGAGCCCTGTCGAACCATGAGTTTTCTGCTTTTTTTCTTGTACATGCTGGGTGTTGGAATCGAGACCTATATGTTTCACACTGTGCTCGAAGGGGCCAAAGGCCGCTCATGGCAAGAGGTCATGGTGGATATTTTTTCGGTCAATATGATCACGTTGGTGATTGTGGTGTTGGTTTTGGGCCGGGTTTTGGCTGAGCTGGATTTTGATTTGGCTTTGGCCTCATCTTTTCGCACGGCCATGATTGTCTTGCCCCAGAGTCTGGTCAAAATCTCGCTGTTTACGATTTTGATGGATGCCACGGTGCTGGTGATTCTCTTCCATGTGCGCTATCCCGGCCAATACGATTTAATTGCCACGGCCTTTAAAGGGGCCGCCATGAATCTGCCTGCCCTGATTTTTTCTGCGGTGGTCTGGATCTTTACCGAATTGCTGAACCAGTTTTTACTGTCGATTCGGCTCTGAGTCATCTATTTGGATTCAGGAATTGCGCCTCAGGATTTCAATCGGGTCGGCGCGCAGAGCCCGCCGAGCAGGAAAAAAGCTGGCCAAAATACAGATCAGCAGGGTCGCTGCGGCCACACTGGCAAAGTCCATGGCCTGCATTTGCACGGGCAAATGATCCAGATCGTAGACATCCCCCGGAATCCGTACCGGAAAAAAGCTCAAATACAGGGATGTCAGGCAGCCCAAGAGCGAGCCGGTCAAAACGCCCACCACGCCGATCACAAAGCCCTGGGCCAGAAAAATCAAGCCGATTTGGCGGCGGCTGGCGCCGAGGGCCCGCATAATTCCAATGTCCATCGTCTTTTCCATCACGATCATCACCAAGGTATTGGCAATGCCGATCATGGCCACCACGATAATAAACAGAATCACCAAAAAGATCACCTTTTTTTCCAGGGCCATGGCCTGTAAGAGACTTTTATTGCTGTCCATCCAGGTGCGCAGATAGAGCACCGGGAAGGCCTTTTGCATTTCTTTGGCAATCGGTTGCACCTGAAAGACGTTTTTGACCTTCAATGCAATTTCACTGGCCACGTCGTTGGTATTGTAAAGGGCCTGGATCTGGGCCAGGGGCATCAGCACCAGGCGCACATCCAATTCATACAGGCCCGAATGAAAAACCCCGCTGACCGTAAAGACCGAAGTTCCTTCGGCGGTCACCAATTCGACCGTATCGCCGCGAAAGAGCTGGAGTTTTTTTGCCAATTCAGAGCCCACCACCAAACTGGCTTTGCCCCGGATTTCCCATTGGCCTTTGGTCAGGTAACGCTTGAGACTTTTCTCGGCATCGGCAGGGTGAACCCCATAGACCAGGGTGCCGGTGGTATGTACGGCATTGCGGATCAGGGCCTGTTGTTTTTGCAGGGGATAGGCCTCAACCACGCCCGCATAGCGTTCCAGCTGTTTTTGCAGGGTTTTGTATTGGGGCAGATAGTCTTCCAGACCCGGTTTAACGCTGATATGCGGGGTGGTGCCCAAAATCTTTTCCACCATGTCGGATTCAAAACCATTGGTCAGCGACAGCGCCGTGGTTAAGATCATCACGCCCACAGCCACACTCAGCACCGAGACCAGTGTCTGTTTCCAGCGTGTGCGCAAGTGTTTTAAGGCGATAAACAGGGTGGGGTGCATTTCGATCTATTCCTAGTGGGCATATTCCTAGTGAGCATATTCTAAGGGTAACAATAAACCGTTGCGCCTGACCAATTTCAGGGCACGGGTCTGGGGCAAGTCTGCGATTCGCTTCTTGCAGAGGTTATCGTCGAGGCGGATCAGCAAATGGGCACTTAATTCGGCCTGCAGAGCCGAGGGCTGGGTCAGGCTGATGCTCAAGCCCTGTTCTGTCGGCAGTCCTGTGCGGGCATCGAGCAGGCTGTGATAATTCAGACCGCGATTGGTAAAAACCTGACCATGGACACTGATCTGGGCCAAGGCCTGATCTTTGACATAGAGATAAGAAAAGAGCTTGCCCTCTTCTTCGGGGTGGGGTACAGGCACTTTCCAGGCCTGGGCATCGGGGGGAGCGCCCTGGTAATAGCCCACTTCGGGCGTGCTCAAGGCCGCCACCAGACCCGATTGGCGAATCAAGTGTGCGCCCTGGTCCACAAGCAATCCCTGCAGTCCCTGTTGCAGGTAGAGTTGCAGACCACTCTGCTTAAAATAGAGCCGATCAGGTGTGTTTTGCAATTCCAAGGCGGCTTGGTTTTGTTTGGCCAGGGCTTTTTTTAATCGGGCTGCAGCGGGCACATGCAGACTCAAGGCCCCTGGCACAAAGCCCCAGAGTTGGTAAAGTGCGCCTGCTGTCGGATCGAGCGCGCCTTCACTCAAGCCGTGGTAGCGCATCAATTCTTTTAATAAGGCCACCACGGCAGGGGCTATCGGGGCGGGTTTGAGATTGGCCTCTGTTTCTAATTTGGCCTGGGCTGCCGGGGTAAAGGCTCGCGCTGTGTTTTGCAGCTTTCTCCAGATCTCTTGAGAGAGTGTTTGGGCTTGGCTGGGATCTGCTGCATA
>CAZRFI010000063.1:0-10744 GCA_964598905.1 uncultured Candidatus Sericytochromatia bacterium | reverse complement strand
GTGAACGGCAGGCAAAGACCTGCCTGGGCCAAGAGCAAGGCCAGGCCCAAGCCCCAGCGGTGTGTAAACGACTTAAATTTCAGCAGAGGCGTCCGCCATGCGTTTGACAAAGCGCTGGGCAATCAACTGGGGGCGCGTAATCGCAGAACCCACGACCACGGCAAAGGCGCCCAGTTCTTGGGCTACCAGGGCTTGTTCTGGACTCCAAATACGGCCCTCCATGATCACCGGAATCGGCACCATCTGACAGAGGCTCTGCAATAATTGAAAATCTGGTTCGCGCTGCTGACGGCTATAAGGGGTATAACCCGAGAGCGTGGTGCTGATACAGTCAAAGCCCAGGCGGTAGGCTTCTTTGCCTTCATCGAGGGTGGAAATGTCCGCCATCAGGCAAAGGCCATCGGCTTTGAGGGCTTTGACAATCGCTTCCAATTTTTCGCCTTGGGGCCGGGGCCGGGCGGTGGCATCCAAGGCAATGATCTCCGCTCCGGCAGCGGCCACGGCGCGGGCATCGGCCAAAGTGGGGGTGATATACACCTCACTGTGTTGTGAAACACGTTTCCAGAGGCCAATCACAGGTGCTTCGACCTGCATTTTGACGTGGCGGATGGTTTCGGGGCCATTCAGGCGCAAAGCCTGGGCGCCACCGAGTAACGCGGCCTGGGCCATGCCCATGACAAAACGGTGGTTATAAAAGGCCTCTTCGGCCTCGGGTTGACACGAGACAATCAGGCTGTGATGGAGTGTTTGAAGATTAAACAAATATTAACCTCAATTAATACTTATCTTTAATTTGATCCGACAAGTCTGTTAAAACTGATCGCTATATAGATACTATCAGTTTAATACGGGAATTGAACGTTACAAAGTAGAGGGCAAAGATAAAATGAAAGTCAGTCAACTCAAAAAATTCACCAAACCGCTCCTGGTCGGTCTGGTCGGCAGCATTCTCTTGCTGTCCACTGGTTGTGGTCGTCCCACTCCTGCCAGTGCAGTTACCGATGGTGCAACCGCTCCTGCCGCTGGGCTCCCTGATCCCAATGCTGGCATTGGCGCTCCCGCTCCTTATACCCCCGCTCCTGGCGATGACAATGGTGATGGCTTTTCTGAATTGCCCCAGCAGCCCACCGATGTGCCTGAGCCCCTGCCCGCCCCCACCACCCCCGTACAACCTGGTGCTCCGATCACGATGCGCGCTGTGGCCAACACCACCGCCTTCGCCCTGCCCCAATTCAGCAATCTCTTCCGCATCAACGGCGTGTATGTCTATATCCACCTGACTTGGCAGCCTGTGACCAACGCCGCTGAATACTGGCTCTACAAAGGCCGGCTCCCCGATTTCAACGAAGCCCGCCGCGAAACCGCTTACGCCATTGTTCCCGCTGGTTTTGCCCGCGCTGGTTTCAAAGACGGTCTCGAAGCCCCCAACCTGAACGGTGGCACCTTGATCGACAAACTGCAACGCGGTTTTAATATGGTTACCAACCGCCCTGGCGTTCAATACGATTATAAAGTGGTTGCCGTGGATGCCAATGGTGTCCCGATGTCTGAATCTCCCCTGGTTCAGAGCGTTCCCCTTGCTCCCATCAGCGCTCCCAAACAGGATGCCGCGATGGATACCAATACCCGCAACCCCCTCTTCACCTGGAAAGATGGCCAAGAAGGCGTCAAACCCGATGGCTATTACACCATGGTTTTCCCCTCTGTGCAGTTCAGCAACGGCACCCTGCCTCCCACTTCCATTGCCTACTGGAGCGTTTTCCGCCCCTCTGGCACCAACGTGGTTCGCTACGGTGACGACAGTTCAAACCTGACTTCTTACCGCGGTACCCTGCCCTTTGATATCACCTTTACCCTGGGTGCTGGTAAAAATTATTCCTGGACTGTGGTCGGTGTCAAAACGGATACCGGTGATATGAAAACTGCCAGCGCCATTTCCCGCAGCTGGAGTGGTTTCGGTCACTTCCAAATCACCAACGATGCCCCACCCCCGATCGTCACCGCCAACAGCGTCCGTCGTCAGCCTGCCGCCAACGGTGTCAGCACCTTCGCTGCTCCCCGTCAGCAGACTGCTGCTCCTTATGGTCAGACCACCTATGGCCAGCCCCAGCAGCAATATCCCCAGCAGACCCAGTATCCCCAGCAGCAGCCTGGTTATGGTCAGCCTGGATACGGCCAGACCCAGTACCCCCAGCAGACGGGTTACCCGCAGCAGATTCCCCAGCAGCAGGCTCCCCGCGCTCCCCAGCCCCAGATTCCGACCAATGCACCGCGCTTCTAGTTTGAGTTACAATTAACGTAACACCCACCGGAGGCCGATATGTATTCCAAACGACCGATCCACCTGCTCCTCGCAGTTTGGATCGGTTTGCTTTTTTGGGTGGGTTGCGGCACTCGACCGGACCTTATTAATCCTCCTCCGGGTGTCCCTGTTAGCTTGACCGTCCAGGTCGTGGATGCCCTGACCCAACAACCCATCGGCGGCGCGCGGATTACCCTCAAAAAAGACAGCCAAAATGTGGCGCCCGATCAGTCCTCCGATGGGGCGGGCACGGCTGTGTTTACGGGGGTGCCCTCTGGCGATGGCTACAAGGCCTTTGCAGGCAGTGTGCGGGGCTATACCCCCGGTGCCTCTCCAGCGATTAAATTGGTGCAAAACGATACCGTGCTGATCTCCATGTCTCCCAGTGTCAATTCGGGCGCGGGTTTGGTGGCCGGTTCTGTCAAAGACTCAGCCACTCAGGCGCCTTTGCCCGGCGTGCAGGTCAATTTACAGCCGATGGTGGCTGCTGCGGCTTACCGCCCTGGTCTGGCCCAGCCTCAGGTTCAGCAAATGGCGGCTCCCCGTTATCCCCCTTATCGCATTCAGCAGGTGCCGCCGGTTGCTCCCGTGCCCGGTGGCTCAGTGGTGCAAACAGATACCTCTGGCCAATTTACCTTTAATACGGTGCCCGGCGGGGTCTACCAGATCAGCTTTCAAATCGCCGGTTATAAAACCGTGACCCAGGCCAATATCAACGTGGCACCTGGAGAGAGCACCACGATCGAAACGGTTTTTCTCAAATCCGGCAGTGGCGGCGGCGGCAATTCAGCTGGTCAGATTTTGGTGGTTGAAGCCGGGCGTGTGGTTCAGATCAACTCCCAAAACCAGACGATTTGGCGCTATGTTTCCCCCAATGCGGCCTCGGCCACCCGTTTGCCCGATGGCAATACCCTGGTGGTCGACGAAGCGGCCAATCAGGTTGTCAGCATCGCTCCCGAGGGGGGGATTATTTGGAATGCCAATACGGCTTTGGGTCTGTTTAACCGCCTTTCGGGCCCCAGTTGGATCTCTGCTGCCCGTGACGGACTCTCATTTCTGATCACCGACACCAACAATAACCGCATCATTGAAATCCAAAATGGCCAGGTGGCCTGGGAATTTAAACAGACCCTTTTGCGGCCCCGTTCGGCGACGTATGTCTCCAATGGCAATATTCTGATCGCGGATACAGGCAATCGCCGGGTGCTCGAAGTGACGCGCACCGGCCAGATTGCCTGGAGCTTCGCCAAAGATATGCAGGCCCCGACCCATGCCCTGCGCCTGGAAGATGGCAACACCCTGATCACTGATGCTGGTTTTAACCGGGTGATTATGATCAACCCCAGTGGGCAGTCGGTCTGGTATTTTGATGGCTCCGCTGACCCGGCTGGGCCCTTGAATCGCCCCCGCAGTACCTCTGTTTCGGGGACCTCGTTTCTGATTGCCGATTCGGGCAATAACCGCATCCTCGAAGTCACCCGTCAGCGTCAGGTTTTAAACAGCTTCAGCAATTTTGTCAGGCCCCAGGCGATCGAACGGCTTTGAGCCCACATCTCTGGACTGATGCCAGACTCAAGCCGGAACGGGCACTTCACCTTTGAGCCATTGGCGAAACAATTTGGCGTTTTCGCGGTTGAGCGGATAGGCCTGATCGGGTTCCAGCCAAAAAGTGCAGACCTCGCTGATCAACTCATCTTCCCATTCAAACAGCTCAGAGCGGGTCAGGGTCTCGGCAATCAGAGTCAAATCTTCGGGTTGCAGCATTTCCACACTGACAGCGTCACAGATTCGCACCAAATCATAGGGCTCCAAGATATGCAAATTGTTCATATCGCGAAAGACATAGTGAAAACTTTCTGCTTCGCTCTCGCGGTATTCGGCAATCACATCTTGCAGATCTTGGGCATCAATCGCTTCTAAAAAAAATTCGTGTAGGGCTTCTTCAAAATTCATTTTCTTATCTCAATTACAATTCTTCAAATAATCGGTCAACAGCAGGGCCAGGGGGAAATTCAGATTGTTATCTTGTTTAAATAAACTGTGTTCAGAGGGGGCTTGTCAAGCATTTTATGGTTGAGAATGAGCCGACCTTGTTGAATTTCCCAAACAGGCAGATCTGCTTGGGGAGCAAAGGCCCGCCAGGTATCCAGGCCAGCGGCCTGATTGGGTGCGACTTGAACCGCCCAATAGGCCAGTTTTGCCAAGCCCCAGGGGCTTTCAAACAGACTGCTGATCGTCACACTTTTGTCGCTCAATTGGGCTTTCTTCAGCCAGTGGAGAGTGGCTTCAGCTCCCAATAACATCGGCTTAAGCACAAGTGCAGAACAGGCCTGCCAGATGGCTGGACTGATCTCTGTGTCGTTGAGGCTTTCGTCCAGGGCCACAGGCCAAGAGCAGGCCTGATGAAAGCTGGGCAATTCAGCACTTTTTTTCAGGGGTTCTTCGATATACGCCAAACACGTTTCCAAGGGCAGATCTTGGCAGAGTTCAACCAGGCTCAGTGCCTGGCTCAGAGTCCAACTGCGATTGGCATCCAGACGCAATTTGCCCAAATCAGACCCCAAGGGCCCCATGCCCGCAATCACAGCTGCGATCCGCTCCCGTTCTTGGCGGGGGGAAAATCGCCCAACTTTCAGTTTAAATGTCTGATAGCCCAAGTTGTACAGGCTCTCGGTTTCGCGCTTTAATTGCGCCGGTTCTGCTGCAATGAGCAGGGCATTTAAGCGCAGCATTTGGGGGCTGACTTGAGGTCTTGGCCTTTGGCCCAGATTTTGGGCCAGATAAAGTCCCCAACTGACCGCAGGCAACGATTCTGACTGTTTTACCGACAGATGGTCTTTGTTCTTTATAATCCAGTTTAGGCAGTCTTTCAGGGATTCTCTGCTCCAACCGGGAAGGGGGGCCACTTCTGTCCAATAGCAATCAGCGTTTTCGTCCTGCAGGCTCAAAAGCAGGCCTTCGCGCAAACGCAAGGTACCGCTCTTGAGCGTCAATGCTGGCTCCAAGGGCAACTTATAACGCCAGAGTTCGCTCAATTTTAGTTTTTTTTCTCTGTCCATGTCGTTTTCCGCTCTGCGTTATTCCATTGAAAAAGGGCGGGATTCAAACCCCGCCCTTTGGCCTGTTTAAACTTAAGAGCTAGGGGCAGGCGCCAATCAGGCCTGTCCCATTGGCGTTGCCCTGCAATTTGGACCACTGGGCTGTGGTGGACAGACCGAGGCTGTCACCATACACCGAGTACATGCGGCCGTCCAGGGTTCCGGCATAGACGGTGCCATCAGAACCAATCGAAATACTGCTGCGAATCGGGCCTCCCAGGTTTTTGACGAAGCGCTGGGAGAGCGGTGCTGTGGCGTTGGTGCCATTGATCGAGTAGAGCAGACCGCCTTCGGTGCCGACATAAATAATGTCTTTGCCGTCAGGGCCACGGCCAATCGCAGGCGAGGAAAATTCAACCACATTGCCCAGACCAAACTCCAGAATTACACCGGGGTTGGTGCCGTTGTAGCTGCTGGGAATGGCTTTGAGTACGCCATTTTCAGAGGCCACGTAGACAGTGCCATCCGAGCCAATCACAGGGGCGGCATCGCCTTCGCCTGCAAACATTTTCCAAATTTCCTGGCCTGTTGCCGGGTTAAATTTGAAGAGTGTACCGGTTTCGTTGGCGGTATAAGCCATGCCTGCACTGTCAATGGCGAGCGGGGCGTTTAGCGCCATGTCCAAAGCCCCAGCGGCATTCGTACAGCCCCCAGCGGTACAGACCTGAGTAGGCTGGAATGTCGTAACGGCACCGCCTGTCGTGCTGGTGATGCGGATGCCGTTTTGAGAGCCTGTAAAGACGCGGTTATTGGTGACATCGACAACAGGGGCAGCATAACGGGCCGTTTGGGTGGCTGTGGCAGGGAAGCCCGGTGCCAAGGCAATTTGGGGAATCAAGGTGGTCATGGCGCCAGTGGTCAGATTGACTTTGACCAGACGGCGGTCGTTGGTGTGCATATAGACGTTGCCCGAGCAATCAATGGCAGGGGCATTGTACTCAAAATTGCCGCCAGAGGTGGCCACCGGGAAATTGGCTTTTTGAACCGGCGCTGCGGGGTTACTTACATCCAATGCATGGATGCGGCCCTGGCTATCCCCAAAATAGACCGTATTGTTAAACAGGGCGGTTGGGGCTGTCACATTGAGAGTGGAAGCACCCAGTGACAATTCGCCTTTTTTTACACCATCGGGCCCATAGATAAAGAATTTATTGCCAGCGGCAAAGAATGAATTGCCAGCAGCATCGACCACGGGGGTGGATGAGGCTTGGTTGGAGAGATTCAATGACCATTTTTGTGTTCCCGCAGGTACGCTAAAGCTGGGATTGACATCAAAGGTCACATTGCCTGTGGCCGTGGGATTGGTTCCACCGCCGCCAGCGGGGGGGGGTACCGTGCCGCCGCCAGCGGGAGGTGTTACGGCTCCGCCACCACCACCGCCGCCGCCACCACCGCCGCCACTGCTGGTGATTTCATTGTTGGAGATCAGCAGTTTCAGGCCGGGCGAAAAGAGGACTTCTCCGGTTTTGAGGGTGACTTTGGTGACGACTTCGTAATTGCCATCGATCAGAATACTGGTACTCAACTGGTACTTAAATCCATCACCACTGACCAATCCGCCAATTGGCTTGAGGTCGGCCACGGGCAAGAGACGATACATGTACTGAACACTTTGCACGTTTTCGCTGCAGGAGAGGTTGGAGGTGAGATTGAGATAGCCTTTGACCACATCCTGCTTGTCTAAAGCGAGTGTTTTTCCGTCTGCATTAATGCCTGCAATGCTGATCAGGGGGGAGCAAACGCCGCCAGCGGTGGGTGTGGTAGGCACGGCATTGAGGGGGGTACCACTGGTATTTGTCAGCGTGTTATTGGGAGCAGCCGGGTTGGCCGGTTGAGTGGGGGTTGTGCTGGTGCCGGTTTGATTGGTGCTGGGGGGATTGACGGCCTGAGCCGGTGGCTTCGCGGGCGTATTTTCGGTGGGTTGAGGGCTGGGGGTGGAACAGCCCACGGCCAGCACCAGAACACCCAAACTACAGGCTAATTTATCGGCGGTTTTAAATCTTGACATTGCACTCTCTCCATTCTTCCTTGAACTGACTTGGTAATAACTCTCGGCAAGGCCCTGCCAATTTCAGCATGACTCTTTTTGAGTCCGATAACCACTTTCATCAACGCTCTTTTATTTGATGCCTGTCAATTTAAAGTGCTTATCATATTAATATATTAATACATTTAATTATAAAAATTACTAGATGGGCCCGTATCATTTATGTCGAATTTGAAGCGGATCTTGTTGTTGCTGGCGAAATAAAACGATCATTTAATCTGTGCTTAATAATAAAGCGGTTATAAAGCAGCCAAGCCGAAAATTTCAGGCAAAAATGTGCGTCATTGATCCTGTTTTCCTGCTCCCTGGTCTTTTTTCGAGGAATACCTGCGCTAAGACTGCAGACGGGCTGCGATTGAGCGCAGACGTTCGTACTGATCTTTGAGTAAATGTGCCAGCTCGCGGCCAGCGACCAACAAAAATGCTGGATCTTGTTTGCGGACCAGCCACAGACCTTTGATAAAGGCGGCGACCACTTCATCGTGTACGCCAGGCGTTTCCAATAAGTTGCGCAAACAAAAAAGCCGATCACTGAAGCGAATGCTTTCTTCTGGGTTACAGAGATAGGTAAAGTCGTGAATCTGCGGGGGATAAGGCGGAAAATGCTGGTAATAAAGACCTTTTTCCCAATAACCCACTACCACGGCCTCAAATTCCAGACTGAGTAAATCAAAGATCTGGGGCTGTTGTTCCCGCAATTGCTGACGCGTCAGATTTAAGGCGACAGGACGATGAACGCTATCGGCACTGCGTGTGGTCACTTGGCTCACGACTCCCAAGATCTGCAGGCCCGTGCTTTCGTTGTGGGCTTTGAGCAAAGAGCCCAGCCGGGGGGCCTGTTTTTCGCCTGTCTGGGGATCTTGCAAGGCCTGGGAGAGAAAGCTGCTGCTATTGGCTTCAATGACTTCGCCCACATGTTCTGAGACGGTGATCTTCATGATTTTAGACAAGGCCTCTTCTTTTTTTAAGCTCTTTGCGGGAAAGTGTCACGCCCATCTGGGCCTCTACCAATTTGCGCGAGAGTAGGGCATAAAACTGGCTGCGATCAGCCCCTTTGATCACCGCTTGATTGTGGGCTTCGGCCAGGGCAATTGGGTAACCCCGGCCTTTTTCGACCTGGGCGTAGACCAGCGCTTGGATCTGTGTCAGCCAGTCGGGGCGATCTGCTACCCAACGGGGAATTTCCAAGCGGGCAATTTCCGAGCCGCAATTTAAATAAAAGAAACACAGGGCCTGATTGGCCAAAGGTTCTGGTGGCGGGTTGTGGGTTGAGAACAGCGGGGAGCGCTCTCCTTGGGCCAAAAGGCCTGACCACAGTTCGCGATCTGGCAGGGGGGTTAGGCCTTCACAGGCTTCCTGCCCCTCGGCGCAGTGCAAATTGCAATTGGGAAATTCAAATGGACAGCGGGCCAATCGCAACAATTGGACCACCTCGCTGCGGCGGGAGAGGCTGATATAGGCGCAAACAGGAATTTGGGCCGCCTGCATACGCTCGAAGGCCCGATTGAGACGCAGCAAGGCGCGGGTCTGAGCCTCGGGGGGCTGTGTGTTAAGCTCAGGCAAAATACCGTGTAAACTGCCATCGATCAACGCCAAAGCTGGGAGGTCCGGCCACTTCTGTTGGGTTTCTTCGGCCAGATCGGCTAATTTTTCCACTTCTTTCAGACTGCGCTCCATGCTGATCTGTTCTTCAGAAATGCCGATCAACTGTCTTTTGGTGGTGGTATACAAATCCTGTTCGCGGTAATAGAGCTGCGGTTCGCTGCTTTGTAAGGGGCGTTCGCCTGTGCCATAAATAAAGCGGATCAGGCCAATATTGAGCAAATAACAGGGGCTGACTTCATGCCGACTGGGGGCAATTTGTGAGCCGTCTGTTGCCAGGACGATATGCCTTTCTGGAATCTCAGGCAAGCGGCCTCGGTGGACGAGGGGCTCCAGTGGGCGCGCCAAACTCCAATGCATGTTTGGCCCTGCTTTGAGGCCTTTTTCAAGCAACTCAGTCTCTCTTAAAAGCAGATTTTTCCAACTATTTAGAGCCTGTTTCTTGCGTTCATGGTGGAGTGATAGATCGGCCCGTAATTCAAATGCGGCCTGACGCATTTGGGTATTGAGTTTTGCGAGATCGAGCATGGTTGAGAGCTGAAATACTTCCCGTTTGGAGGATTTTCTGACAAACTGATAAGGTTGAGCGTGGCCATCTCTCTATTAATAGAGAGTTCTGAAACTCAGAAACCTCAGAAACCAAGGTCCTTGTGCACACGTTATATATGCGTTAAACGAGGCTGCAGTTCGCTTCTCAGTTCCTCAGCTATCTTACCACACGCCCTGTTGGGATTGGGCCCTGAGAGTATCTCTACTTCGCAGATGCACAAGCCTTGATCGTAGGGGTACTTGATGTACAATGTGGTATTGGGATCAGGCTCGGCTCACTTTTTTGAATGATATTTTAGAGTGATATTTAAAAATCGGGTGCAGGCGCTGACCTGCCCTTAGTAAATTCGGATACTGGATGGAAAGTATGAATACGACGTACAGTGCAAAGAAAGATGATTTGTCCAAAGAGTGGTTTGTGGTTGATGCCACCGGCCAGACTCTGGGCAAACTCGCTGTTCAGATTGCCAATATTCTGCGCGGCAAGCACAAACCTACCTATACCCCCCATGTGGATGCTGGTGATTTTGTTGTTGTGATCAACGCAGAGAAAATCACGGTTTCTGGCAAAAAGCGGGAACAAAAAAATTATGTGCATCATACCGGTTATCCGGGTGGATTTCGCTCCGTGTCTTTTAAAGATCTGCAAGCCAAGCACCCCGACCGGATTATTTCTAAAGCCGTTAAAGGCATGTTGCCCCACAATCGCCTGGGGCGTCAGCTGATCAAAAAGCTGAAAGTCTATGCCGGTGAAGCTCATCCGCATCAGGCTCAGCAACCCAAAGTACTCTCAACGATCAGCAAATAAGAGAAGGAGAACATCATGAGCGAACAGTTTTATTGGGGGACAGGTCGTCGTAAAACCGCAGTAGCGCGTGTCCGTCTTCGTCCCCAAGGTGAAGGCAAGATTCTCATCAACGGACGTCAATGGAAAGACTATGTCGGTGGCAGTCCCCGTATGCATGCCGATTTGCACGCGCCTTTGCGCCTGCTCAACCTGCAACAGAAATATGACGTATTGATCAATGTTCGCGGTGGCGGCATTCATGGTCAAGTGGGCGCTATGCGTCACGGTATTGCCCGTGCCCTGCTCGAAGTCGATCCCCATTTTCGTCATTCGCTGAAAACGGCCGGCTATCTGACCCG
>CAZRFI010000062.1:3431-18839 GCA_964598905.1 uncultured Candidatus Sericytochromatia bacterium | reverse complement strand
TTTGGAAATTTTCAAGCGAGCGCTGGTGCATATCGGTCTTGAAATAGCGCATACCACGGGCAAAGTACTCTTTGGAAGTGGCCTTATTGACAATCTTAGAAATGAACTGGGCAGTGGGTTTGAGCTCAGCCAAACGGTAATAAGAGACGCCCAGGTCAAAATAGACCGGCGCATAATCCGGCTTTTTGCCAACAGCCATCTGGTAGCTCTGAATTGAGCGATAGACAAGATCAAACTTGGTATCGTTCATTTTTAATTGCTGTGGATCGGTCAAACTGCTGCGTTGATCCCATTTAAAATTGATCGTCATGGCTTTTTTATAAAAGGCGTTGCCCAGGTTGTAATAGACCTCTTCATCCCGCAGCTCACGCTGCAAGGCCTCTTGCAAATTGGAGATTGCGCCATCATAATTGCCCACGAGCAAATAGGCCGTGCCCAAATTAAAGTGAACCCGAGCCTGACGCATACCGAGACCCACAGCCCTTTCAAAATGGGTGACGGCTTTGCCCACCATGTTTTTGTCGATCTTGGCAGCTTTGGCCGTGCCCTCTTTGTAGAGAGAATTGGCCAGAGAGACATGGTAGAGCGGATTATTCGGATCTAAGGTGACCGCTTTTTCATATTCAGGGATGGCTTTCTTGCCTTTTTTGTTTTTAAAAAACAAATTGCCCAATTGAAAGTGGGGATCGGGATAATCTTCATCGATTTGCGAGGCGCGCTCAAAGGCTTTGGTCGCATCTTTTTCATTGCCAAAACGCAAATGGCGCATGGCAAGCGTATATTGATTCCCAGCCTGGGGATCAATTTTTAAGACTTCCCAATAATCCCCGAGGGCCTGTTTGAACATGCGACGCGAGGCAAAATACTCCCCACGTTTGACATGGTCTGCGGCATAACTGGGATTGAGTAGACGCACCGCAATTTGGTATTGCTCAGTGGCTTTTTCCAATTGGCCCATTTTGATAAAAGCTTTGCCCATCCCGATATAGGTTGGGTAATAATCGGGATTGATGGTTTTGGCTGTAAAAAATTCGTGCAAAGCGTCGCTGATGCGATTTTGGGCCAAGAACTTATTGCCTTCTTCGACGTGGCGGGCATAAAATTTGGGCAGGGGAATCGGAGTCGCTTCGATTTTGACCTCTTTTTTACCGCGTTGGGCCAATGCCACCTGAGGCGCAAAGCCACCAGCCAGAAGGGCCAAAGCCAGTAAAAAGGCAAGTCGTTGATTCTGCATTTCTTCCCCCAGACACAGGATTCTCAAGTCCCGCCAATTCAGGTTGGCAGTCGTACCCCATATTACCATCCCCTTTAAAAGCAGTCTAGGCACTCTGACACAAGCGACAGGTATAATGAAGCCATCGATTGATTTCTTGGGAGTAATTTAAAGTGATTCAGGTTTTATTTGTCTGTTTGGGCAATATCTGCCGTTCACCTATGGCAGAAGGGATTTTTCAGGGCCTGCTTCAAGCCCAAAAGTTACACACGGAGATGGGCTGTGATTCAGCGGGTACCGCCAATTACCATCCGGGCAAGGCCCCAGATCACCGCACCCTCAAAGTACTCCAAAACAGAGGCATTCGCACCGCACATCGGGCCCGTCAGGTACTGCATAGCGATTTCCAGACCTTTGACTTTATTGTGGCCATGGACGACAGCAATCACCACCATCTCCAGCGCATGTTTCAAAGTGCAAATCAGCCTTCAAGCCAGATTGTGCGCATGATTGACTTTGTTTCACCCGAAGACAATCCCCGTGCTCACAGAGAAATTCCCGATCCTTATTATGGCGATCTGAACGACTTTGAAGAGGTCTTTGCGCTTTTGTCGCCCGGCTGCCAGGCATTGCTCAAGCACATTCAAAACCCGCGTTAATAAAGCCTTTAAGCGTGAGAGAGGGTAAACAAACTGCCGTCTTCACGGCGCAGCAAGACCCCAAGTTCGTCAAAAGCGGCAACCGTATAGTTGTGAATCCGATCTGATTCATCAAAATGGGCCTGGTAAAGAAGCTTTCCGGCATGGTCGGACTGGCCTTCATCCACCGCATCGTGAGTGATGTCCAAACAGGCCCCGTCACTGGTCAAAGGGTTGCGTTCTTCGGTGTAGGGATTCACGACCCATTCTTGAACGCCTTGACGCTCAGCAAAGCGCTGCAAATTGGCCAACGTCTCAGGGTATTCTCCCTGGTTTTGCATGGAAAAAGCCTCCACCAAAGACTGAAGTTGGTAGGCCTGTTGCTTGAGCAACTTGAGCTTATCTGAAGCAGATAAACCCGAAGATACAGGAGCCGCTGTGGCTGGGCTGCTGACCGCACTGGCAAGTTTTGTCTTGGGTGTCCCAAAACTGTCCATTTGCTGAACCTGCTGCACCAATTGGCTGTACTCTTTGCGCAAATGCTCCATTTCTTTGCGCAAAAGTTCATTTTGCTGGCTCAAATTATCGACACGTGAACTGCTGCTCAAGGTCATAATCAAACTGCCCATCACCAAAATCAGGCAAAGTGCCAGCAAAAAAGTTAAAGCCATTTATTCAGCCGCCGCCGCTTCCAACTCCTCTTCGGAGGACAAAAGGGCGCCCACAAAGGATTTGGGTTCGAATTCCTGCAGATCTTCAAGGTGTTCTCCCACCCCCACCAGACGAATGGGGATCCCCAATTCTTGGCGAATGGCAAAGACCACTCCGCCCTTGGCGGTGCCGTCCAGCTTGGTTAAAATCAGGCCATGCAAAGGCACGGCCTTGGAAAAGACATCGGCCTGACGGAGCCCATTTTGGCCGGTGGTCGCATCCAAAACCAGAATATTCTCAACATGGGCATCGCCTTTTTCGCGTTCGATAATGCGGTGGACCTTTTTGAGTTCATCCATGAGGTGGTCTTTGTTGTGCAAACGGCCTGCGGTATCAATCAAAAGCACATCCACATTGCGGGCCCGCGCCGATTGAATGGCGTCAAAGACCACGGCTGCGGCATCGGCCCCTTCGTGGTGGCGGATCACCGGACAACCCACCCGTTTGCCCCAGATCGCCAATTGATCAATTGCCGCAGCACGGAAGGTATCCCCTGCGGCGAGCATCACTTTATAACCACTGATCTTGAGCTTGGCAGCCACTTTGCCGACAGTGGTGGTTTTGCCTGTGCCATTGACGCCCACCACCAAAAAGATATTGAGTTTGCCCTCTTCAATGTGAAAGGGCTCGGACTGCATTTCCTGTTCGAGATAGCCCATCAAGGCTGGCACCACTTCTTCAGGCAAGAAACGGCGTTTTTTGGCCTCTCCACGCAAGAAATCGAGCACACGATCTGTTGTGGCAATACCCATATCACTTTGCAACAGAATTTCCTCTAGTTCTTCGAGCATATCTTCGTCGACTTTGGTGCGTCCTTTGGCCAAACGGTGCAAATTATCGACGAGCAAACTGCGGCTTTTGCCGAGGCGCTCACGAAAACGGGCCAACCAGGACTGCTTTTCTTGTTGCGGCAAACGCTCTTTTTCTTTGCCCAGTCCTAACCAGAGCATGCCTTTAAAACTTTTGAGCCAATCCCCATCACTGGTCTCGTCAGAATCAGCAGGCTCTTCTTCAGCTTCCTCAATCACAGCGGCAGAAACAGCATCAGCAGGTGTCTCCGGCACTGAAATCAAGTCAGCTGGTGCAGCCTCGACCGAAACGGCTTCAGAAACAACTTCCGCAGCCAGAACCGGCTCTGCAGCAGGAACGACAGAAATTGGGGCGTCAACAGCGGCTTCGGCAACAGAAGCAGTAGATTCAGAGGAAACGGCCGCATCTCCAGGCTTGGGATCTACCCAGCCCTCTTCTTTAAACAGGTCCTGAACAGGGGTATTCAGAATCTTCCAGAGACTTTTTTTACGACCCGCCTGCTCTTCACTCATGCAGAAAGACCTCTTCGCAATTGTTCAGATTGGGGCAGTAAATTGCGCAAAACCCCATTCACAAAACGATGGGAATCACCCGTGCCATATTTTTTAGACAGTTCAACGGCCTCGTTGATCACGACCGGCAAAGGGGTCGAATCGCCCCCCAATTGGTGGGCAAAGGGATCGTAAAACATTTCCGTGGCGGCCATGCGAATCAGATCGCGGTCAATGCTGTTCATGCGATCCAGCGGCCAATCCGTTGATACCTGATCGATGCTGCTATCGATATCTTTGCGGTGCAAGCGGTATTGGCTGGCCAATTCCAGAGCAAACTCACGGATTTGAGGGGTATCCGCCAAAATGCGCAGCAACGGCAATTGCATGGACTCATCCATCAGATGACAGGCCCGTTCCATTTGCATGGTCTGTTCCAGTAGCGCAGCCCGCAGGGCATTTAAATCCAAGGCCTTTTGTTTGAGCAGACGGGCAGGCTCTTTGCCTGAAAAGGTTTTTTCGTCGAGTTCGAGCACCAACAATTGCTCATGTACTTCTTGCAGGGCTTTGCCTGCCATTTCCAAATGGTCTTCTGCTTCAGAGAGCAAAACCCGCACAGAGCGCTCAAGCAATTCGGCCAATGTCACCTGTTCTAACTCGTTATGCTGATAGTGCTGACAGAGAGAGGAAATTGTCAAAAAAGCCAGTTCGCGCCCAATATGCCTGGCATAACTCAGGGTTTTGGGACTCGGATGTATTGTTGCCATTATTTAAAATTAACCAATCGTTGCTATCTTAGAGTTCAATGATGCTGAATTCTGCCCGGCGGCAGGTTGGCGAAAGGTCCAGAATCTATTCAAACCAAAATTCCAGACCAAGACCATCAAAGAGGTCAACGCCTTGGCCAACAGATACCAAATCCCCAGCAGCGAAACCAGAAGCCACATCAGACCCTGGGTTAAGATCAAACCGCCCACTGAGACCAGAAAAAACCGCATAAATTCCGTGGAAACACTGTTATTTCGGCTGCCAAAGGTCCAAAGACGATTCAGGACATAATTATTGACCACCGCCAAGAGAAACGCAATGGTCACAAAACAGGGAAACAACCAGCTGGTACGCGGGTCTATTCCACTCAGGCGCGTCAAGAGATAGAGCACGCCCAAATCGATAGCCGTTCCCAAAACACCCACAACAACATAACGAAGAAAGGTGGTTTGGCGTTGTAAAAACTGCAACATCTTAAAAATGCGCCTCATTGACAAAATCCAGTCATTAAACTGGATACATCATACCATTCCCCTCAAATAATGGGCTATGTCATTGCTGTCTAGAGGAGCGAGACATTCAGCCTCGCCCCCTTTGGTGACGGCGATCACATTGTACTCAGAAAAATTTGCTCTGCATAAAGCATGCTTTTTCAGGTAACATAGTAATTGCAGGCAATTGCCCAGACTTTAAAAAACACTGGAAAACCGCCGGGTCAGCACCATTTATCAGAACAATCAGGTTGAGGGAATCGAAGTATCATGTTAGTAGGAAACGCAGCAACTGGTCTTGCTCAACTTTTTGAAAGTACCTTCAAAAATCAACCCGAATTCCGTATGTATATCTCCAGTTATCTGGAGTTGATGAAGCAAAACAACACCCATTTTGACGAAGCCCAAATCAGTCTGGCCGAACAAAATCTCTGGGCAGAATTTTATCGTCAATGCCTGACCGCCATGGGAGAAGTGTCTTTTGACTGTTTGGCCATCCTCAACAATCAGGGATTCGTCCTGGGTCTGAATAAGATGGCTGAACGCGTTGTTGGTTTTTCCTTGGATGAATTGCAGGACAAATCGGTCTTTGAAAAGTTTTTTCCCAGTCAACAGGGCAATGACTATCTTCAGTGTTTTCAAGAGGGTCTCAAAGATCCCAATACCAATATGTTTAAACAGCGCTGGGAATTGGTGCTCAGCCGCCCCAATGGCTCGATATTCCCAATTGAGCTGCGTTTAAACCGCCTCAAACTCTTTGGTAGCGCAGTCTTAATCGCCAGTTTTAAAGACGTCACAAAACAAAAATGGACCTTCGATGCCCTGCAGTTCAACGAAGAACGCTACCGCAAAATGGTACAGGAAAATGCTGATGCCATGATTTTGATTGATCCCGAAACAAAACGGATCACCGAGGCAAATACAGCCTTCAGTGTGTTGCTGGGCTACAATAGCGACGAAGTTTATTCTCTGACCCTCTACGATCTCATGGAAGGGGAGACCCAAAAAGTCAACGATTGGGTCGACTTTAGACGTTTCAGGGGCACCGAACTCTTGGTGCGCGAAGAACTCAATCTTCTGCGTCGGGACAACGAATGGATGGAGGTCGAAGTCAGCGCTTCGGTCTTTGAGCAACGCGAAAAACCCAGCTTATGTGTGATTATTCGCGATACTTCTGAAAGAAAAATTCTCAAACGCCCCCGTTTGGTGATGGAAAAGCTACAAAAAACCGGTCTGGTAGAAGCTCTGACCGAAATCAATACCCTTTTGCAGGGCTTAAACCCGGCCAAAGGGCAAAAAGAAAAATTACTTGAAGTGCGCAATTTGCACCAGCATATTTGTGAGTTGATCGAAGTTGCACTTCCGAGCGACACAGGGCAAGAAGGCGCAGCTAAGTCCAATCGGCAGCTGCCAAAACAAACCTTCAGCCTACGTGCCGTGGTCAATTCTCTCAAATTCCTGTTTCATCACACCGCCCAAAGCCGTGGACTTCAGATTTTTCATTCGGTCGAAGAAGACGTTCCAGATTCATATTTCTCCGAACCCCAACGCCTACAACACATTCTCTATCAATTGCTCGACAATGCTTTGAGACATACCGAAGAGGGCAATATCCTACTCAAAGTGCGCATGGCCCAAGAAGAAGAGGACACGATCACCCTGCTCTTTATGGTGCGAGACACAGGTCAAGGCATTACCGAAGACAAACAATTGGGTATTCGCACCTTATTTGAAGAGGGACGTCTGCTTGAGAATCAGAACTTCAAAGGCCTGGTGGCAGCAAAAGAATATGTCAACGATCTCGAAGGACGAATTTGGTTTAATAGTTTGCCCGGCCAAGGCAGCACCTTTTTGTTTAATCTGACCTTGCCCCTCTCAAAAGGCGATTTGGCGCATTTGCCCGATTTTGATCCCGAAATCCCCCCCCCCACATTCATCGAAGTCGAACCCGAAGAGGATTCAGACAGTTCAGAGGAAACCCCCAAAGCGAGTTCCCTTTTTCAGTTTACTGAAACAGAGGAACGCGAGGAAGAAGAGCCAGAAGAAGAGGCGCTCCCTGAGCCAGAACCTGCGCCCAAAATTACACCCAAGGCAAAGGCAAAGTCCGAACCCATTGTCGCCGCGATTGAAGAGCCAGTTGAACAACCCAGCGCGGCAATCACACGAACAGAGCCCCAGGCCATGGTCTTGGATCCTTCTGCCTTGGCAGATCTTGAGCCCACAGAAATTTTGTTGGTTGATGACGATCTCGAAACCATGCTCGAATTTCAACAATTTTTGAATGGCTACCCAGTGATCTTCAGCTTTGTCGACAATGGGCGAAAAGCCTGCGACAGGGTCAAAGAAAAAAGTTTTGATCTGATCCTGATGGACTTAGACATGCCTGTCATGGACGGCAAAAAAGCCACCAAACAGATCCGCAAATGGGAGAACAGTGAAGACCGGGCTCCCACCCCCATCATTGGCTTATTGACAGAAGAAGACAATACAGACAATTGTGAAGGCTTTCTGACCCTCGAAAGTAAACCCCGCAGCAAAGACAGTTTATTGGGGCTCTTGAGCAAACATATTCCGCTCTGGTCTGAACAAGCCGCATTGTTAATGATGGACAATGGGCGAGCAACAACAGAGGACTTATTTTCTGAGCTTGAGGCTGAAGGCCAGGACAACCGCGATCTGATTGAAAACAACAAAATTATTGTACAAATAGCCCCAGACATGCTTTCTCATGCCCCCCCCTTTCTGGCCAAGCGCCAACAGGACCTGCTCAAAATTGAACAGGCCCTGGCTCAGGGCGACAGGGAATTGATCCGCGTGCTGGGAAAAAGCATGAAAAGTGCGGGCGGCATCTACGGCTTCATGGGCATTTCAGAAATTGGAGCGGCTATTGAGGCTGCGGCAGTGGCCGGAAATATAGAAGACATCAACAAAAACTTAGATAAACTCCGCCATTACCTGGGTTCGGTGGAAATCGTGGTTGAGTCCTGATTGCTTTCAGGTTCCGTGTTTGTCTCTAAGCCAAAGGGCTGATCAGCTTCGCGCAGAAATTTGCGCGAGAGAAACAAGCCAATGCCACTCAAAAAAGGCACAGCAAAGAGAGCAAAGATCAGGGCCTGCTTTAACACATACCAATGGGTGACAAAAAGTGGAGCCGGGTTTTCTCCCGACTCCACTTCAAAGCCTTGGCGGCGGCTGCGCAACATGCCTACATTTTGATCATCATGTCGTGAAGTTTTTCGTGGATTCTCTGCATCGAGTCAGTCATCCGCTCTGCTTGAGAAATTTGTCCACATTTACCATATAAATCGTCCCAAAAAGCACATTTATCCGTCACACAAGGCACTGCAGCGTCTTTAGAAAAAGAGGTACGGAAACTCATAATCGGACATAAAGCACTCTTCTTTTGCTTAGCCATGGAACCCCACCTTTTTTGTGATTGTAAGATTATAACAAGCTGTGAATGGTCGCAACAAAATTCAGTACCGGAGAGGGGAAGAGGAAAAGCCCCAAAATCCCCGCAAAGCCCAATACACTGGCCAAAACCATCGCTGGGTGAGGCTTTTGCATTTCTAACTCCGGCTGACTTTGTCCGAAATACAACACACGAATAATTTTACTGTAATAATAAAGCGATACAACGCTATTTACAACCCCCACAAAGACCAACCAAAGATAACCAGTGCCCATTTGGGTGACGGCCCCAAAGAGGTAAAATTTGCCTGTAAAACCAGCAAAAGGCGGCAATCCTGTGAGCGAGATCAAACAGCAACTCAGCACAAATGCAAACCAAGGAGCACGGGTTCCCAAACCAGAAAAATGAATAATTTCGGTGCTTTGTACCTGTCTGGAGAGATGGGTAATTGCTGCAAAGGCCCCGAGATTCATAAAAACATACACCAACAGATAGAGGAAAATCCCCCCCAGGCCACGATCCCGTGCTGCGGTATTCGAAAGAGCCACCACCCCCAGCAGCAAATAACCAGCCTGAGCAATGCTCGAATAGGCGAACATGCGTTTGATATCCCGTTGCGCAATCGCCAAGATATTGCCGAGTGTCATTGATAAAACAGCCAAAATGATCAACAGATTTGCCCATACAGGACTCAAACTGGGGGTATTCAGCATTTCAACCATCCGAATCAAAGCGGCAAAGCCTGCCAGTTTCGAGCTGACAGATAAAAATGCGGTCACAGGCAAAGGTGCGCCTTCGTAAACATCCGGCGCCCACATGTGAAAAGGCACTGCTGCAATTTTATAACTCAATCCAGCCAAGACCAAAAACATCGCCAAAAGTGGCTGCAGAGCCAAGAATCCCTCTTTGGTGGCCAGGGTCTGGGCATTTTGAGTCAGAAAAGCGTTAACCTGAACGTACTGAATACTGCCCGTCATTCCGAAGATCAGCGAGAGGCCATAGAGCAGAAGTCCCGAAGACAGGGCACCAAAGATCAAATATTTGAGTGACGCCTCAGCAGAGCGGGCTTTGTCTTTGCGCAAAGCCACAAGTACAAACGAAGAGATACTCAAAAGTTCAAGCGAGAGATAGAGCGTCAGCATCTCAGTAGCGGCGGATAAAAACATCGCTCCCAAAGTGGCCAGACAAATCAGAGCATAAAACTCACCCGCATGGCGAATTTTGTCGTGAACATATTGCACAGAAAGCATCACGGTCAAGAGGGCTGAGATCAAGAGGGCAAAGCGGAAAAAGAGCGTCATGTGGTCGGGAATAAATGACCCAAAGAAGCGCTCAACCGCCACATAGCCACCGGCATAACTGCCAATTAAAAAGCCCAAAGACAGGCTTAAACCTGCAGCAGCAATAAAGGCCATCAGTCCCCGTCTTCGGCTCTCATCACGGTAGCCAAAGAGGTCTGCCCCAATGACAAGCAGGGCCGTCAGGCAGACCAAAATCTCAGGTAAGATGGCAGTAAAATCCACTTTAGAACTCCTATTTCGGCAAAAAGGATACCAACTGCTCAGAGGCAGGGTTAATATAATCCACGATCAGCGCTGGGAAAAAGCC
The DNA here is from genome assembly GCA_964598905.1 of uncultured Candidatus Sericytochromatia bacterium. Taxonomy (GTDB): domain Bacteria; phylum Cyanobacteriota; class Sericytochromatia; order UBA7694; family UBA7694. The sequence continues at coordinate 8,697 of CAZRFI010000062.1, read as the reverse complement.
CAGAACAAAGACCAAAAGCGTCAAAATCACCACGTTGAACAATTCAACCCGGTTTAAATCACCCAACCCTTGCCAGCGCTCAGGTAGCGGACCGAAAAAGACCCGTTGCGTCAACCAGAGGGTATAACCCGCACCCAGAATAATACCCAAAGCGGCTGCCACGGTAAATAACTGAATCGCAAAATGGGGAAGCCCCTTTAACGCGTTGCCATAAGCCCCAGCAAAAACCAAGAACTCACTCACAAAACCACTCATGCCAGGCGCACCGACAGAGGCCAGTGCTGCAATCACAAAGAAGGCTGAAGCAATCGGCATACGCGCACTTAAGCCGCCCAAATCAGCAATCACACGGGTATGGGTACGGTCATAGACAATCCCAACAAAGATGAACAAAAGAGCCGTGATCGTGCCGTGGGTAAACATTTGCATCACGGCCCCATTTAAACCCATCGGGTTCATGGCGGAAAGACCCAGCAGTACAAAGCCCATATGGCTGACACTGGAATAGGCAATCACCCGTTTCATATCGGTTTGGGCCAGCGCCAACAGGGCACCGTAGAGAATGTTGATCATACCCAAGGCCGCCATAAAGACCGCCAATTCTTTGATCAAATCGGGGAAAAAACCAAAGCCAAAACGGATAATGCCATAGGCCCCCATTTTGAGTAAAACACCCGCCAAAACCACGCTGATTGCTGTGGGCGCTTCAACGTGAGCATCTGGTAGCCAGGTATGCAAAGGCACCATTGGCAATTTGACACAGAAACAGAGCAAGAGCCCGACCAGAATCATCATCTGGAAAGGCGGGGCCAAGCTGGCCAAAAGCGAATTGTGGTTCTTTAAAAGCACAATCATGTCAAAAGTCTGGGGTTGAGAGAAGAAAAAGATACTCAAAAAGGCAACAAACATAAAAGCGCTGGCCAAAGCCGTATATAAAATAAACTTCAGCGCAGCATAATTGCGGCGAGGCCCGCCCCAAATCCCGATCAGGAAATACATCGGAATCAGTTCCAATTCCCACATGACAAAGAATTGGAACATATCCAGTGAGGTGAAAACCCCCAAAACAGCGGTTTCCATGATCAGCAGCATAAAGAAATAGGTGCGCGAGCGCTCAACAATTCCCCAAGAGGCGAAAACGGCTACAAAGAGGATCAAGGTAGTCAGCAAGACCATGGGCAGACTTAAACCATCTACCCCAACTTGGTATTGAATCTGCATCGCAGGAATCCAAGGCAGGCGATCCACCAATTGAAAGCCCAAATCCTGAGCATTACTCAGGGGCAGATTGCGGTATTGACTCAGAGCAAACAGAGACAAAACAAGGGTCAAGCCTGTCCAAAATGCGGCAATTTTATGATAAAAATGGTCTCGGCCCTTATCAGAGAAGAGAAAGAGGCTCAAAGCCCCTACAAGCGGAAGAAAGAGAATTGCCGTTAAAAGAAATGTATTGGTGGGCATCAAACTCCTACCTTTCCAAGCCCCAGCCAGATAAAGGCCAGAACCAGCACAACCAAAACGCCCACAACAGCCAGGGCATAATAAGCAACACGGCCTGATTGGCTGTATTTGAGCGTTTCGCTGCTGCCAATCGTAAACAGGCCCACGCCATTGACCAAGAGTCCGTCGATCAGGTATTTATCAATAAAATAACTGATTCGGGCAACCCCCATCACACCCAAACGCACAAACAACAAATAGGCCTCATCAAAATAGAAGCGGTTGAGCGAGGCTTGATAGAGGGGTTGAAAACGCTGTGCCAGACTCTCGGGTTTGATTTTGGGCTGAGCACTGTACATGGCCCAAGCAAAACCCAGGCCAAGCAAGAAAACGGTCAAAGAAACACCAACAACAACGGGATTCAATCCAGCCACAGCGACAGCTTCATGGCTTTTTTCTGCGGCATGGCCAGAAAAGTGTAAAAAGCCGTGAATATGTAAGGCCGGTGGCGTCCAGGGCGTGCCAATAAAGCCAGCAATCACAGAGGGAATTGCCAGAATCAGCAAAGGGCCTTTCATCAGCCAACCAGGGTCGTGGATGCTTGGCGCTTCATGGTGACCGCGGTAGGCTCCTTCGAAGGTCATAAAATAGAGCCGGGACATATAAAAAGAGGTCAAAGTTGCAGCAATGGCAGCCAACCAGAAAAGGGGAGAATGCGCCTCCCACATTGAGAGCAGAATTTCGTCTTTGCTCCAAAAACCCGCCGTCAGAAAAGGAAAGCCCGAAATAGAGGCTGTGCCAATCAGACAGGTCAGTGCAGTAATGGGCATGAATTTGCGCAAGCCGCCCATTTCACGCATATCGTTGCTGTGAACGGCATGAATCACACTGCCAGAACAGAGGAAGAGCATCGCCTTAAAAAAGGCGTGAGTGAGCAGGTGAAAAAGACCAGCGGTATATCCCAAGGGAATGACGCCATGTAAATGACCGGCTTCCATCACGGGTTGGTACATGCCCAAGGCCATCATCATAAAACCCAATTGGCTGACAGTGGAATAGGCCAAGACCCGTTTGATATCGTTTTGGGTGACGGCAATAGCGGCAGCCAGAATGGCGGTAATCCCACCAATCCAAGCAATGGCATCCAAAACCAGGAAAGAGCCAAAGAGCGGGCTGGTGGCCTGAGCAAAGAGCGGCATGAGTTTGGCCACCATATAGACACCCGCCGCCACCATCGTGGCTGCATGAATCAAAGCGCTAACAGGCGTGGGGCCTTCCATGGCATCGGGCAACCAGACATGCAGCGGAAACTGCGCAGATTTGCCAATGGGCCCGCAAAAGAGCAAGAGACAGGCCACAGCCAGCAAGATACCCGGCAATTTGCCTGCGGCAACCGCTTCGGTGACGGCATGAAACTCCAAACTCTGAGTCATGTAAAAGAGAATCAAAATTCCCAAGAGAAAACCAAAATCCCCAATCCGGTTCACGATAAAGGCTTTTTTAGCAGCAGCCGCGGCTTCAGGTTTAAAGGTGAAAAAGCCAATCAGCAGATAGGAGCAAATCCCTACCAATTCCCAGCCCATATAGAGCACGAGCAGATTGTCGGCCAAAACCAAGAGCAACATCGAACAGGTAAACAGCGAAAGCGCCCCATAATAGCGGGGCACGCCCTCTTCATGGGCCATGTACTCGGCAGAATAAATCTGCACCAAAAGGCTGACAAAAGTGACAACAACCAGCATCATTGCACTGAGATTGTCGACCGACCAGCTGAGATTCAAATCAAAAGCGCCTGTGGTCAACCAGCGAAATTTGCCGTGCAGCAATATCTCGGGTTGGGTCATACGGCTGAATAAAAGTCCAAGTGAAGCCAGCAAAGCCAAAGCTGTGCCCGTCAGAGAAAGCCCCATGGCCAGAGCTTTGTTCTGCCGTTGAAAAGCCGCAAAGATAAAAATCAGTGTTCCTGCAAGCAAGGGGAGAAAAGCCGGCAGCCAGGCGTTGTGGGTTAAAAAAGGCATATTCATGATTGGGCTACCACTTCATTAAATGGATTTTATCTAAATCCACAGTCCGGAAATGTTTGTAAATCGAAAGGGCAATCGCCAAAGCAACCCCCGCTTCTGCAGCGGCAATGGTCATGACAAAAATCGCAAAGACCTGTCCTGTTAATTCGTGGGGAGTTACATAATGGGAAAAAGCAACAAAATTGAGATTTGCGGCATTGAGAATAAACTCGATCGACATCAAAACCTTAATCAAATTGCGGGAAGTAATCAAACCAAACAGGCCAATCGCAAACAAAAGGGCACTGGCCACCAGATAATGTTCTAAGCCAATGGTGAGAAATTTACCCGCCATATTTAGACTCCTCAGACACCCCATCTTTTTTGGCGATCACAACAGCCCCAATCAGCGCCATCAGCAAAATCACTGAGGCAATTTCAAAGGGAATGATGTATTGACTAAAAAACAACTCTCCAATGCGGGCCACCGTGTTAATATCCGCAGGAGTTGTCGAACCCTCAATGCGCCATTGCCCTCTAAAAATCGCCTGTCCTAACAAAACAAGCACACCCAGAAAGACAAAGATAAAGGCAAAAAACTTAAAATCCACCGAATACTCAGGAAAGCCCTTGCCACCTTTGCGGGTCAACATAATCCCAAATACAAACAGGATAGAAACAGCACCGGCATAAATCAAAATTTGAGCAGCAGCCAGAAAATCAGCATGAAGCGTGACATATAGCCCCCCCATACACAGAAAAGACAGTGCCAATAAAAAAGCACTGCGAATCACGTCCCGCACAAGCACAACGCCTGCAGCAGAGACAACCATGGTGGAACTGAGAAGATAAAAGGCCAGAACAGAACCAAAGTTAAACAAAACCAAGCTGGCCAGAAGCAGAAAGCCTGCAGCAAAAAGCAACCCAAAGACGAGCTTATCTGCGAATCGGAGCGTCATTCTGTTGCGTATCCTTGCTTCAATGGCTGCTGTTCAATGATGCCTGATTTGTTGGGTTGGCTTAAAAAAAGCCCAGAACGGGACTCGAACCCGTGACCTCATCCTTACCAAGGATGTGCTCTACCAACTGAGCTATCTGGGCGAAAGTGGGAGGAGCTGGGTTCGAACCAGCGTACACTTACGTGAGCAGATTTACAGTCTGCCGCCTTTAACCACTCGGCCATCCTCCCGGATATGTGGGGGCTGATGCCGATGATAGGAATCGAACCTACAACCTACGGTTTACAAAACCGTTGCTCTACCGTTGAGCTACATCGGCATGTGCTCCACCCATTTGCAGTTTTATCTGCACCTAACAACACCTTAGCGAACTTTGATATTGTCTTAATAAACAGAGCGCAAACGGGAATTCAGAACGCCAATATTTAAAACATCAATCGTTTCTCTTTGAAACGTTTCTCTTAAAATACCCGCAATGAAGTACCTTCATTGAAAACAACAAGGTTAAAACGTCTCTATCAAAACATCAAGGTTCACTACAAATGGCACGTCATCCATCTTACACCGTCACGTTCTCAGACACAAGTAGAAACAGAGCATCTTAAAACCGAAATCCGCTTAGAGCAGGTTGCTGACAACGATTTCTTGGCCTTTGACATTGGCAATCATGATGTAACCCCGCTTTTGAGAGCGAATTTTCTCAAGATAAACAGCCTCAACGGCAAAGGTTTCAGGCAGATAACTTTTTAAAATCGACTGCAATTCATTGATATTATTGGCATGTGGGTACTCACCGTTGTTTTGCAGCGCATATTTTTCAAGCCCATGGCGCAAATCATACATCGCCACAAGCACTTGATTGAC
>CAZRFI010000062.1:0-3331 GCA_964598905.1 uncultured Candidatus Sericytochromatia bacterium | reverse complement strand
TAAGTCGCGCCAGCCAACGCAGCCAAAAGGGCCTGATTGGCGGTAAAGATCAAGGTAACATTGGTTTTAATACCTTCTGCTGACAATTGTTTGGTGGCCTTGAGCCCTTCAATCGTCATCGGGCATTTGATCACCACATTGGGCGACCAAGTAGCAAATTCATGGGCCTCTTTGAGCATACCCAAACTGTCCAAACTGAGGGTTTCGACACTGATAGGCCCATCAATCAAAGCACTGATCTCTTCAATAATCTCACGGTGAGGACGGCTCTCTTTGGCCACCAAGGAAGGATTGGTTGTAACCCCGGCAACGGTTCCCCAACTTGCAGCCTCTCGGATTTCATCGATATTGGCTGTGTCTATAAAAAATTGCATAACTCAGGCTCTCCTTCAAAAATATGTGATGAAACGTTTGTCTCGTTTAGATATACCAATAGCAACCAATCAGGATCGCACACAGATGATTGACCGGGGCTGAATGCCTTGGCATCTTCGGATAAATTAAAATAGCTTAAAAACCTTTTAAACAGAGGTAATCCAGTATATCACAGGGTCTCAACTGCCTGAGACCCGAAAAGAGTCAGGAGGATCCAAGTCCAGGTGTGATCAAAAAACTTGACTCTTTACAGGGGAGCCTGAATATAATAAATTGACTATCATAAGCGGGAAACTCTATTTTTCAATTTCCCAGCAAATAGTCGAGCAAATAGTGTTAAGATATTTTAAGAACCTTTACAGCAGGAAGTAACTGGACTTTGAAGATAAAAACATCACTCCCAATCCTGGTTCTCTCCGCCTTACTGTTGGGTGCAGGGGTTGCTTGTAGTAGCATCAATAATCCCTTTGTTCCAGCTGCAGAACTGTCTATAGCGGAAGTCAAAGCAGGAGGAGCAGCAGCAGGTCAGACCGGTTCATTGATCGGCATTCGCCAGTCTATTAGCCAAGTAGATGGGGTTCCCGCCATTCTCTATACCTACACAGAGCCTGTCGTTACGTTGGAAAACAAACCGCTGTTGCCACGGGTCAATTTTTATAAATTTCAAATTGAATACCGTTTGGCCGATGGCACGGTCTTGCCTGTGAAAGAATACCCCCTCAACAAATCCATGCTCGCCAATGCGCTGTCTGTGGATATCCAGTTTAATGTTTTAAGTATTGACACGGATCTTCGCGGTGTCGTTTACCCTGGAAATCGGGCTCCCCGCGTGAGTGATGGAACCGCCAAGCTTAAGATTTTTGGCAAAGATACCAATGGCTATGAGCACACCTTAAATGCAGATTTTTCACTTAAATTTGAGTCATTGGCTTTTAGTGAAAACAGTGAAATTCCAGTCCCCGCACCGACCGCCAGTCCAGGAGCAAGTCCTGTACCAACTGCGTCACCGCAGTTAAATTTCCCCTAATTTTCAAACCGCCCGGAAGGAAACAAGAGAAACGAATGAAACGCCTGCAACACCTGTCCTCTCAAAGTCTGGTGGGATTCATAATTGCAATGACTCTTCCATTGGCAGCCTGTCAAACAGCACAAACGGGCATCACTACCGCAGGAACCACAGCTCAATCTGTTACATCAGATACAGAGGGCTCACTTACCGGTGTTGTCTATATTGGTACAGCCACAGATGGTCGTTTGGTTCCACCCAAAGAGCCCATTGCCGTGGAGGTTTTAAACAATGAAAACAAAGTCTTGACCTCGGTTCAGACAGATGAGTTTGGGCGCTTTTTCTTGCGCAACTTAAAAGTTGCCCCAGAAAATAAAATCAGTGGTGAAGAAGTATCGATTCGGATCCAGCGTGCGGATTTCACCCGTTCAATTAAACTTTTTCCAGGACGGGTGGTTAATTTAAGTGCGGTTCGCATGGTCACAGATTCGCCCAAACAACAGACCAAATCAGTGACCGGGATTTTACTCGGCCCCGACCAATCGCCTTTGGGCAATATTACGGTCAGAGACAAAGAATTCACCTTTCGCACCACCACCACGGATGCCGCAGGGCGTTTTCTCCTCGATGTGGTGGGTGAAGAGCTTGAAGTCATCACAAGTCAGTCAGTTCCGCCGTTTAGTGTGGCTGTCGCTGAATTCCAAAAGAAACAAATTGTCACAATTGACACAAATAATGTGCGTACCGTCAAAGGAATTGTCCAAGACAGCACAAATTCCAATGTTTTTCTTTCCAAAGTACGCATGAAAGTTGCTGGCACCAGTGTTTCCTCAATCACAAACATAAAAGGTGAGTACACATTAAATGGTGCTCCTGTGGGACCGTTCACGCTCGAGGCCGAAGCAATTGATGGCTATACGGGTTCAACCATTCAAATTTCTCCCGCCAATATCACCAATGGAAAACCCGATGCGGTCACTCAAAATGTATTTTTGAGACCCGTGGGCAGTGTTCAAGTCAATTTTCGGGTAGAAGACGCTCCCAGCTTTAATGAGCCCGATAGCAACCCCGTGATTGGGCCGGTGGGATGCGTCATTGGTTTTAATTGCCGCCAATATGACTTAAATGGTGACACCACCCTAGAAAATGTCTACCACAATGGTTTGGGTGTTTTAAAAACCGATGGGAAAGGTGGTTCTTTGGACACCTTGATCAATGTGGAAGGCACTGAAATTTCAGAAAGAGTTCAGTATCCTTTTGCGCCAGAATTGAGCCTCAAAGGGACGGATGCCGCAGGGGAAGTCAAGGTTTTTCCTGATGCAGTGATCGGGCCCAATATTGTTCAGAGTGTGGTTTTGAATAATGTGCCTGGGGGCAAACAAAATATCACCATTTCGATGACTGGCATGCAGACCCAAAAAAGCATCAGTGTCTTTGTTCCCCCCAAAGACACTATTTCTACCGATCTGATCATTCTGTTTAGAGCACGCCCAGTGTTTGGCGTTGGAGATGTCAAGGGCCGGTTAAAGGTGATTGATGAAAAAGGGGTCGATGTTTCCAATAAAATTAATTTCAACAATATAAAAATTGCTTATATTGATATCCCTGATGCCTTGGCCATTGTCAATAAAAATGACATCGGTGGCTTGGAGCGCACCCCCGATCTCTTGCGCGAAACCCGCGATGCGTTGGTATCATCAGATCGTTCCACCCGGCTTACAGACAATAATTTTTATCTTAAAAATGTGTCCACAGGTTCTCGTGTCATGATTGTGGCGGGTTTGCTCACAGACACAGATCAGGTCTTGGCTGATTGTTTTGTGCCCAATGCCGCGACATTATTAAATGTCCGTCCGGGAGTCGTTAATTATGCTCCCGATCTCACCATGACACTGCGTCCCCTGCCTGGCTGTGGCGGCTAGCGTTTTAGCTGTCTAAGCTTGTGAACCC
>CAZRFI010000061.1:0-18913 GCA_964598905.1 uncultured Candidatus Sericytochromatia bacterium | reverse complement strand
AAAAAAAGACAGGGTAATCCCGTGAGTGTCATAACCGCGCTTTCACTTGCTGAAGAACATCAATTAACCCGCCAATCGGGTGGTTGGGCTCAACTCGATGATTGGCAATTACTGCAGGTCAGCGGTCCCGATGCCACCAGCTATTTGCAGACCCAATTGACCAGTGATGTGATGGCTTTAAAACCAGGAGAGGCACAGCGCAGTGCCTTAACCGACCGCAAAGGCCATTTGCAGGCCGAATTTTGGCTCTATCGCACAGCCGATCAAGTATTGATTCTGGTCGAAAAAGCACAGGCAGAAAGGCTCTTCGCCCATTTAGAGAGCTTTCACTTTGTCGAAGATCTCAGCCTGAATGCTGCCAACGATCTCTCGCTGTATTTGCTGGCTGGACCTGCCTCTCGGCTCTGGTTGGCCCGCTGGCAATCCGAACTCAAGGCCCCTCTGGCCCAAGTCCAAAGTCTCTCACAGGGCGGTTGGCTCTTTCAGGCGGCACTCACTGGGGATCTGGGGTATGTCTTGGCTCTGCCTGCAGGCCCAGCCGAAAACCTGCACAACAGGCTCTTGGACGCATCCGCAGAGCAAAAGCTGATTCAGATCATGCCCGAACTCTGGAACAGTCTCACACTTGAGGCGGGTATTCCACGTTTTGGCTCAGAACTCACGACCCAAACGCTCTTGCCGGAAACAGGCCTGGAGCATGTCGCTGTGAGTTATGACAAGGGCTGTTATCTCGGCCAAGAGGTCATTGCCCGGATCAAAACCTATGGTGTGATTCCACGTGCTTTGATTGGTGTGGTTCTGGAGGGCACACCTGGCTCGTCTGAAAGTCTTTCATTGCCTGCTCCGGGCAGTGAAATACACCTCAATGGCAAAAAAGCGGGAGTCATCACCCGGTCAGGATTTTCACCGGGGCTCCAGAAAAACGTGGCATTGGTTTATCTCAGCAAACAATGGCGTATTCCCGGTCAAGAAATCGCCTGGGAATCGGAGAGCGTGTCTTATCATGGGGTGGTCACTCCTCTGCCCTTTGTGCCCTTGCCCAGTTCAAGTGATTGGGCCCGCCATAAATTGGAAATGGCCCTGGAAATCTTTGCAGGTACCCAGGAAAGCCATACCTTGCCCCTGCTCGAAGAGGCTCTGCTGCTTGATCCGAGCCTGATAGATGCCTATGAGTCCTATGGTGTGATTCTCTCGCGTCTGGGGCGGCATTCGGAGGCGATCTCAGTGATGGAGCAATTGCTGCAAGTCTCCCCAGAAGCGCCGATGGCCCACACCAACCTCTCGCGCTTTCACATGCTTTTGGGTGAGCGCGAAAAAGCCGAAATGCACATGGCCGAAGCCACCCGCATTAACATGGCGATGCAAATCAAATCTCAGGCTGTCTTGCAGGCCCAAGCTCAGGCTCAGGCCCAACAGGCCGCGGCCCGCGCTGAAATGATGGCGATGTTTCGCGAGGTGCTGGAAACCGAAGACCCCGACGATCTGGTCGCCAATTATGGGCTGGGCAAATCGCTGGTCGATCAATCGGCATTTGCTGAGGCCCTGCCCTATCTGCTCAAGGCGACCCAAATTGAACCACTGTATTCCGTGGCCTGGCTGCAATTGGGCAAGGCCTATGAAGGTCTCTCGCACGTTGCAGAGGCCAGCGCCACTTACCGCCAAGGGGTGGTGGCTGCCAGCCAAAAAGGCGATTTGATGCCCCTGAAGGAGATGGAACAGCGCTTGGCTGTTTTGCCCCCCACATGAACCTCATTTCTGAATCTGCGGACAAGTCCCAAAAAGAAGGCAAGAAATTGCAAGCAAAAGGGCGCTTAAAAAAACTGCTGGGACTATGGGCTGCAGCCCTGACAACAGGTTTGACCCTGACTCTGCCTTTTCGTGCCCAAGCAGGAGAAATCGCCGCAGATTTGGCAGCCCTGCGCAAAATCCTGCCCCCACTGAGTTTGCAGGGCAGTTTTTATTCCCCAGCGTATTTGCGCTATTTGGCCTATTACCATTTGCCTGCCCAATATGCCCAGCAAGCGGGGTACCTGGAGGTTCACAAAGGCAGCTTCAAAGAGCAGATTTTTGTTCAGTATTTTCGCCCAGAGCACCCGCAGGGAACGGTCTTCTTGACCCATGGCTACTTTGTTCACGCGGGTATCCAACATTATGCGGTCAAGGCCTTTTTAGACTTGGGGTATGCGGTGATTACGATAGATTTGCCCGGACATGGCTTGTCTACTGGCAAACAGGCAGATATCTCACATTTCAGTGATTATACAGATACCTTTCAAGCTGTGACCGAATTTGCTCAAAACCAGGTGCCCCACCCTCTCTTGGCCGTCGGCCACAGCACAGGTGCAGCGGGCATTTGGTCCTACCTTTTGCGTACCCCCCAACATCCGTTTCAAGCGGTGGTTTTGGCTGCACCTTTGGTGCGCTCGCATCTCTGGGAACTCTCATTGGCAGGTTTTACCGTCGGGCGGGTCTTTCTGTCAGACCTGCCCCGGATTGTGCGCAGCACGACTTCTGATCCCGAATTTATGGAATTTGTGCAGCGCGATCCCCTGCAATACTTCAATACACCCGTCAATTGGGTCAGGGCCCTGATCGAATGGAATGAACAGGTGGTCGAAGGCCTGCCCCCCTCCCAATTGCCCACCCTGATTTTACAGGGCGACCGCGATGAAGTTGTGGATTGGAAGTATAACCTGCCCTTTCTCAAACGCAAATTCCCCAAAGCCCAGATGCAAATGGTGCGCGGCGCCAGCCATGACCTCTTTTGGGAAAATGCCCAATTGCGCCAAGAGATCTTTGCCAATATTCGCACCTTTGTTCAGGCTTTGCCGCCAGAGAAGCAGCCTTAAGACTTTTTAAACAGGGCTTTCCAGCCTTTGAGTGCCATCAAGGGTTTTAAGTCGGGATCGGCTTTAATTTCCGAGGTTTCGAGCCGGTACTCTGAATTTAAATGCAATCTCAGATAGTCCAAGGCCTTTTCAAAGTGACCCAAACGGGCATTGAGACAGGCCAGATCGTAGCTGACATAACCGGGGCAAACGGCTTCAATCACTTCAAAATCTGCCAAAGCCTGGCTGGGCTGGTCGAGATCCAAGACGCGGCAAAAGGCTCTGAAATAATGGCTTTGTACCCAAATATGGCTGGGTTCAACTGTGTTTTGAGGTTTGACAGGGCCAAGCCATTGAATCGCTTTGTCAAAATACCCGTGAGCCTCTTGGGCTTGGCCTTTTTCAGAGGCCAGCAAACCCAATTGTAAGGCCGTCTGAGCCATGCTGGCAATGACAGGCAAACGCTTGGCTGGTGAGAGCTGTTTAAATTGTTTGAGTGCAGCTTGGTAATCCTGCCAAGCGGCCTCAGCCTGGTCTGTTTCCCGCAGCAAATTTCCGCGTTCTTGGTAAGCCTGAGCCAAAAGGGCGGCCTCTGAAGCGAGCGAGTGAGACTGAAGGCCTTGTATGACCTGTAAATAATGCCCCAATGCCCTTTCAAGATCTGTTTCTTGCCAAAGTCGGGCCAAATTGAGATGCAGCCTGACCTGTTCCAATTCAAAGGCCAAGTCGGCTTTGGCTTTGAGGGCTGAATAAAAATACAGGGCAGCCAAAAAGTCCACGCGGGCCAGGGCCTCGTCTTGGGATTTCCAATAGAGCAGTCCACGGGCAGTGGCCAATCGGGCCTGAATCAAAAGCGCCTCTCGCTGTGGGTAGGGGCCTTCTTCCACCAAATTTAAGGCCAAATCACAGTCGCTGATCGCCGCCTGGTACATTTCTAGCTCCTGAAAGGCATGGGAGCGGTTGAGGAGCGTAGAGACCAAATTTTGGCGGGTTTCTTGGCGGCCTTTGCCCAAAAGGCTAAGATAGCTCTCAATGCTCTGACTGAACAATTCCACAGCCTGAGATGACAGGCCTTGGTGTTGGTGTAAAAGCCCCAATTTGCGTGAGGATTCAGCCAATTCCTGCATATCTGGGGGCTGGGCAAAGCTGTTTTGGGAGACGATCGCCTGGGTAAAGTCAGCTAACGCAGCTTCGGTTAATTGCAGGCTTTCTTGTAATTCACCCCGGTTGCGGTAGACCTGAGCCAAAAGACTGATTTGTTCAGGGCTGGATTCTTGCAGTGAAAGCAAGCAGTGCACAGCCTGATTAAAATCTTCAAGGCCCTTTTCGGGTTTTTCGATACGTTGATAGAGCAAGCCACGATTGAGACAGACCTGGGCAAGCCAAAGCGGGTGAACGGGCGTCGCTGAAATGGCCAATTCATAGGCCCGATCATAGGCATCCAGGGCCGATTTAAAGCGGCTTTCCCGGTTTTCCAAATGGCCAATGGCCAAAAACAAAGGGATCAGATTTTCGTTGAGTTCTTGAACAAAGGTCTGGCCTTCGCTGCGGGCATGGGCCAAACACTCCTTGAGGTCTTTTAGACTTTCACTGGTCTTGCCTTCTTTGAGCCAAGCTTCGGCCTGGCGCAAATGAAAACGGGCCAAATGTCTGGCTCCCAAAGGGGCTTGGGCAGGCGGAGCCCCCAAGGCAATGGCACGATTGGCACTGTCTATCACCGCAGGCAGTGACTTGCGTGCTGATTTTTTTGGGGGGGGCAGGGTACTGGGCCGGGCAGATAAATCAGATCCCACTGTCTCGTTCGCCTCTCATTTGCTTCTTGAAAGAATATACCCGATCTGCGCCTATTTTAACAGGCCCCGATGATTTTCCAAAAAAGTCAGCAGGGCAGCGAGTGTACTTTGGGGGGCTTCCAGGTGCAGGGCATGGGCCACATCGGGCAGAACGATAACCTCCACCTGGGGCAAGAGGCCCGCCATTTCGAGATTGAGGTCAACATAACGGCTGTCTTCTGCACCACAGAGACACAGGCAGGGCAGGTTTAAACTTGGCAATTGTGACCAGAGCAAAGGCTGTGCGCCACTGCCAAGCGCAAGCATGCTCTGGGCCAAGGCCTTACCTGAATTTTTTTCTCGCCGCTGCTGCAGATCAAGGTACTGTGGCAAATCGGTGAGTCTGCCAAAGAGCGGTTGGGCATACCAGTCTGCAAAGGTGTTTTCCAAGGGCTCAGTGCCAAAGCGCTGGGCCCAGTGTTTTTCCCAGGCTTGACGGGGGCTTCTTTCGTCCTCAGTTTTGAGGCCAGGGGAACTCGAAATCAGCACCAAAGCGCAGATCTGTCCGTTTAGGTCTGGGTCCAAGGCCAAGCTCAAAGCCAATCTACCGCCCAGCGAATAGCCGGTCACAACCCAGGCCGTCGTTTGTTCAGCCCTGATTTTTTCCTTGAGACCTTGAGCTGTCTGCTCAAAAGACAGAATGGCCGAGCGGTTATTGCCATGGCCAGGTAAATCAGGGGCTTCACAGCAATAATTTTTGCTCAGGGCCTGCAGATAAAATTCCCAGTCTTGACCCGAACCGGCAAAACCGTGTAAAAAAAGCAGCTTGAGCTGTTTAACGCAGGGTTTCAGAACAGAGTTCCTGGGCGTGTTTGCCCAGCTTGCGACACAATTGGCGCAGCTCTTCTTGTTCTTGTGAATCGAGCACGTTCATCAAGGTTGTAATCCGACTGACATGGGATGGGAAAATGGTTTCCATCAGATTTTGGCCTTTGGGCGTAAGATGAATGGTAATAAAGCGCCGGTCGCGGCTGTCCCGTTGACGCAATACCAATTCTTGTTTTTCGAGGTTGTCGATCACCATTGTAATATTGCCACTGCTTTTGAGTAATTTTTCTGCGAGCGCTTTTTGGCAGAGGGAGCCAAGGTGAAAGAGCGACTCCAAGACCCCGAATTGGGTTTCAGTCAAACCATGGTCCGAGAGCGAAGTATTGATCTTGGCTGAGATCGAATCTGCTGCGCGAATCAGGTTGATAAAGGCATTCAGGGCCTGAATCTCGTTCGGGGGGCCGCTATAATGGGTGGGCATTTTGGGCTATTTAATGGTCTTTCAGCAAGATGGTCAGCAAGATGGTTTAATATTAAAATATCAGCTGGGGGGGAGGCTTGTCAAATTAAATCCTCATTACCCCTGATCTCTATCCCATGGTATTCTGAGTAACACCTGAGTTACACCACAGATGCCCGCGGAGAAACAGTTTAACCCATGAGTAGATACGAAACCACCTTGATCTTTGAGCGCAGTCAACCCGGACACCGGGGGGTGACTTTGCCTTCAGATCCCCTGCCCGAATTGCAAACAGAGAATTTGATCCCCCCAGGGCTTTTGCGCAAAAAACCAGCAGGTCTACCCGAAGTGACCGAATTGGATGTCATGCGCCATTTTATAACACTTTCCCACAAAAATCACGCCATAGACGTGGATTTTTACCCCCTGGGATCTTGTACGATGAAATACAATCCCAAGGTCAATGAGAGTGCCGCGCGGATGCCGGGTTTTGCCAATACCCATCCCTATCAACCCCAGGCGCAAATTCAGGGCAGTTTGCAAATATTGTTTGAACTTCAAACCTACCTGAGTGAGATCGTCGGGCTGCCCGGTTGCAGTTTGCAGCCAGCGGCTGGGGCCCACGGTGAAATGACTGGCATGTTGATGATCCGCGCTTACCACCGCTTTCACGGCAATACCGAGCGCAATTTGGTGCTCGTGCCAGACAATGCCCACGGAACCAATCCCTCTTCTGCCGCCATGTGTGGATTTCAAGTTGTCACCTTGCGCTCGAACGACTCAGGCCAAGTGGACATGGACCATCTCACAGAATTGCTGGCCAGCAAAGGGCCGCAAATTGCCGCATTGATGATGACCAACCCCAATACTTTGGGGATTTTTGAAGAAAATATCCTGAGCATTTCCGAATCTGTTCACGCTGCCGGGGCCCTGATTTATTACGATGGGGCCAATCTCAATGCGATTATGGGCATGGCCCGGCCTGGAGATATGGGCTTTGACGTGGTTCATCTCAATTTACACAAAACCTTTTCCACTCCCCACGGTGGAGGCGGCCCTGGTGCGGGTCCTGTTTTGGTCAGAGATATTCTCAGGCCCTTTTTGCCCTGCCCGGTGGTGGTGCAGAACGCAGACCAAAGTTATGGCCTCAATACAGACTTGCCGAATTCAATCGGCAGGGTACGCAGTTTCTTTGGCAATTTTGGCGTCTTGGTGAGGGCCTGGACATATATTCGGGCCATGGGCCCCGTTGGGCTCAAACAGGCCAGTGTGGATGCCGTGCTCAACGCCAATTATGTGCGGCATTCCCTGAGCCAAATATTTGAATTGCCCCATGGGGGCGACCGGCCCTGCATGCACGAATTTGTGCTCTCTGCCCAAAACCTCAAAAAAGAAGTAGGTGTAAATGCCCTTTCTGTGGCCAAACGCCTGATTGACTTCGGCATTCATCCCCCGACGGTCTATTTCCCGTTGATTGTGCCTGAGGCCCTGATGATTGAGCCCACAGAGACCGAAAATCGGGCCACCCTCGATCGCTTTGTCAAAGCCATGCAGCAAATTGAACAAGAGTCCCGTGAAAAACCGGATTTTGTCAATCATGCCCCCCATCAAGCCTTGATCAAACGTGTGGACGAAGCCGGTGCCAATCGCAAGCCTGCGATCAATTGGTTTATGGGACGCGAGGAATTGGCTGATGTCTGAAGACAATCAAATCCTCACCCTTTATTCACTTTCTGACTCGACAGGTCAAACGGCAGAGACACTCTCCAAGGCGGCCATTCGCCAGTTTCGCCATGCTCAGGAGATCAAATATGTGCCCCTGCCCCGGATCACCCGCCAAGAGCAAATCGACAAAATTATTAAAATCATGGAGCAGTCCCGGCCCTGCATGATTGCTTACACCCTCTCGATTCCGGCCCTGAAGGAGTATATCGACCAGCAGGCCGCCCTGTTTAAAATTCCGATTGTCAATTTGCTCGATCCCCTGATTCAGACCATCAGCAAACAATTGGGGATTACCCCGCCGCGCAATGAACGCGGCATGATGCACGAATTGGACGAAGAGTATTTTAAACGGATTGAAGCGGTCGAATTTGCGATCAAACTCGACGATGGCAAAGACCCCAAAGGCATGGAAAAGGCGGATATTATTCTGGTGGGGGTGTCGCGCACGTCAAAAACGCCTACCTGTATGTATTTGGCCCAGAATTACGCCATGAAAGTGGCCAATAATCCCTTGGTGTATAATGTCGCCCCGCCCAAAGAATTGTTTGAGCACAAAGACAAATGTGTTGGGCTCAGAATTCGACCCGAAGTCCTCCACGATATCCGCACAGCCCGCTTGCAGAGTTTGGGTCTGCCTGCCCACTCCTCTTATGCCGACTTTGAACAGATCAAGGTCGAAATGGACTACGCGGATCGCATCATCGAAGAACTCGGTTGCCCGATTGTCGACGTCTCTCACAAAGCTGTGGAAGAGACGGCCACCGAGATCATGTATTTGCGTTTTCCCAAGCCCCATTCCAAAGAGTTAAAATAGCCACCTGTTCAGCGCTGAGTTTTAAAGCAGCCGCGCCAAATCTCTGCGCAATTCGCTGTAGGCGATCGGGTGAATTTCATCCAGGCGGACTTCCCCGTAACTCTCAGAACGGCGCAATAGCACATGGAAAACCTCCACTTCGGGGTATTCTTTCAGGGCCCAAACGTGGTATTCAAGGGTCATTTCTGCCAGCAGTCCCCGCCCCAGTTCTTTGCAAAGTAACCCTTCTGAATCTTTGGGGGCTTTCCATTCGGCTTGGTTGATCAAAGCCAAAACTTTGCCTGAAGCAACTTTGCCCGGATCGGGCAATTGTGTTTTGTGCAATTCGGCCAAACTTGGAATAAATATCTCTCGCATCAATTGTTCAAAGGGCTGAACTCTCAATTCTTGGGCCCAAAGTTCCCGCCAATTCTGAAGCGTGGGCATAATCTCCAAAGGGTGAACCAGTCCGATAGTTTGTCCCGCTGTGAGGTCAACAGGCCGACGCTGAAGATTGACAAAAACCCCCGCTTGATTGAGGCAAACGACGGATTGAGGACGTTCTTCCCCCTCTAGATAGAGGCCCCAAACCAAGCCAAACACAAGCGGTTTGAGCAACGGGTGATTGAGCACATAGCGCTCAAAAGCATGCAGAGACCAGCGTCGCCCCTGATACAGGGCTCTTTCCAAACGCATCTTTTGAAAGGTCAATTGTTTTTCCAAATCTTTATGGGCCTGTTTGAGGTTTTTCAGTGCTTTGGCGTCGCCTTTGTTGGGCATTTTGAGCTGTTTTTTGCCTGGGCCTGCAAACCATTCAAGAGCGCCTCCCGGCCCTATTTGCAATCGCAAATGCTGGCCTGCGCCCAAATCAAAATCCCTGCCGCTATTTAAGTCCAATCCCAAGTTGGGCACGAGGCGATCTCCCAACCCTTCTGAACCATCGGGGTTTTCTTGGGCCAGTTTGCGCATTAAATGCGCGGCTTTGTCTTGCACACTGGGATAGCGGGTCTTTAGTGAAAGCCTGTGGAGTTCGGGCCAGGCGTTTTCGACTTTTTCCATGGCCAAAAGCAGTTCCAGTCCCAAAAGAGCCCGTTGCACCGAGCGCTCTCCGGGCCATTTTTCTAAACGCGGTACCATTTGGCGCACTGCTTCTTCTGCGCCCCAATGGGCCAGACCCCAAAAAGCCCATTCCTGTTTGAGACTGCCTCCATCTCCCAGCCAGAGTTCGAACAGGCCCAAAGCAAAAGCTTCCAAGCTTTCGGGGCTGCAGAGTTGCCTGACGGTTTCGACCCCACAATAAGGCAGACCGGGGCTGTCGAGCATCAGGGTCAACGCCAAAATATCCAGGGCCTCTGGGGGCAAGATTTCGCCACTTTTGAGCCTCACAGGCGGCAATTGTTCGGGCTTCCAAAAGGCGGGCAGTTTGGGCCGTTTGGCCGGCCGCAATAAAAAAGGATCCCGTCTCAAAAGACCTTCCAGTGCGAGCTGTACTGCCGGTGCAAATTCTGAATACAGGGAGTTGAGTTCAGCCGGGCTGAGAGCTGCTGGGCGCTTTTCATTGCCTGAAATTAACAGCTGTATCAGCCGCAGGGCTTCAATATGAAAGCCCCATTTGGGGTTTAAACAGAGCGGAATTAAGCCGCGCAGCGCAGTGGCCGGGTGTCTTAAAAACCAGGTCTTGCAGATGCCTCGCTGCGAAGACATCGCCAGCCCTTTGAGCAAATAAGGCACCACCCAAGGCGTGTCAAAATAACAGAGGGCGGGGTACGTCGCCTCAGGGTATTTTTCGAGCAGGGAAATAAAGCCTGGTAAACCCGCTAATCCAAAGCGCATCGCCAATTTGCTCAGATCATCTGAACTGGGATCGTAGGGATTCCAGCGCGTGCATGGCGTTTCGTTCCAGAATGTTAATGCCGCTGAATCTGAGAGCCAATCGAGATGGTGCAACATGACAAAGTCAAAACCCGCAAATCGTTCTAAGATTTCTGGGTCCCGTTTGCCTGTCAGTGGCGGCTTGTCGTAAATATAGGGTTTTAAATCAGTTTGGCTTTCAAGCACTGGCTTGGAAAAATCCATTCCCGCTGGGGAATTTGGCAATTCCAGGTCGTTAAATTTCGGCCATGACGGGCTGAACCCTGCTGAAAACTGCCAATTTTCGGCTTGAAAATAGCTGGGCAAATCAACGGCCATGGGAGCGTCAGGGGCTTCGGGTAACCGGCGCTCCAATTCTGTTCCAAGCGCCTGTTTCAGCGCATTTAAGCTCTCTGCTGAGACGCTTCGTAGGAGACCTGTCAGCAGCGATTCTGCTTCGGGATAACTTTTGCGTTTGCGCAGACCTTGAATTAAAATTTTGATGCCCAGCTCTGGATTTTGGCTGAGCTGGAGATGGGCCTCTTTGCCCGCATCTTTGTGTTTGAGCAATTGAAACCAACAACTTAAAGCGGCTTCTGAATGAATTAATTTGAGCACGGAAACGGCTCTTTTGCGGGTTGCTGCTCGTTTGCCCGCGACAATCAAGGCAAACAGGCTCTGGGTTGCACCATGACCAGCACGGTCCAAGAGCCAGAACAGAGCGGGTTCGTGAATCAACGAGAGGGTGTCCCACAGATCGGGGTACTCTTTGGCCAACGAGATAAATTGTCCTGCCATCTGATCCAATAATTCTGGGTTGCGCAACCAGGGCCACAGAAACCAGCCGGATTTCCACAGCGCGTAGTGATTATTTGGGTTTAGCGAAAACCATTCCTGGATATCTTGTGACTGCCAATCGACTTGATCAAAAAAGAGCCAGTCCAAACCCAGTCGCAGACTCAAAGGGGCTTTGCTGCGCAGGTCTTCCAGCGAATGTGCCAATGCCTCTGCGGCAGTGGGATCCAATTTTTCAATTTGCGCACGCAGGCCCCAAATTTTGGCGTTTCCCAGTTCAATTTCAGTCAACGGCGCAGGTTGACTCAGGCGCTTGAACTCAGTGACATGCTTTTTGAACTCGGCACTGTAACACACTTCAGAACAGAGGCTTTGGGCCGAAATCCAGGCTTGCAGACAGGCTTCTGGGCCCAAAAGCTGCCACAAGAAATCCACAGCCTGTCTGCGGCGACTCAGGGCCATGATTACCGCAGCCATATCTGTGGACAGATGTATGGGTTTGATTGAACTGGCCAAATTGCGCAGCGCTTTTCCCAGTTCTTCCCAGGCGCTGTCACCGATCCAGAGCGTGTTTTGCAGGGCTTTTTCCAATTCTGGGCCGAGACTTTTCCAGGCCGAAGTGGTATCTGCTGCTGGTTTTAAAACCGTGATCTCTCCTGGATAGGTGTATTTGTAATACTGCGTCACCAGCTCTTTTTCACGCAGTTTGGCTGTCCAGTTTATGCTGGGGGTGAGATCTGACTGTGAGATTGGTGTTGTAATTGGGGTGGCTTCAATTGCCGATGAGGCCCCCTCAGGTAAGTCTGAGCCAATAGTCAGATAGCCTTTTTTTAATTTGGCTTTGAGCTGTTGTTCCAAAAATTGCTCCGCTTCGGCTTCGGAATCAAAATTTTTAACCTGGCTTTGACCTGCCGTACCCGTTCTGCCCCATTTGATCAGAACTTCACAGCCCACCCGCTCAATTTGCCAAAATTTATCAGTATTGCCCTCAGTTAACCCCAGCTTGTGCATTTTCGGCACTCCTCTCCTCATTTCTTTCTCTCATAATTTCCTGATCTCAGCGCCACAGATTTACGTTTCCCATCCATTTTATTATAATACAGAAGTATACAGTTCTGGAAAGTTTTTTTGAGGCTGGACTTCATGCGTTATCATCTGGTGATCCAAGCTCCTGACGGGGATTTAGACCCCTTTTTTGGACATTTTTCAAACCGGGGCTTGCAAGCGGAGGGCCCCTCTGAAACGCAGGCTTTGACTTGGTGTGGCTTCCTCGATTGGCAGGTCTCAAGTGCAGAACTTCAAGCTTGGTTTGCCTCCCAGCCAGATGCGGGCCTGTGGATGGTTTTAGAACCCGATGCGCTTTTGCGCGGACATCCCTTGCCGGCTTTGACTCCCGTGCAAAGTTTGCCTGAATTAAGCTCTCTGGCTGAACTGACCACATTTCTGGCTGAAGTTTTGGCTTTTTCCCCTTGCGAACTGCTCAAACAGGCCGAAGCCCTGATGCCCAGTGGGGCTTTGCCCTTTGTTCAATCGCTGCGCCACATATTGCCTGTTTTTTTAAGTGCTTTGGGTTTTCCAGCGGTCTTGGGCTCCGAACCCCTTGCCCCAGTCCAAACTGCCCAGGAACCGGTCTCTCCCCCCAGCTTGATTCGGGCTTTGGCCGGAAACCTTCCTCTGCACACGCTCGACCCGCCGCTCTGCTTAAAGTCCGAATCTGCCCCCGTGCTATTGTTTTTGCTGGGCTGGCTGGCTGCTGAATCGGTGGCCCCGTTGCTCAGTTTGGATTTGGACGCCTGTCAGACAGCCCTGCCTCAAATCAACTGGCCAAGCATTGCCAGTACGGTTCTTGAGCAAGATTTGAGCCAGCCACAGCACTATCATTTGCACTGCGAGGTCAATGGCAGCCCTTTTGGCAGCTGGAGAGATTTTTCCGATGCCTGGGATTATCTCTTGCCCCAATTGCCCATGGGTACGGGTCTGGTGTTGTGTTTGGCGCCGATCGCCGATGACCGGGAGTCGCAAGACAAGCCCAACCCTGCTGGCATACAGCGCTACCAGGGCCGCTTGCATAAATCAGGCTTTTTACTTGAAGCTGCTGCTCCCAGCGGAGATTCCGCCCGGCTCACCCAGGCTCTGGCTTTGGCCGAATGGGTCTTAAATGGGGGCGAATACGGTCTCGGTTCTGCCGAGGCCCTGAGCCGTTTTTGTTTCGACGCAGAGCGAGAAATGGCGGAACCCGAGCGCGATTTTTTTGTCTCAGCTGAGTATCAAATTCGGGTGCCAGAGGCCGTCAGGCGGGCTTTTCTGGGCCGACGGCTGTTTTTAAGCTGCTTTGCTGATCTCTGGGACCTATCACAGAGCAAGGCCCAAATGGCAGCCGATGATACCGATTCGCTAGATCTGGATTCCATCTTTGCCCCATCGGGAGAATCGCCAATCAGAGGAAATGAATTGCTCTTTCAGGGGCAATCGGGCAATTTCTGGTCTGGAAACCCGGCGGGCTTACATTCACTGCAAATGAGACAATTGGCAGAGGCCAGCCAGTGGTGGGAAGCAGAGGGCTTTCAAAGAGTGGCTGATCTGGTCTGGGAACCGGCATCAGATGTGTATTTGCGTCTTTTCTTGGCAGATACCCACAGGGGCCTTGCGATCTTGTTACTCAGTCCCTTTCGCTTCGAAACGGAAATCGTCACTTGGTTTGCCAATGGGGCCCGCGGCGTAAGCTGCAGCAGCACCGACCTGCCTGACTTATCTGCTGAGAAGGTCGTTTATTATCCTTGGCCAGAAGGGGCCTTAAGTGAGCGCATTGCCGCCCATTGGCAAATGGCAGAGACCTATTGTCTGCAGGCTAAGACTGCTTTTTTAAGCTTGCCGGATTCTCTGCAGGGGGTCTTGCTCCTGATCGATCAGAATCTAGAACTTGTGCGCAAGGCCCAAACTTTGTTTTGAACAAGAGAGCGTTTGCGCTCATGCGCTCATGCGCATGGCGTGTTGGGTGTTTTTGTGGGCATCCACCAAAAACCGGCCCAGGGCTTCTGAGGCGTATTCCCTGACATAGACCGACTCGTCTTTGAGCGCTTTTTTGAGGGCCACAAATGCGTCGGGATCCCTGAATTGGCCCAAAGTCCTGGCCGCACACATGCGTATAATTTCATCGGGGTCATTCAGCGCTTGAATAAAGGTCTGCAGGCTTTGGGGCGAATGAAAATGGGCCAGGGCCTCAGCCACTTTTTGTCTAACCGACGTGCGCCGATCCATCATCGCAGCTATCAGCGCAGGGACTGCTTTGGGATTGTTTAAGCTGCGCAAGGCCTGAGAGGCGGCGATCCGGACATGGAAATTTTTGTCCTTCAGCGCTTCGAGCAAAATGTCGATGGAATCAGGGTCTTGAATTTGTGCCAAAGCCCGACAGGCCTGGCTGCGAATTTCGGCATCATCGGCGAGCAGGGCCTCATACAAAAAGGGCAATGCTGCCTGGGCTTTTAATTGGCCCAGGGCCTTGACCCCCATTAAGCGAATGGCCGGTTGGTCAGATTGGGCACTGCTGAGAATTTGGGGAATGACAGCCGGTTCACCCAATTGACCCAAGGCCTGCATTGCTGCCACCACCACTTGGGGTTCGGTATCGTTTAAAGCCTGCAATAAAGGGCTTAGGCTTTCTTGGTCCCGGTAATTCCCCATGGTTTCTGCGGCCTGTCTGCGCACTTCTGGGGCTGAATCTTGCAGCGCTCTGATCAACGCAGCCAAGACCCGGATATCTTTAAATTGCCCCAAGGCCCAAATCACTTTTACTTTGACTTCACTGGAGAGATCATCCAGAGCCTGCATTAAATTGAGCAGGGTTGTGGCTTTTTTGTAGCGCCCCAGGGCCTCTGCTGCTGCCTCGCGGACACAGGCAGAATCGTCTGTTAAGGCCATTGTCACGGCATCAAGCCCGTCCGGATGGCGCAACATGCCCAGAGCCTCAACGGCCCTGCGGCGAACCTGGGCCTTGCGATCATTTAAATAGCCCAAAAAGAGTCTCAGGCAGCGGGGATCGCGCTGCATGCCCAGCGCTTCAATCAATTTATCGCGAATATCCAGGTTTTTTTTCTGTAAAAGATCCATTAATGGTGCAACGGCCTCTGGGCAATTGAGTATACTCAAAGCTTCAGCTGCTTTGTACCTGACAAAATAGCGGGAATCGTGCAAGGCTTTGAGCAGGGGTTTGAGCGAAATTTCTGCCCGCAGCAGGCCCAAGGCTTCGATCACGTGGTAACGCACCCAGGCATGGGGATCTTGCAGCGCCTCCAGAAGGGCCGCCACAGCCCGCAAATCGCCCACTTGGCTAAGCGCCCACGCTGCTTTAAAACGCACTTCGGGGTTGGCGTCCCGCAAAGCTTGGATCAGCGAAAAAACTGTTTTGGGGGATTGCAACATGCCCAAAGAGCGGGCAGCATTAAAACGCACATCGCCGTCTTCATCATGCAGGGCCTCAGTCAAACCATCCACTGCGCGCAGATCTTTTAAAAAACCCAGGGCATGTGCCGCTGCCTCACGCAAAAGCGGCTGCGGATCGCGCAGGGCCTTTAAAAGCGGAGCCAAAGCCTCAGGATCACCACTTTCACCCAATGCCAAGGCGGCATCAATCTGTTGCGCGGTTTCTCCCTTATGAAGCAAATCAAGCCAAACTTGGAGTGGGACGTGTGAATTCATCTAATCATGTCCAGAGCGTTGATTTTATTATCATACGCCATGATTAACTAAATGAGGTATACCCAACTTCAAATTAAATATATATTTAATTCTTTGTTTAAAATTCAGGGGGATTTATGACAATTTAAGTACATGTTAAGTCCCCCAGGGGGCTTTCCGCTTGAGACAACCCAGGCGTATACTAAAACAACCTGGAATGAAAACAAGGCTGGAATGGCAATTTTGAAAGTGGGTTTAATCCAAATTTTTCTGCCGGTGATGGTGGCGGGCTGCAGTTTTTTGCCTGCACTTTCGCCTGTGACTACGCCTCTCCAAAGCCAAGCCGCCAAAGCCAAACAGGCCCAAGCAGATCTGCTTGACCAGCCCCAGAAATGGCCACATCTGCTCAATTCTAAACGCTATCCGCTGACGGTGCGCTATCTCTTACCCGGTGACAAAAGCCAAGCAGAGCGGGTGATGGGCTATCTTGAAAAAAGTTGGCAGATCGAAATTGAGCAAATGGGTTTTCCCCCGCCAATCCCTTCAGACAGCACTGGCAGCAAGCGGCTTCAGGTCTATTTAATGCGCGGGGCAGATACCGCCGTCGAAGCCACCCGACCGAGCAAAAACAAAGAAATTTGGTGGGATGCCTGGGAATCCTATCTCAGCATTGATGCCTGGGGCCCGTATGGGGGCGAGATTCTGGATTCGACCACTGCCCATGAATTTAATCATGCCTTACACGCTGCTTTGGATTGGTACGAAAGCCCAGGCTTTTTTGAAACCTCTGCGACCTTTATTCAAGACAAGGTCTATCCTGAAGACAATGACTATCTGCAGCAGATCGAAGACTTTCAAAGCCGACCAGAATGGCCCGTTCACCATTTTGACAATTACAAGACCTGGTATCCCTACGGGGCAAGTCTGTATCTCTTTTTCCTGGAGCAGCGCTATTTTGCCAAGCAGCCGCATTTTCTGGCGCAGATCTGGAAAAACAGCCGCAACAAACCCCGGCCCTTTGACCCCAAAACGGGCTATCCCAGCCCAGGCAGCAACGAACCCGATTGGGTCGATGCCCTCGAAGGCCTGCTGCCACGGGGAGTGGACTATGCCCAAACGGTGGTGGAGTTTGCCCGCTGGCGCTGGTACACTGGCCGCCAAAGTGATGGCAAACATTTTCATGAAGGGGCTTTGCTCAGCCCCAAAGCAGAGGTGAAAATTCAGTCCACTTTGCTTCCCGGTCAAACCTATCGCTCTCAGGGGCCTCTCCCGCTGGGCAGTGAATATCTGCGGCTGAAGCGGCCTGCAAACGGCCAGAAACTGCAAATCAAACTACAAGCTGAAGGCCGTTTTGCGCTTCAGCTTGTGCCCGGTCTCAGTCCAAATTCGGATGGCGAAATGCTGGGGCCCACAGGCCTGGTCGAATTTGGGGATTTGACTGAACGCACCCTGATTCTAACGGCTTTGCCTCCTGCAGACAGGCCTGTGGATCCCGACCTGACTGCAGGTAAACCGCAAGCGTTTCAGATTCTGTGCACGCAGGTTCCCTAAACACGCGCTTTTAAAAAAAAACCGCTCGACCTTCTTAAAGCAGGCCAGCCACCCGTGATAATTCTTCCAGGCTGCTTTCCCCTGCCAAGACCCTATCGAGCCCATCATCGAGCCAATTGGTCCAACCGCTCTGCTTTAACTTTGCGGCGATCTCTCCCGCCTCTGCACCCTGGTGCAATAATTGGCTGAGGGTCTGGTCCATGGGCAAGGCTTCCGTGATTTGCAAGCGACCGCGGTATCCCGTGCCTTGGCAAGCTGGGCAGCCTTTGCTTTGTTGTAATTGCGTTCCCACTTTGAGGCTTTTTCCCGCTTTGGCAAATAGCGGTTCAAAACTTTGGACCTGGTTTTTGCTCAAGATGATCGTTTGCAAACAGGCGGGGCAATTCTTGCGCAGCAGCCGTTGGTTCAAAACCAGTTTGACCGCTTCCGTGATGGTATAGGCACTGCCGGTTAAATCCACCAGCCGCAGCAATCCCTGAATCGCAGTTTCACAATGCAATTGGGTTAAGACCAAATGCCCGGTCAGGCCTATCCTTAGCGCCATTTCAACCGTTTCGCTATCGCGCAATTCCCCAATCAGGATCACATCGGGATCACTTTGCATCAGGCTTTTTAAAGGGCCAACAAAACTCTCGCCGCTTTCGCTCTCCGTCTGAACCGAAACCACCCAAGGAAAAACCCGTTCAACCGGGCTCTCCAGGGCAATGCTTTTGAGATTGGGCGAGGCCACTTCTTGCAAAGCGGCATAGAGGGTGGTGGTTTTTCCCGAACCCGTTGGCCCACTGGTAATGATCAGGCCCCAACCCTGTTTGAGCGCATTTTTGAGAGCCAGATCGACCGACGGTTTGAGTTTGAGCATTTCCAAGCTGATCTGCTGATCGGGCTTGAGCAGGGTCAAGGTGAGGGATTCGCCCAAAAGCGCAGGCAAAAAGTTCGCCCGCAGCCGAATGTTTTCGGGGCCTGTTTGGTCTGAGAACTGACCTTCTTGGGGCAGTTCTTGATTCAGGGGGTCACAGCCCGCGAGACTTTTGAACTGGCTGATTAAAGCCGGTAGAAAGCGGCGATCACAAGTTAAAACGGGTATCAGCCCCGAGTCTTGGCGCAGGCGGATTACTCCGAGCGTTTCTCCTGCACTTTGGTAAAGGCTTTCGAGATGCAGGTGGCTGGCGTTGGCGCTTTGGGCCAAGCGAATGATCAATCTGACCGTTTTTTCGATCCCTTCTAACGCTTGCAGATCCTCGGGTTCTGAGCCCAGAGCACTGACCAACTGTGTATTTAAAGGGGCAATATTCAGGGGCAAATCCACCCGTGGGCCCTGGCCTTTGAGAAAACGTTCAATGTCTTCGGGATAAAAGCGCCACTGCCTTCCCACTTTCATGCCTTTGATTCTGCCGCTGCGCAGCCAGCGGTAAAAAGTCGGACGGGTTGTTTTTAAGCGCTCAATCGCCTCTTCCATATCGATCAGATCCGTTTCAGACTCTTGCATTTTTTCTCTCTCTATAAATATGTTTAAGTATCATAATCATCATAATGCATTGTGATACTTTTGTCGAGTCCTGTTTTTTAAAACGGATTTCACTGAGCCCACAGTGGGCTTGCCGTGAGCAAAGGGGGGCCTTTAAAATTGCATTATTTA
>CAZRFI010000060.1:0-18943 GCA_964598905.1 uncultured Candidatus Sericytochromatia bacterium | reverse complement strand
CCCGAAGAGCAGCGCATCCGTCTGAATTTGGCCCGCGAGATCAAACTCAATTTCCCGCTCAAAGTGGCTGTGCTCTTTTACAATGCCTCGCAGCTCAACCCCTCTGATCAGCAAAAAGTCTTTGAGGGCCTCAAAAGCACCTTTAAAGACTCGGGCATGGTGCGCGAGACGATTCAAATCCCCCCCAATCTCGTCAGCAATCTCTCGATGGATTTTATGCGCCAGCTTGGCTCGCGCTTCAAAGCGGATATTTTGTTGGTCGTGACTGGCAACCACGATTTTGGCCGCTCACCCAGTCAAAACCTGAACTTCTTTGAACTGTTTGGCGACAAAGGCTTCTACGAAAGCAATATCCGCCTGACAGGCCTGGCGATCGACATTTACACCGGCAGCTACCTCAACCCCTTAACAGCAGCGGCCCTGGGCGGTCCCAAAGGGCTCTCCCCCTCTGACACCAACTTCAAAGGCGAGTCGTATACGCTCAAACGCGAAAGTGAAATGGCAGCCTGGACCAAACTCAGCAAAGATTTTGTCGAGATGCTGAGTGAAGTCAAACGGGAATCGGATCTCTTGCCTCCCCGGCCCAGTGCCACGCCGCTGCCCAGCCCACAACCCAGCCCACAACCCAGCCCACAACCCAGCGCCAGCCCGACTCCCAGTGGGAATGTGTGAAGCCAAAGAAGCTTTCCGGCAAGACGCCATTGCAGGTCGCGGAATCCCGCCAAGCCGCTGATTTATCTTTTGCGCGTATGTGCCACAAATCCTGTCTGCCCAGCCACTTTTCGGGGTATGATAAAGCTACCAGAATGGATTTCAACTAGCTTGGAGGTGGCGTGATGACAGATTCAGGCGCAACCCTCGCGGAGGACGACTTTTCGGGCCTATCTGCCTATGAGCGGGCAGGCCTTGAAGGCAAAGACCCGCGCTGTATCCCGATTAAAATCGATGCACCCCTGCCTGTGGGTGAGGCGGTTGTCGCGCCCGAATACAGCGCGGCAGAGCACGAGATTTGGTCGTTTTTGTACAAACGCCAACGCGAAATCCTGCCAGGAAGGGCCTGCCGGGCCTATATGCAGGGCCTGGAAGCGTTGCAACTGCCAAGCGGGCGCATTCCCGCCCTGAGTGAACTGAGCTTGACTCTCGAAAAAGCCACAAATTGGCGCGTGGCGCGCACACCGGGCCTCTTACACGAGCAGGACTTTTTTGAAGCCCTCGCCAACCGGATCTTCCCCTCCACGGACTATATCCGCGAGCAACACGAATTGGACTATACCCCGGCTCCGGATCTCTTTCACGATGTCTTTGGCCACATGCCCATGATCACCGAGCCGGATTTCGCGGATTTTTATCAGCGCTACGGCCAGGCCTCGCTGAAGGCTACAGGGGGCAATCGGCGCAAGCTGGAGAGCTTTCACTGGTTCACAGTTGAATTTGGCCTCGTCAAAGAAGACGGTGAGCCGCGCATTTATGGCAATGGCATTGTCTCTTCGTATCAGGAGACCTTTCACGCCCTGGGCAGCGAAGTCGAAATCAGGCCCTTTGACCCCGAGGCCATGGGGGCACAAAGTTACGAGGTTTGGCATGTGCAGCCGATTCTCTATGTGGTGGAGTCGTTTGAGGCGCTCAAACAGGGCTTTGAAGACTGGGCCGGGGGCGAATTGGGCCTGCTTTAAGCCGAAAGGCTTTAAAAGGCCCAATTGGCGCTGAGCAATGTTTCGGACGGCAGTTTGGCCGAATAGCGTCCATTCAGAGCCAAGCTCTCTCTGAGCGTGGCATTATATAATCCCGCATGCATAAACGGCGAAGTCAGCCCCACCAAGCGCCCCAAACCCAAACTGAAAAGACCTGCAGTCATATACCCACTGCTGCCGTAGCCACCCGAAAACCAGGAAAAAGCAAGTGAACTCCAGCCGATGATATCCAAAATGGTCATGCTCACCCCCCCCACATAATCTCCCTGCTGGTAGGAGGCCGAGCCAAAGGTCGGCAAAAGATTGAGCAAGGCAGTATTCAGCGGTTGCCGTTCAAAATTCATATACAAAAGTGCTTTTTCTTCGAGAGCCAGATCGAGAGAGATATCGCGAATGACCCGTTGATTGCCAAAAAGATCTTGTCGAATCATCATTTCGGCAACTTTTTGAGCAGGAATGGCCTGAGAAGATCTTTTTTCTTCAGCTCTTACTCCAGAAACAAATAGTCCAAGCGAAGCCCCCAATGCCAAAGCGAGAGAAAGGGAACGTTGTCTTTTTTTCATCGAAAGTATCCTGATTTCTATTGGAATACTTTGATTCTAAGGCTTTAGGTTGAAGTGCTGTTGCCTTCTGAAATTTCAGACTGGCCCTCAAAGCGCTTAAACACCAGACAGGCGTTGTGGCCACCAAAGCCCATATTATTGCTCAGCACAGCCCGCACAGGCATTTCCCGCGCTTTGCCGGGCAGATAGTCCAAGTCACAGGCCGGATCGGGCTCTTCGAGGTTGCGGGTGGGATGCACCACCTGGTGGCGCAGACTCATGACCGAGGCGATCGCTTCAATCCCACCGGCTGCGCCGAGCAAATGCCCCGTCATGGATTTGGTGGAGCTGATCGCCAATTGGCTGGCATGGGCGCCAAAGATCTGGTGAATCGCCTTGGTCTCGGTGATGTCGTTCAGAGGCGTAGAAGTGCCATGGGCGTTGATATAGTCAATCGCGTCCGGGGGCAGGCCCGCATCTTTGAGCGCAATCCGCATGGCCCGCACCAGGCCTTCGCCATCAGGCGAGGGGGCCGTGATATGGTAAGCATCACCCGTCATGCCAAAACCGGCCACCTCGGCCCAAATCTCAGCGCCACGGGCCAAGGCATGGTCGAGGGTTTCGAGAATCAAGACCCCAGAGCCTTCGCCCATCACAAAGCCGTCGCGCAGTTTGTCGAAGGGGCGGCTGGCCCGCTCGGGGTCATCGTTGCGGGTCGACATGGTCTTGGCCGAGGCAAACCCCGCCATGCTCAGGGGCGTGATCGCCGCTTCGGTGCCGCCGGTAATCATGGCCTGGGCTTCGCCGCGCTGCAAAATGCGAAAGGCGTCGCCAATCGCGTGCGAGGCCGAGGCGCAGGCGGTGACCGGGCAATTGTTCGGGCCCCGTGCGCCGGTTTGAATCGCCACCTGCCCGGCGGCCATATTGGGAATAAACATCGGGATCAACAGCGGCGAAACCCGGTGTGGGCCTTTTTCGAGCAAAATCCGGTGCTGATCTTCGAGCACCTGCATGCCGCCAATCCCACAGCCCAGGCTCACGCCAATCAACTCAGCGTTCTGCTCAGAAATGGTCAGCCCGGCATTTTGCAGGGCCTCCAGGGCCGCGACCACGGCAAATTGGGTAAAGGGGGCCATGCGCCGGGCCTCTTTGTGGCCAATCCAGGTATGCACGTCAAAATCGCGCACCTCTCCGGCAATCCGGGTCGGATAACCCGTGGTATCAAAGCGGCTGACCGGGCCAATCCCGTTGGCCCCCGCCAAAAGCTGGGGCCAAAAGTCTTTGAGGTTATTGCCCAGGGGTGAGATCACGCCCGCCCCGGTCACCACGACCCGTTTTAAACAATCAAGCGGCATGCTGCTCGATATAGATCAGGGCATCGCCAACGGTTCTGAGTTGCTCAGCTTTGTCGTCGGGAATATCCAGGTCAAAGGCCTCTTCGAGAGACATAATCAGCTCAACGGTGCCCAGCGAGTCGGCGCCCAGGTCGTTGATAAAATGGGCGTCGGGGGTCACTTGTCCGGCGTCTACACCGAGTTGCTCCACCACAATCCCACGGATTTTTTCTAAAATTTCTTCTTTGCTCATCAGATCGCTCCTTTATTTCATCACCATGCCACCGTCGATATTAAAGGTCTGCCCGGTGATATAGCGGCACTTGTCCGATGATAGAAATAATACCATTTCTGCCACCTCTTCACAGCGGCCAAATCGTTGGAAGGGAATTTTTTGTAAGAGTTCCGCGCGTTTGGCGGCGGAGATGCTTTCGGTCATTTCAGATTCAATATAGCCAGGGGCCACGGCATTGACGGAAATACCCCGCGAGGCCATTTCCAGGGCCACGCTGCGGGTAAAGCCCAAAATCCCAGCTTTGGTGGTGGCGTAATTGGCCTGCCCTTCGTTGCCAACTTGACCCACGACCGATGAGAGGTTGACGATCTTGCCGCTCTTTTGTTTGAGCATGATCTTGGCTGCGCGTTTGGTGCAATTAAACAGCCCGCGCAAATTGGTCGAAACCACATCATCCCAGTCTTCGGTTTGCATCCGCAGCAAGAGACCGTCGCGGGTAATGCCTGCGTTGTTGACGAGAATATCCAGGCGGCCCCAGTGGGCCATGACCTGCTCAAACATGGCCTGAACCTGATCGGATTGGGAAATATCTGCCTGAATGATCAGGGCTTCGCCGCCAGCGGCCTCAATCTGGGCCTGCACCTCGCGGGCAGCCTCGATCTGGGAAAAATAATTGATCACCACCCGCGCACCAGCTTCGGCGAGTTTGAGCACACAGGCCCGGCCAATGCCACGAGAGCTTCCGGTGACGAGGGCCACCTTGCCTGTCAGTTCAGCCATGGGGGATTTCCTTTAAGAAAGATAGTCCAGTATACCCCGGCAGAATTCAGATTGGATCAGCCGTGCTTAAAAGCGAAAACCCACCGTCAATTGCTGGGCGCGGTAATTGGTGGACCACTCCTGGCCAAGCTCAACTGTAAAATTTTGGTATTGCACACCAATCCCGGCCTGCACACCCACACCCGCTGTGGCGGAGCCATGTAAATAACCGGCATTGGCAGTGCCTGCGCCTTTGAGGTAGACGCCTTTGTTGTAATTGCCATAGACCGCATGTTTATAACCGGCGGAGGCCTGCACGCCGACATCCCAATTGTCGCCCGTGCCAGCAGAGACGCCAACCGTGCCAAAGATCGCACCTTGGCCTTTTTCGCCCATCGGACGCTCCATTTGCACCCCAACAGTGGCGGCCACGCTATCGCCTTTGCCGGTGACGACGCGGCGGAAGCCGGCCTGGTAGCCCACATTGGCCGAAGGGAAATAGTCGGTATTCCAGCCCAATTCGGCGTGGTTAAAATTGTTCAGGTTGCGGTAGAAGGTAAAGGCCTCTCCGGCATAACCCACAACCCCTTTGCCTTCGGCCAAGGTCACCCGTTTGACTTCGAGGCTCTGGCCTTGCAAACGGATATCCAAATACTCTTTGTCGAGACCGGGTTTGGGGCTGAGACCGCCCGAAGAACCCACCGTCAGATAGCGCACGCCATCTTCGACCACTTCATCCGGGAAATGGGTGTGACCCGACAGCACCGCTTGGACTTGGTACTGGGTCATGAGCTGGTGAAAGCGCTTGACCTGCGCTTCGTCGCGCATGACAGGCGAGGCCAGATTAAAAGGCAGGTGTTTGCCAAGTTTGACGGTGAGGGGCTCTTTGCTGAGTTTGGCGGGCACATGCATCGAAACCAGGGTGGGTTTGCCTGCATTGGCCTTGAGATCGGCTTCGAGCAGTTTAAATTGGTCTTCTGTCAGGGTTTCGTCTTCGTTATCGAGCAGAATAAAATGCACGCCTTTGGCGTCAAAGCTGCGAAAGGGGGGAACTTCGGGCAAAGGATCTTTAAACGGTCCGCGCAAATGGGCATCGTGATTGCCTGTAACCATATACAAAGGCACAGGAAAGACCTGACGCATATTGTAAGCGCGCTTGATCTCCGGTTCGGTGCCATCGTGGACCCAATCGCCACCATCGATCACCAAATCTGGGCGCTCGGTTTGGGTCTTCCAGCGAAAATCGTCGAGCAAATCGGGGTTGGAGTGGTTGTCTGAGAAGAAAAACAGGCGCACATCGGGCACGGGGCCTTTGGCTGGGGTCGGGGCCAGTTGATCGCTGGGGTTGAGAACCGCCGTCTGAGCGGATGCAGCGGGCGCAAGTGGAGCCGTGGGTTGAGAGCCACGGGCAGAGACAGAGGAAGATGCGGGGGTGGATTGAATGGGCTTGGCTTGAATGGGCCGGGTCTGTACCGCTGCGATTTGAACTCCCATACATGCCCTCCTACTTCAGATAGATTATTATCTGGTAAAGGCGAGGTAAACTTTCGTATTTTTTTGAGATTTCTTACAATTTAACCATCCGCATTGAGCAGATAGCAAAAACAGCAGAAATCACGGCAGAAATAACAGCAGAAATCACGGAAACACCAGAACCCAAGCGGGGAGAGACAAAAGGGGGGTTAAAAACAGAAACGGACCCTTGTTGAAAGGGTCCGAATTTGAAAAGTTGCGGAGGCCGGATTTGAACCGACGACCTTCGGGTTATGAGCCCGACGAGCTACCAGGCTGCTCCACTCCGCGTCGAAACGTATATATAGTTATAGCAAACCCAGAGAAGGGGTGACAAGGGGATAGCACAGATTGTGCCCAGCAAAAATCCGTCAAATGGTACAATCAAGGCAGAAATGTGAGGGCCCGTTCGAAGTGATCTATCCTGATTCTGTCTCTGCCGCACAAACAGCCCTGATCCGCCTGCTCCAATTGGCCCACGCCGGAGAGCGCGCCGCAGCCCTGGCGTATCGCGGCCATGCCGCCGCTTGGTGGTCCCGCAGAGAACGGGCTGAAATTGCCCAGATCGAAGCCGAAGAGCTGCAACACCGCAGGGCTGTCGGTGAGATGTTGTTGCAATTAAATGCCCGCCCCGATCCCAAACAAGAAAAAATCATGTGGGGCGTCGGCAGTTTAATCGGCCTGCTCTGCCATTTTGGCGGTTGGCTGATTCCCATGTATGGCGCAGGCAAGCTCGAATCTGGCAATATCTGGGAATACGAACGTGCCGCCCGTCTGGCCCAGCTCGCGGGCCATCCAAACCTGGTTCCTGCCCTGCTGGAAATGGCCGAAGTCGAATGGGAGCATGAGGCGTATTTCCGCTCACAGGTGATATCCCATTGGCTGGGTAAAGTTTTGCCGCTCTGGAAAATACCCGCCGCCAAAGCCCAAATTCAAACAGGTTTTGCGGAGTTTATGCAAACACATTCAACCATTAAGGAGACCTCCCATGCCTGATTGGCTCTCTGCCCTGCTTAAATCTACGCTGGCCCGCGTTGGGCTGGTCTTGAGTCTCTTGCTCACAGGCTTCGTGCTCTGGGGGTTTCTGGCGGGTAACTCGATGCGCCAACCCATGCCGCCGGTTGAGGCTGCTGTGCCCCCCGGATTACAAGCCGCGACCTTTGCCGGAGGCTGTTTTTGGTGCCTGGAACCGCCTTTTGACAAACTCGATGGGGTGATTTCGACCACCTCGGGGTATATGGGCGGCAGCAATAAAAACCCCCGTTATGAAGATGTTTCAAGGGGTTGGACGGGCCATGCCGAAGTTGTGCAGGTGATCTTTGACCCCAAAAAAGTCAGCTACGACAAATTGCTCTTTGTCTTTTGGCGCCAAATTGATCCCACTGCCCTCAACCGCCAATTTGTCGACAATGGCAGCCAGTACCGCACGGCGATTTTTTATCACAGCGACAGCCAAAAACAGGCGGCACTTAAATCCAAAACGGAGTTGGAAAAACTGAAAAAATTCAACAAGCCAATCGTCACCGAAATAACGCCAGCCTCGGCTTTTTATCCCGCCGAAGATTATCACCAAGACTATTACAAACACCACCCCTACCGCTATAAATACTACCGTTTTAACTCTGGCCGCGACCAATTTCTCGACCAGATCTGGGGCCGAAACCGCCCGCACTAATTAAAAGCGAAAACAGGGTTTATGTTAAGCTAGAGGCAGCATTTGAAAGCAACAAAGAAAAAACAGTGATCTCAGCCAGTACCGCTCGCAGTGAAACCTATCTCCAAGCCCTGAGGAAACGCCGCAAAACCCTCAGCGCCCGAATGAGTTTTGAACACGCGCCGGATCTTTTGTGGCCAATTATTTCCAATACCGATCAGGTCAATGCCGCTGCGGGTATGCCCGCAGTCACGATCTTGACCCGTGCCCTGCCCCAAGGGGGCTCTGAATTGAGCGTGGAGACCACAGATCTGGGTCTGCCCCTGCGCTACGAAGAATTGCCTTATGAGTGGTCAGCCCCGCATTTTTTAAGGGTGGAGCGAATTTATACCCAGGGTCCGGCCCTGTATATCTGCTTTGAAGTGCAGCTCACCCCCACGGCAAATGGGGGCTCAGAGGTGCTTGTGCAGATTCAGATTGTGCCCAAATTGCCGCTGTTTTTGCTGCAGCCCAAACTCAATGGGGTCTTAAAAAAGATTCTCAAGGTCTATGAGCAGGCTGCGCAGCGCTTGCGCGTGGCCCAGGCTCAGGCTCAACGCACCCGGCCCGAACTGCCCTTTTTAAGCGACCCAAGCAAAAAAGCCACAGAGATCCAGGCCCTGATCACCAGTTGGGCCGCGCTTTCAGACGATCCGGACTTGCTGGCGTGCATCGCCACATATATCTACACCGCTCCGCCCCAATTTGTGCAAAAGCTCAGACCCTTTGAATTGGCCCGCAGCTACGAACTCGACTCTCAAAAAACCCTGGTCTTTTTTTTAGAGGCCACCGTGGCCGGTTTCTTTAATATGAGCTGGGATCTGCTCTGCCCCAGTTGTTTGGGCAGCAAATCGCGCGAGAGCCATTTAAAAGATATCAACCCCGAGGTGCATTGCGACGCCTGTGGCATCGATTTCGGCGTGCGCTTTGACGAAAATTTTGAATTGACCTTTTATCCGGTGCCCACAGTTCGCGCCCTGAATGTCTTTGACTTTTGCGCAGGCTCGCCCGCCAATACCGCCCATCTGCTGGGTCAACACAATCTCTGGCCCGGCCAAAGCAGTGAATTTAAGCTGGAATTGCCCCCCGGCTTTTACCGCTTTCGCTCGCTGAGCATGAAAAACAGCCAGTATTTTGAGGTGCTGCCCGAAGGGGGCCAAACCCAGTGGCAATTGGACTTGCCCGAAGAACTCAGCCCGGTGCGGCCCTTAGAACTGGCCCGCAGCTTTCAACTGCAGGTACAGAATCCACGCGAGATTTTCCAAACTTTGCAAATCGAAAATCTGGCCTGGCGGGCCAACCGGGTTACAGCTGCGTATGTCACCAATTTACAGGTCTTTCGCAATTTGTTTAGCTCCGAGGTGCTGCGGCCTGGCGTCAATTTGGCCGTCTCCAATTTGAGCATTATGTTTACCGATCTCAAAGACTCCACGGCGATGTACGAAATGCAGGGCGATGCCTTTGCCTTTAATTTGGTCCAAGAGCATTTTGACATCATGACTGCCTTGATCGCTGAATATGCAGGTGGGATTGTCAAAACAATTGGCGATGCCGTCATGGCCGTCTTTTCGGATCCGGTTCAGGCTTTGACCTGCGCCATTTGTATTCAAGAGGAGTTCCAGCAGTGGAACCGCGAATGGGGCAAAGACAGGCCCGATAAAAAGGTGATCCTCAAAATGGGCCTGCACCATGGGCCCAGCATTGCGCTCAACCTCAACGAGCGCCTGGATTATTTTGGCACCACGATCAACAAAGCGGCACGGATTCAGGGCGAGAGCATCGGCGATGACATTGTCATTTCACAAGACTTTTTGGCCCTGCCAGGGATTCAACCCCTGCTCCCCGAAAGTTATTTTGAGATTACGCCTTTTGAAAAGAACCTCAAAGGCCTGAGTGGGCAAACGCTTTTGTACCGGATTGAATGGCGCGAAAAAGCGCAAAGCTAAGTCTATACAGTCACAGTGGTAACTGACTTTTAGCGCCAATGCTCTTATGCATCAGAACGAGAAAAATTTGAGCTTTTCTTAAGCTTTCTCTGAGTTGGGCTCAAGCCCGTCTAAAACAAGGCTTGAGCTTGGTTGTTTAAACTAAAAAATAAGAGAAAAGAAAAGGAAGATTCACCATGCAAAAAAGTATCGGAAGCTCAGTCTCCCAGCCCTTAATGCCCACGCCTTCAGTGGCACCTATGCCCAAAACTGCGCCGACTCCCAGCCCGGCTCCCACAACAGCCCCGACGCCCACCTCGGCCCCTGCCACAGCGCCCACCACCCTTGCAAAATCCGAAGCGACTGTCGTGGAAGAGAGTATCAAAACTACAAAGCCCACGGCCTTGGCATCCTTGTTCGGTGTTGTCAAGGAAACTGGAGTCGATATCACCTCAGATCTCTCTCCCAGTTCAGAACCCGCTATGACTTTAAAAGACTCTCAATCTAAACTCAGTAAAGCATTTGGATCTTTTAAAGACGCTGTCAAAGCGAAATTATCTGCGGTCTATCCTACAGATGGGCAACTTAAAGTCCTTACGCTAACAGGCCGACTTTTTGATGCCTCCGCGAGCATCAAAGAAAAAATCTTAGGGCTGAGTTTTCGGGAATTTGCAAGATCAGAATTTAATACCGAAAACACACGATTTTTAGACGGTTTAATGGGGGTATCCGAGATGGAGCCGGGCTCGAAAACACAAGACCAGGCCATAGAAAGCCTTTATAATACTTTTATCAAAGAAAGTGCCGTTGAAGTTGTAAATATTGGTTATTATACAAGAAAAGAAGCAAAAAATGCCCATACTGAATTGAGCGCAGCAAAAAGGGCCTATGCCCAGAATCCCAGCGAAGAAAATTTAACAAGCTTAAATCTAGCGCGCACAAAAATGTTGGACAGTCTCATGACATCACACCATGAGATTGCTATCCTTACGGGCGATACACATCCCCGATTTTTAAAGTCTGAACTTTTAGCAGATATGCAAGCCCTCACCGATGGCTCCTTTTCAGTGAGCAAAGACAAAAGTCTGGGTAAAGCATTGTATTTAGCAGAACAAATGGATGCAGTGATCCAAAAAGAACTGACAGCCTATGATTTTATATCCTTTGAATTTAAGACAGAAGCAGAAGTCAAAAGCAAAAAAAGTGAACTCGAAAGTCAAATCAAGGCATTGCGCTATGGTGATTCAAGCATGGATAAAATCAAACACGGGATAGGAAGACCTGATCATAAAGTTTTATCGGCCAAACAGATTGAGCTTCTCAAATCACTTGAAGATCAGTTGCCTAAAGTAAATCGTCTCTTGAATAATCTCAGCAAAGCTGCGGAAGCACGCCACAAGACACTGGAAGACAATATTCAACTCTTTAAAACGTTCCAAACCCAACTGGCAGACCCAGGTTTTCTGACTCAACTCAAAACAGAACCCTTGGAATAGATCCCATCAGGAAAGGCATTGAGCAGGTCAAGATGATGAATTTCAGCAAATTACTTCTGAAACCCAATCACCCACTCGCGGAGTTTGGGGCCAGCCTGGAAGCAGCACGCAGCAGGGGCCTGCTCAATGCCCATTCAGAGCAGACGACAGGGACTGACGGTTCAAGCGCAGAAAACCTCGCGGAGCAAAACTATCTCAAAGGTTTAGGCTTTGTTCAAGAATCCGAACAACAAGGATTCAAAAATCCCCAAGTGCTTTTCCAGGCCTATCGCCACTTTCAGGTCGCATTTCGCAAAAACAATGCCGATCCACGTTACCCTTGCGCCATGGCCTATCTGCTGATTTTACTTCAACAGTTTGATCGGGCGCTGGGGTATCTGACTCTGGCGCTGAATCAAGACCCTGAGTATGAAAGGGCCTTAAAACTCAAGCAAATCATCGACAACTTAAAAAACAATCCTGAAGGCGTGATCAAAAAACAGCGTTGGAAGCTTTTTTCGGAATGGCCCAAACCCCAATCCGATCAAGAATTTGATGAACTCTACGATCAGGTCGAAGCCTTTATTGCAGAAGAAACGCGCTTCATTCTGCAATCCAAACGCACGCAAAGCCTGAGTCTGGACAAAGAAATCCAGCAAGATCAACAGGCCTTTCTGGCTGAACTGCGCCTGTTTTTGTATTTGGTGCATCAAAAACTGAAGGTGCTCGAAGAAAATATCGAAACCCAAGCTCTGGAAATGGCACTGAGACCTGCTCAGCAAATGCTGAAACGCCTGCAAACCACTTTGGAACACGCTGAAGAAATGCAATTTTTGCGAACAGAAATTCAACTGGCTCAGGCTGAAGTGCACAGGCTTTTTGCTGAACTCAAAACACCCAAGGCAAACCCTGAGGAAAGTGCAGATTTCAGTGAAGAAATGGAACGTTTGTATGATATCTGTGACAGCCTGGCCGATGATTTGGATGAATTGTCCAAACACGCGGATATTGCGCCACTTGAAGCCGCCTATCAGCATTTGATTGAAAATGTTCAGCGCCTGCAAGAATATTTGGACAGCGAAGGGTAGGAAAAACAGCATGAACCCCCTCTACATTCAGGAAACGCTTCAGCGAATTGCCTTGGAGATTCAAAAGCTGCAAAGCCAGAATTTTTCAAGACAGGAAAAAGAGTTGCGCGTTGATGCGCTCTATGAACGCTGCGCCAGAGTAGCCGATGCCCTGGACATTCTGGAACAAAACGGCACAGAAATTGCCAAACTTGAACAGGCGTATATCGAAATCCTAATGCGTATATCTCAATTGGATGAGCCTGCTCCAGCCCCCCAAAAGGAGCAAGAGGCAAAACAACAGGCCCAGATGATCGCCTTGCTGGAGCTTATGCCTCCAATACGACCCTGAGCACCGGAAAACACAAACGAAACGTAGATCCCACACCGGCTTGGCTTTCACAACTTAAACGGGCCTGCATGGCTTCTGCCAGCTGATAAGCGATCGAAAGCCCAAGTCCCGAAGAACTTTCCCCCCCTGTCGGCCGGGGGCTGAGCTTTACAAAGGGTTGAAACAATTGTTTGAGTTCTGAAGCAGTCAAACCCGGCCCTTGATCCAAAACACTCAAAACCACTTCATCAGCGTCTTGCCCCTGCTCCAATATGACCCGGATTTGACGCTCGGCCTCAGAAAACTTCAGCGCATTGGAGATCAGATTGTCCATGATCTGTCGCAAACGCACAGGATCTGCCTGAATTAAATCGTGTTGCGCCTGCTGAATAAATTGCAAAGATTGTTGTTTTTCCAACGCAAGAGGCTGAAAATCTTTTAACAGCTTATGAATTTCATGGGACCAGTACAAAGGCTCTGGATTCAATTTGATTTTTTTTTGCTCTAAGCGATTTAAATCCAGTAAATCTTCCAAAAGACTGAACATGCGTTTGCCTGCTCTTGAGATCATCGCGCCAATTTCACGTGTTTTACTTTCCGTCAGGGTACGTGATTCTAGAAAGCGTGAAAACAAGAGAATATTGTTAAGTGGATTCTTTAAATCATGAGAAACCATATTTAAAAACTCATCTTTGACACGACTCACGTGAGCCAAAAATTGATTTTGATGTTCTAATTCACGGTTCACATCTTCCAATTGACGGTTGACCTGTGCCAAAGCTTCTGTGCGTTTTTCGACCTCTGTTTCAAGCACCTGATTACGCAACTGCAATTGCTGATACAACTGTAGATTGGAAAAAACAATCGCGGCCTGGGCCGCCAAAACCTTCAGGGCGCTTAATTGATGCGCATTAAATGCCGCCGTCGTTTGGTTATTTTCAAGATAGAGCAATCCCAAGCCTTGCCCCTGATGCTGCAAAGGCAAGACCAAAAGCGAACGGAAAACCTGTTCCAATGTCTTATTCAGCTCAGGAAATTCGCTGCGGGCATCACGTATCATGCGGGTCGTTTGGTTTTTTATGCTTTCTTCAAGCAAGACCCAAGGCAAATGAAGGGCTTCGGCCCTATCCTGCAAGAAGGGGTCTTTCTGGGAGGTGAACAGGGTCTGTTGGGCCTGAAAAACCCCGGCAAGCTGCCACTGCTCCTGTATTTTTAAAAGCAGAACCGAGCGTTCAGCTCCAGCCGTTTGTGCCGTTAAGCGCAGGAGTTTTTCAATCAGAGTCGCTTGTTGGGTCTCCTCTGAGATCAACAAAGCCGCTTGCAATAAATGCGGGTGATTCAAGGCAAGACTGGAATCTTCCAAATTGACAGATGCCTGCTTCCAGGGCATCTCGGGATACTGTGTTTCAAGTTGACGGCACAAAGCCTCGGCTCCCCAGTAACTGAAACTGCAGTGGGCTTTTTGCAAAAATTGTTCTGCAGCCCCCCTCAAGCCAGCCCGCTGCGCCCAAACACCGGCACGCTGGGCGGCCAAAGCAGTGAGCATCAGATTCTCTTCCGTCTTGCTCAAAACCTGTTCATAGGCTTGTAAGGCTTTGAGTTGCTGGCCCTCAAAAGCAAGCCATTCAGCGTTTAAAAAGGTCAGAAGGTGCTCTAAATTCAGGGGGTAGCGTTGCGCCCAGAACTGAAACCGCTGCATATACCATAAGGCTGTTTTTTTCATGACTTCAGCCTGAACACCACGATAAGCCAATTCCAGGCTGCTCAAAATCATGAAAAAATAGCCCTCTGCAAGATCAAGAAAGACCATTGGGCGTTTTAAATTTTTGGCAAGGTAACGATTCCAGGTTAGCAAGGCAGATTCTTCTTGAAAGAAATAGGCCAAGGTCAAATAGCGAAGCCCCAACTCTTTGTGAACGGTCGGCATCTCCGCATATTTTTTTTGAAGCTGCTCACTCTCAGCAAAACACTGTTTTATCGTCTGCTTGGCCTGTAAAACCCCCAGTGGAGCCAGGTGCAAATCCGTCAAAATTTGCATCCCCATATCGTGATGATGCTTTTTGAGCAAACCAATACTGGTGTGAAGATACTTTTCTATACGAGATAAATCCCCTCCCCTGCTCAGACGCAAAGATGCCCCAAAATAGAGGTTATAAAAACTGAGCAGGGTTTCTCCCTGATTTTGAAAAGTCTCAGCCGCCCGCTCCAAATCTTGGCTGACCTCAGACAAGGGGCTCAGATAGGGTTCCGCAAAGAGCGCTAAAGCTGTTTGCATTTTGGCTTGAACCAAAGGGTCTGCAAAAGTTTGACTCAGATAACGGGCCAGAGCCATCAATTTTTCAGCTGAAGCCTGATCTTTGAATTGAAGCAGGAAGAGGTGAGACAAAACCGCAAAATTGACAGGACTCATGGGGAAAACCCCTTTCTCAAAACCAATCAAAGCCATATGTACCTGAAGCCACAAAAGATAGGGAAGATCCTCTCTCTCTTGCAGAATATGAAGCACATCCGCCATCAATTGGGCCTGAAGCAAGGATTTCGAAGTCTGAATCCGAGGCAAAGCCTTTAATTCGACCAGACTTCTTTGTTGAACCAGACGCCGCAAACGCCACAAACCAGCAGCAATTTGCCCCCAGAATTTAAGTTTCTGTTTGGGGATGGGCATTCCGGCTTCGCTGATGCGCTCTTCAAAAACCCGCAAGCTCAATTCATACTGATTTTTCTGCGTATAATAATTCATTTGCAAACAGGAGATGACCAGTTTGTCCTTCGTAGAACGGGCTTGCTTCCAAAGCAACTCAAAATGCTGTTGAGCCACTTCAAAATGGCTTAAAACCGTTTGCGCTTCTGCCAAACGCAGATAAAGATCAAAACAAAGTTCATATTGCTCATTCCAGGCCTCTTCTGGCAAAAAATCAATGCCATAGGTCGCAAAATTCAGGCTAACATCAAACGCTGAGTTTTGGCGGGCAGCCTGTGCAGCCAGCGCATTGAGGCGTGCCAGGTCCAGTCTTTGGCTTTCCTGTTGCACCTGATCTACCACCTGGTTCAAATGAAAAAGAATTTCATGAATCAGGGCGAGATCAGGGGATTCAGAACATTTCTTCTGCTCTCTACAATTGGCGAGAAAAAGCAAACCCAGTTTAAGATGCCGTTGAGCTTGCCGTTTTTCGCTCAGGCTTTGCAAAATACGCTGCTGAATCCGATCATGTTGAAAATGAAATTGGTTGCCTTGAATATCCATCCATCCCAACTTCTGGAGACGCAAAGCATATTGCCAGACGGTTTCTGGCTTTAAGCCAGAAATTTGAGCCCATTCGGCCAAATCAAGCCTTCGGGCACTGATCGCAGCCCAGTAGAGCAGATCCTGAATGTCAGGTTCGAGCTGCACAAGACGCGTTTGAATAAAATCACCGGGGTCTGCTTGAGGCCCCATCGTTTCAAGCGTCCATTCCCAGCGCTGCTGTTCGCGCTTAAACACCAGGCCTCCCGTCGCAGCCAATTGCAGCAGACACTGGCGCACCTCAAAGGCATTGCCCTGACTGAAGTGCATCACTTGGCTCACCAAACTTTGTGGTTGCAC
This sequence comes from uncultured Candidatus Sericytochromatia bacterium, assembly GCA_964598905.1. Lineage (GTDB taxonomy): Bacteria > Cyanobacteriota > Sericytochromatia > UBA7694 > UBA7694. The sequence continues at coordinate 2,796 of CAZRFI010000060.1, read as the reverse complement.
CAATTCAGCCTGCAAACTCTGGGTCAACCAGCTTTGAACCGCATCGGCATTGAGCGGAGGTAGCAGAACGTGTTCAACTCCCGCTCTTGGGTTCTCGGCCTGTTCTTCCAGCCAGGCATAAAACACAGTCTGAGCAGCCCCTGAATCACGCGCCGTGGCCAAAATCAGGATTTCGGGCAGAGCTTCTGCATTGAGCAACCAATACAACCATTCCAATGAAGCAGCATCGGCCCAATGCAGATCCTCCAGGGTAATGATCAAGGGGCCTTGAAACCGGAGCAAAAGTTGAAAAAAGTGAAGCACTGAGAGCTTTAATTGTGCTTTTCGGGCTTGGGGGGTTTCCGGCGGAACGGGTACTGAAGGCAGGGGGACACGGTCAAAGAAAAACGCCAATTGAGGCACCAGCTCCAGTAGCGGCAAAGGAGATTCTTGAAACTCCGTTTGAAAACGGGTTTTCCAGATTTCTAGTTGCTCAGGTTCTGAAAGAAAAATCTGCCGTGACCACTGATTTAAACTGAAAATCAGGGCTTGGTAGGGCACGGGAGAAGCTTGTTGCTCAAATTTGCCCCCCTGTAAGAGACAGGTTTTAAACTCATCAGCCTGAGCACAACGCGTTTGTTTAAGGGCTTCCTGAAGCAAACGGGATTTGCCACAACCCGAAGGGCCTGAAATCAAGAGCATCCTGGCCTGTTTTTGCTCTGTCCTCTCCGCAATCGCAGCGTTTAAAAGGGACAATTCGGGTTCACGGCCAAAGATTTTTTCCGAGAGTTCAAAGCGCGCCTGACGATCCCAGAAGGAAGGCTCCAACTGGGGCAAGCGCTGGCTTTGTTGATATTCCTGGCCACACAGGCGAAGATCATAGCCTAAACTCTCAGCACTCTGATAACGGTCGGCAGGATCTTTGGCCAAAAGCGTCAGCAAGATCAAAGCGAGGGTCTCTTGGCCTTCGAGCGTCGCCGGAAAAAACTCTTGCGGGTCAGGCGGCGTCAAGACCTGATGGGCGTAGCTCAACTCCAGGGAGTCCTGCATCACGAAGGGCAGGTCCCCCGTAAAGAGTTCGTAGAGCAGCACCCCCAAACTGTAGAGATCACTGCGCTGATCGACCTGAACCCCCATCCGTTTCGTTTGTTCTGGCGACCGATAGCGCGGATCACACCAGAGCTCTGAATCCCGCCCTTCAGGTGAAGGCTCTGTATTGAACCTTTGGGCCTGTCCCAAACTGATCAGCGTCACCTTCAGACTTTCAGGTTCCAGCAAGACATGTTCTGGACACAGTCCCAGATGCACGACCCCCTGCTGATGCAAATCGGCCAGGGCTTGGGCTAGATTCTGGGCTATTTTCAGTGCGATATTGAGATCCGGCGGAAGACTGGCCGCATTCGTCAGAAATTCCCTTAAACTCAGTCCAGGAAAATACTCCAGCAAGAGGGCGGGGCGGCCTTCCCAATGGGTTTTTTCCAGCGCCAATCGCGCCGGACAGTCAGCAACAAGGCTCAATTGCTGGCTGATCTGGTATTCGTGATTGAAATGCTTTTGCCAAAGCAAAATATCGGCATTGTCCCTCAAGACTTTAAACAAACGCCAAGAGGCATCTTCAGAACGTTTTAATCGGTAAGTTTCAGTATAGAGCGCTTGAGAAATCAGCTCCATGGCAAATATTCCGTCTCATCTGCGCAATGAACGGCCGATTCAGGCCAAAGATGTGAGCGCTTGCCAAACGCCCCCTCGCGTGCATCACACTTTAAGTAAATACCCCACCCCCCGGCGGGTTTGAATCAATCGGTTGGCCCCAGCCTGTTCCAACTTTTGGCGCAAGGTCGAGATATAGACTTCGACAATATCGAGATTATCGGCTTCCCACTCCCAGACCCGCTCATAAATCATCGCTTTTGAGAGTACCTGCTCAGGATGCTCTAAAAAGATGCGCAAAATATCAAATTCTTTCGGGGACAAATCCAAGATCTGTCCCTGGCGCGTGACTTCATGGCGTTGCAAATCCATCACCAGATCCTGGTAACACAATTCCTGTAAGGCCTGGGGCTCTAAGGCGCGCAGTAGCGCTCTGACACGGGCCAGAAATTCTTCAAGTGCAAAGGGTTTGGTCAAATAATCGTTTGCGCCCGAATCCAAGCCCTCCACTTTGAATTCCAGCTCATTTTTGGCGGTCAGCATCAGAATCGGAATTCGGGAGCTTTTGCGCACCCTTTTACAGAGTTCCAAACCTGTCATTTTGGGCATATCCCAATCCAAAATCAGCAAATCGGGATTGCATTGCCGAAATTTGATCAAGCCTTGCTGTCCGTCACAGGCTGTTTCAACGCGATAGCCCTCGGACTCAAGTTCTAAAGCAATATAAGTTGCAGTATCTGGATCATCCTCACAATAGAGAATCAGATGGGAATCTGACATTTGCAAATCACCTCAAACCTGGAGGGCTGAATGAATACCATCAAACTAAATCACGACAAGGAGCAAACCCTAGTGAACACAATGTTACGCCTAAGTGAAGCAAAGGTCAAATGCAATCAGGACATGCTCAAAAAACCAGGTACACGAAGAACTGTGCTTAGAGCAGTCACTTCCTTGCTTTTGCATCATTTACCAGTGAAAGAAACAGCCAAAATCGTGTCTCTATGCTGACGGAGCGATCAGAAAAGACCTGGCCAGTTTTTCTTCCTTGAGTGGGTCATTACATGGTGGTGGCCCCTGTCTGGGACGGCTCCAGCGAAAGAGAAGTGCATGACTGGTTTTGTGAACGGTTTCTCTTGAAAGATGAAAACCTTGCTCTTTGAGCTG
>CAZRFI010000059.1:3538-19162 GCA_964598905.1 uncultured Candidatus Sericytochromatia bacterium | reverse complement strand
GCCAGGGGCAATTGGGTTTCGTGAGAGCGTTTGAGCAGCCAACTGGCAAAGGCCTCTGAAAACTTAAAGTTTTGGTTTTGAAAGATTTCAGGTTGGCTTTGCACATAGTGCAAAAAGAAATAAATATCTCTTTCGCTGATATTGCGAAAAATTTGCCGCATCGGGCGACCTTTGTACGGCCCCTGTTCGGGGGGCGGAAATTGTGCGACAAATTCCACGCAGGCTTTGACATCTGCGATGGCCGCCTCTATAAACAGCTGATTCACCTCTTCTTGAGATTTGCCTGTTGCAAGGACCATGGATTTTTTGGTCAGAGTGAGAAAACGGATGTTTTGTTTGTAAAGTGGGAAATACGCCAAGGGCTGCACCTCGGGAAAGGGATCCGCGATGACTGTTTTGTGAGCGCGTTTGAGTACCCAACTGGCGAAGGCCTCTGCAAATTTAAACTCTTTGTCTTTAAACGCGGCAGGATGGGACTGCACATAGTGCAAAAAGAAATAGATGTCTTGTTCGCGGATATGTTGGAATAAATAGGCCAGGGGAATTCCTTTGTAGGGGCCCTCTTTGGGATCTGGCAATTTTCGCACCAATTTAATGCAGTTGCGCACATCGGCCATGGCCTCGTTTAAAAAGCGGCTTTTCAGTTCCGCTTCGTCTTGGCTGCCCTCTGACGGCAGCGGTTTTTTGTCAAAGGTTACAAATTGCACCCCTTCTTTTAAGAGGGGTGAGATCGGCAAGGGGGGAACTGTTGGGACCTGATCGAGCATGTTGGGAGCTGCGTTGGCTTTTTCGCCAAAGGCCGTGGTTGCGGAATGGGTTGGCGCCGCTGTTGGGGGGGGCGCGACTTTTTCTGATTGGGTGGGCAAAGGTTCATCTTCAAAATCTTCGTCATTTTCATGCGCTGCGGACTCGGATTTTTTACCCCAGCGGTTGATCAAGCCCACCATCCGGTTACTGACTTTTTTGACCCCGTCCACGACAGAGGCCGAGAACTTGTCTCCCATCTCACGAATATTTTGGGTAATCGAATCGGCGGTCGATTTGACGTTTTCAGCGGTTTCGTCGATTTTCTCAGAAATCTCTTTAATATTGCTTTTCAATTCGGTTGTGCGACCTGAACCTGCGGCGAGCCCACGGGTACGGGAAGGCATTTCTGGCTGGGCTTCCACTTGTTTTCGGGCCGCTTCAGCAGCGGTCTCACGCTGTTTTTTGTCTTCTTCGGCCTGTAATTCATTGTAGCGGCGGGCCCTTTGAATACTGGGACGATTGACACGGGTAATTTGAACTTTGGGTTTGTTATCTTGTTCGGTGGGGGCTGATGGGCGGGGTTCTTCAGTGGGGGTAATCACCGATAATGGCGCCAAATCTGCGTAGACAGGACCTGGGCGGCCGCTTGCTGGTTTGGGTTCTGGTTCATTCAAATTGTCCAGCATCTGCATTTCTTGAGCTTGCAGCGCCGAATCTTCCTCTTCCCAGTCCTCTTCGCCAAGCTCATAGTCTCCCTGAGAAATGACCGCATCAGCAGCTGCCCAATCGCGGTAATAGCGCGGGCCTGAATCCTCTCCTCGGAGGGAGCGTGGCGGACGTTCCTGCTTTGCCATAATGTACCCTTGCCTTTACATCGGATGATGGGTTCTTTTATTAGTATATCAGACGCGGATCAGGCGTCTTGCCAGAGGGGGGGGCGTTTTTCCAGAAAGGCTTGCAGGCCTTCGCGGGCATCGCGGGTGTGCAAATTCTTTGAAAGCATTTCTTTTAAATAGGGCAGGGCTTGATGAATATTCATTTCAGACATGGTATAAAAAGCCTCTCTCCCCAATTCCAGCGTTTTACTGCTTTTGGCGGTGATTTTGTTTAAGATCTCCGTGACTTTGCCGTCGAGTGCATCGCTGGGGACAGCGTAATTGATCATTCCCAATTTTTCGGCTTCAAGGGCGCCGACTTTATCTCCGGTAAACATCATCTCAAGTAGTTTTTTGCGGGGGGTATTGCGAAAGAGGGCTGGCATGATCATCATCGGAAAGAGCCCTATCTGAATTTCGGGTGTGCCAAACACGGCGTGTTCTGAAGCAATTACCAAATCACAGGCCATGGCCAGACCAAAGCCACCACCGAGGGCATAGCCGTTCACACGGGCCAAGGTGGGTTTGCCCAATTGCATCAACAACTCAAATAATGCCAACAGTTTTTCGCGAAAGGCGTGTTCATCGACAGATGCTTGGCTCTCGTTATAAAAACTATCAATATCCGCGCCAGCGCAAAAGGCTTTGTCCCCAGCACCCGTAATCACCACGGCCCGAGCCTCGGGATCGGCTTGGGCCTGTTGCAGCAATTTTACCAAGTCTGTCAGCAGGGGAATGCTCAGCGCATTGTGGCGCTGGGGTCGATTCAGGGTCAACCAAGCAGCCTGTTCGCGCAGGGTATATGTGATGAGGGCTTCGGTCATGATAACGGCCTTTCTTACCAGTCTTTTTGGTCGCTTTGAGCTGCGTTGAAACTTTTTTCTAATTCTTCCAATGGTTGGGTCATGAGATCTTCTGGACTCGGTTTTTGATTGTGTTCGGGGTTGCGCTGAAAATAGCGATTGGCGCGATTGTCTTTTTCACTCTCTTCGAGTGACTCCAAAAATTTTTGAATTTCTTCGTCGCTGAAACGGTTTTGTGGTTCTGCCTGTTGGGGTTGGGCTTGATTCTGGGGGGAGCTATTTTGATTCTTGGGAGGCGGTTCCCCTTTGTTTGAACCCGGTTTTTCTTGGGGTTTGGACTGTGGGTTGGGTTTTTTTTCTGTTTGCTTATTTTGCGATTTTTGTTCTTGTAGTGCTTTTAATTGGGCCTGAACATAGTCTTTGTTTTCTTTGGCCTGTTGGTCTTCGGGGTTGAGCTCCAGGGCTTTTTGATAGGCATCGATGGCCTGTTTCCAGGCTTCTTCTGGAGAGCCCTGTTGCCCTCCTTGTGTGCTCTGGTTGCTCTGGCTCCCCTGGCGAAAGTAGCTATTGCCCAGATTGTACCAGGTCTGGGCCTGTTCATTGAGATTGCCTTCAAGGGTCAGGGCCTGGCGATAGGCCTCCGTTGCTTGGCTGTATTTTTGGCTTTGGTAGAGGGCATTGCCTTTGTTATAGTGCAAGCGGGCATCGTTGGGAGCCGCTTCAATTCCCTGCTCTAATTTTTCCAAGCTTTGGGAATACTGTTTGGCCTGATAGGCCTGTTCTGCCTCGCGTTGCTTTAAATAGGGGGTCCACGGCCATACCCAGGCGCTTTGTAAGAGCCCAGCAATGCTCAGGAGCAGGGCCTGGCGCAAAATGAATTTGAGCAATTTGGGAAAAGTCCGGTTTTTCATGCTGAAACGTTGCCCCATTTCGAAAACGCTGTTTCTAATCTTTTCCCAGCTATTTTGCCACAATCCGAAGCTCTGTTCCAATCCCAATAAGAGCAGTACCCACAATAAATACCACTGAAAACGCTCTTCGTAGCTGTGAAGGGCACTTTGGGTGGTTTCGCCTGCCGGTAATTCATTGCGTACCCGTTCTAAGTCGCGCAGGAGTTTGAGGGGCTTTTCGACATAGCTGTATGTTCCGCCACCGGCTTGAGCCATGCTCTTTAAGGTGTTTTCATTTAAACGGCTGATAACGGGTTGGCCCTGGTATTGTTTATAGCCCAAGGAGTTCCAATCGTCGTTTTCTTCGGGTATTCTGGCCCCCGCTGCTGTGCCTACTCCCACTGTAAAGATGCGGGTTCGTGCTGATTTAAGTTTTTTAATGGCAGCCACGGCATCGCCTTCGTGGTTTTCGCCATCACTGAAGACAATCAAGACATGTCCCCCTTCGGGCTGCTTGGCAAAGCGCTCTTTTGCCAATTCAACCAAGGCCGGAATATTGGTGCCACGTGAAGGCAACATGCTGGTATCTATATCCGTTAGTAGGGTATCTATGGCGCCATAATCGTGGGAAAAGGGCACAATCGAGAATGCTTCGCCAGAAAAAACCACCAAACCAACCCGATCGGAGGTCAGGCGCGAGAGCAGGATGCGAATCATTTGTTTGGCTGCTTCCAAGCGATTGGGATAGAGGTCTGTGGCTTTGCTGCTGTCGGAGATGTCCAGTGCCATCAGAATATCCACACCCCGGTCGCTGCTTTCGGCCAAAATAGGGGGGCCTTGGGGGCGGGCCAATGCAATCACCAGAAAAAACAACGCGGTCAATTGCAGCCCTAAAGGGAATATTCGACTTGCTCTTTGCGGCTGTAAATTAAGACGCAGCCACAGGTTCGGGGCGATCAACTTTTCCAGGGCTTGTTTTTGCCAACGGTGCAACCGATAAGCCAAAAATGCCAAGACGGGTAAAATCAGCAGCCCAGATAAAAGGGTGGGTTGGCCCAAGCGTAAAAAGCCCAGGTGAATGCCCAGCCAAAAAACCAGTCCCAAGAGACTGAGAAGAGGGAGTATTCTTCCAAGTAAACGCATCGTCAGCCCTCTGGCCTTAGGGTACAATACAGCACAATGTATCTCTCTAGTCGTTCAAATCCCAAAATTAAATTTATACGTAGCTTACACCAAAAAAAGCTACGTGATCAGCATCAGCTTTTTTTGATCGAAGGTGAGAGCCTGGTTCAAGAAGCACTGCAGAACGGCTGGCCTTTGCTTCAGGTGGTGGGTCTCGGAGCCTTGCCGACTTTGCCTGCTGAGACAGAGGCTCTGGCGGTGAGTCCCGAATTGATGGCCCATATCACGACCCTGAGTTCGCCCCCCGCCCTTTTGGCTGTGGCGCGGCAGAAACGGCTTGCTCCCTCCGCCTCTGCCCGTTCTTGTTTGCTGGTGACGGCCCCGTTGCAGGACCCCGGCAATTTCGGCGCATTGTTGCGTTTGGCTGATGCGATGAATTTGGCAGGGGTTTGGGTTGTGGGTGAAGGGGTTGACCCCTATCATCCCAAAGTTGTGAGAGGGGCCATGGGATCACTCTTGCGGATGCCTGTACGTGTTCTCTCAACCACGGCAGAGCTCATTGAACTCAAAGCGGCAGGCTGGACCTTTCTGGCCACAGCAGCCCAGGGACAGGCCTCTAGTTTTGAATTCGCTTTTCCCGCCAAAACTGTTTTTTTGTTGGGCAGTGAGGGCCCCGGTCTGTCTGTTGAACTGACAGAACTGGCCGACCTCAGTTTGCGCATTCCGATTCAAGCGCGGGTGGAATCGCTCAATGTGGTTACCGCTGCGGCGATGTTATTACATGAATATGCCCGTCAATATCCTCAGGAGCGCCTTTAAAATTATGCCAGCTTCGCCCAATGACCTCCGTGAAATGAGCTTTGTCGACCATCTCTCCGAATTGCGTCGGGCTTTGGTTATTTCGGTTTTGGCGATTATTTTGGGCGCTGGAGCGGGTTTTTATTATCACAGTTGGTTTCTCAAAACCCTGATGGCCCAAGTGCCTGGCGTTAATTTTGTAATTGTTGCTCCGGCAGAAGGCCTCAGCGCGGTTTTGCGGCTCTCGATTTTGATGGGGTTATTTGTGGCCATGCCGATTATTTTGCGCGAAGTCTTCTGGTTTATTGGTCCTGCTTTTACCCGTGGCCAACGTCTGATGTTGATTCCTGTTTTAATGTCCAGTTATGGGCTGTTTGTTTTGGGGGTGTCTTTTGCCTATTTTACCCTCTTGCCCCTCGGAGTACGCTTTTTGATTGGGTTTACCCCACCAGGCATCCAGCCCATGCTATCGATCGGGCGCTATATTGATTTTGCCAGTACCTTGCTCTTTGGTACGGGTTTGCTCTTTCAAGTGCCCATTCTGATGTTGCTTTTGGCTATGTTGGGGGTGGTGCAGCAGGCCCAACTCAAGGCCCAACGGAGAATGGTCTATTTTGGTAGTTTTGTGGTGGCAGCCGTGATCACCCCTTCGGTAGATATGTTGACACAGTCGCTCTTGGGCGGAACCCTGATTTTTCTGTTTGAACTGGGATTGGGTTTGATGGGGCTGGCTGAAAAAATCCGTAAAAAACCGCCCCAGAATGAGGCCCTGTATACGCAGCCTGAATTAACTGAAGCTGTCGCCTCCGATTTAGAGAAATGATCAGAAATGAGCAAAAAAAAACATCCGTCGCCCTTTCCTTGGGTTTGTTGTGATCTCTCAGCAAAAGACCGGACGCTCCTTTGTTTGCGTTTTTTATGCGTTAATTATTGAAAATAATATGTGATTTATATTTTAAGCATAAGATTAGACCGTTAAATGTTTGAAATATGTAAATTTATGGCTTTATATTTTTATATTCATTTCTAAATTTATGATTGCTACTTGCATGGGCATACGCTAAAATGAAGCATGACATACAGGGTGGCGACGCAGCTTACATGAAGGCTGTAATTGCCGGAATATAGGAAAATAGACGTTTTTGTCTTTTTTTCAACGTCTTCAAGGAGCTTTTTATGATTGGGCAGCATGGTTTTGGGGCGGGCAGAGAAGCCCTTCAGCTACTTCAACACTTTGTGTTTTTGCATTTTCAATCCCCTTTAGACGGTTGACAAAACTTAAGATTTACTCGGTATGACTCAGTGTGTAATGACTGTTACAATTGAAACAGGCATCCTGGCAAAAATGCCCCAAATTACCACTTCCGGTCTGCCTCAAACAAATTTAACCACACCCTTAACGCAAGACAGGACATAGAAACGACAGATGTTGATGCTTACAAGCGATACCAAAATGACACAAGAACCCATCCTTTCCGAAAACAAACAGCGCTTTGTGCTTTTTCCGATCAAACACCGCGAAATTTGGGAAATGTATAAAAAGGCAGAGGCCAGTTTTTGGACCACTGAAGAAATTGACCTTTCCAGCGATCAGCAGGACTGGGAGCACCGCCTGAACGACGATGAAAGACATTTTGTTAAACATGTTTTGGCTTTCTTTGCTGCCAGTGACGGGATTGTGAATGAGAACCTGGCTGTCAATTTCATGCGTGAAGTGCAATACCCAGAGGCCCGTTGTTTTTATGGTTTTCAGATTATGATGGAAAATATCCATTCTGAGACTTACTCGCTTTTGATTGATACCTATATCAAAGACGTGAATGAAAAAAACCACCTCTTTCATGCCATTGATACCTTGCCGTGTGTGATGCGCAAAGCCGATTGGGCTTTGCGTTGGATTGAACGTGGCTCTTTTGCCGAGCGTTTGGTGGCCTTTGCTGCTGTTGAAGGCATTTTCTTTTCTGGCAGTTTCTGTTCGATTTTTTGGCTGAAAAAGCGCGGACTGATGCCTGGGCTGAGCTTTTCAAATGAGTTGATTTCGCGTGACGAGGGCATGCATACCGATTTTGCCTGCTTGCTTTATTCTCAATTGGAGCAGAAACTCTCATCTGAGCGGGTTACCGCGATAATTGCAGAAGCGGTGGCGATTGAACAGGACTTTGTGACCGATGCTCTGCCCGTCAAATTGATTGGCATGAACGCCGATATGATGAGCCAGTATATTGAGTTTGTGGCCGATCGGCTTTTGGTTTCTTTGGGCTGCAACAAACTCTACAATGTCGGCAATCCCTTTGATTTTATGGAAATGATCTCTTTGCAGGGGAAGACCAATTTCTTTGAAAAACGGGTCTCTGAATACCAAAAGTCGGGTGTGATGAACACCATCAGCAACCAAAAAGATGACAATATTTTTAGTATGGATGAGGATTTTTAAATCTGGCACGGTGTTAAAGCCTCTGCGCTTTAATTGAATGTGATTGAGAATGGGCTTGCTCAGGAGCCCGATTAAAGTATGTTTTTAGAAAAGGGTTGGAGCCGATGTTTGTAGTAAAGCGCGACGGTCGCCAAGAAGCCGTTAAATTTGATAAAATCACCTCTCGGATTCAAAAGCTCTGTTATGGTCTGGATCAGGCCCATGTTGATGCTGTGAGAATTGCGATGAAGGTGATTGAAGGTCTCTATGATGGGGTAACCACCCTGGAATTGGACAATTTAGCAGCCGAAATTGCTGCCACATTAACCACCAAACATCCAGACTACGCTCTTTTGGCAGCCCGGATTGGGGTTTCAAATCTTCACAAGACCACCAAAAAATCTTTTTCTGAGACGATGCGCGATCTCTATGAGTATGTTGATCCCAAAACTGGTCACAGTGCGGCCTTGATCTCAAATGAGGTCTATAAAATTATCCAAGAAAATGCCCAGGAACTGGACTCAGCGATCATTCACGACCGTGATTTTTTGCTCGATTTTTTTGGTTTTAAAACCCTTGAACGCTCTTATTTGCTCAAGTTGCACGACAAGATCGTCGAGCGCCCCCAGCACATGCTGATGCGTGTGGCTGTGGGCATTCACCGCGAAAATATCCAAGCGGCAATCGAAACCTACGATTTGCTGTCTGAGCGTTGGTTTACCCACGCTACACCGACTCTGTTTAATGCCTCTACCCCCAAACCACAGATGTCTTCTTGCTTTTTGATCAGCATGAAAGACGACAGCATTGATGGCATTTACGATACCCTTAAAACCTGTGCCAAAATCTCTCAATCTGCGGGTGGGATTGGCCTGAGTATTCACAATATTCGCGCTACGGGTTCGTATATCAGTGGCACCAATGGCACCAGCAATGGCATTGTGCCGATGCTGCGGGTCTACAATGACACTGCCCGTTATGTCGATCAGGGTGGCGGCAAACGCAAAGGCGCCTTTGCGGTCTATTTGGAGCCCTGGCATGCCGATATCATGGATTTTTTAGAGCTGCGCAAGAACCACGGCAAAGAAGAATCGCGGGCCCGCGATCTGTTTTATGCTCTGTGGATGCCCGATCTGTTTATGCAGCGGGTTGAAGAAGAGGGCACTTGGTCGCTCTTTTGCCCGAATGAAGCGCCTGGTTTGGCGGATTCTTGGGGCGAAACCTTTGAAACCCTTTATACCCGTTATGAGCGCGAAGGCCGTGCCCGTAAAACCCTCAAGGCCCGTGATGTCTGGACCGCGATTCTGGATGCCCAGATCGAAACAGGCAATCCCTATATGCTCTACAAAGACGCCTGCAATCGCAAGAGCAATCAGCAAAACCTCGGCACGATCAAGTCCAGCAATCTCTGTACCGAGATCATTGAATACACGGCTCCCGATGAAGTGGCTGTCTGTAATCTGGCCTCACTGGCTCTGCCCAAATATGTTGTCGATGGTCAGTTTGACCACGAAAAATTGTTTGAAGTGACCCAGGTCGTGACCCGCAATTTAAATAAAATCATTGACCTCAATTATTACCCTGTTGAAGAGGCCCGCAACTCGAATATGCGCCACCGGCCCATTGGTTTGGGCGTGCAGGGGCTGGCCGATGTCTTTATTATGTTGCGCATGCCCTTTGATTCAGACGAGGCCAAGGCCTTAAATCGGGAAATCTTTGAAACGATTTATTTTGCTGCTTGCTCCGCCTCCAATGAGTTGGCGCAAGTCGAAGGCCCTTACTCGACTTTTGCGGGTTCTCCTTCCTCACAGGGCAAATTGCAATTTGATCTTTGGGGTGTGGAGCCCACAGCCCGCTGGAACTGGAACGAACTCAAACAGAAAATCCAGGCCCACGGTCTGCGCAACTCACTTCTGGTTGCTCCCATGCCCACAGCATCGACCTCTCAGATCTTGGGCAACAATGAGTGCTTTGAGCCCTATACCTCCAATATCTACACCCGTAGAGTGCTTTCGGGAGAGTTTATTGTGGTCAATAAACACCTCTTGCGCGATTTGGTCGATCTCGGACTTTGGAGTGACAGTCTCAAAAATAAGATCATTGCCAGCAATGGATCTGTTCAGAATATTGATGAAATTCCGCAGCATATCAAAGATATTTACAAAACGGTCTGGGAAATCAAACAGCGTACCTTGATAGATATGGCTGCTGACCGCGGAGCCTTTATTTGTCAGTCTCAGTCGCTGAATTTGTTTATGGAAAACCCGACTTATGCCAAACTGACCTCCATGCACTTTTATGGCTGGAAAAAGGGGCTTAAAACTGGGATGTATTATCTGCGCACCAAAGCGGCGGCAGACGCGATTAAGTTTACGCTGGATCCTGTTGCCACGCCCGAAAAAGTACCAGCGGCAGCGGGTTCCGCTTCAGCACCTGCTCCTGCTCCTGTGCCGGTGTTGGCGATGAGTGCGGAGGGCATTGCCTGTTCCCTTGATAACCCCGAAGCCTGTGAGGCCTGCAGCGGTTAATAATTCCCGGCGGGGTCGATGATTCCTGCTTTTTCGAGCTTTTGCTCAAGCAGATGAATGATCGACTCCTTGCGGGTCACATCGTCGTTGAGTTGAGCAATGAGGCGTTCTTTCTTTTCAACAAGGCGTTTGAGCTTTTCGTAGAGTTCTGCGCCTTGTTGCAGTTTTTCTTTTAAACTGTTGAGTGCCTCTTGCTTTCGCTGCTGTTGGGCTCCGACCACCTGCAGTGACTGTTTGAGTTGTTCGATTTGTAATTCGTAGTCTTGGATGTCGATTTTTTCGAGTTTCTCTGCCAGACTCTCTTTTTCAAACAAGAGGTGAGCTTTCTCCTCCCTGAGCTGTTGCATCTGATTTTCTGTATCCAAAAGACGTTGCTTGAGAATGTCGCGCTCTTGCATCAGGCTTTCAAGAGCCAGGGAATCTTCGCTGTGGGCGCTGCTGAGACGATCAAGATCCAGCAATTTATCCGAGAGGGTGTCTCCCACCAATTCCAGTTCCAGCCGGAGTTTTTTGAATTCTTTTTCCATTTCTTCCAAACGGTGATCGGATTCCTGCACATGCAAGGCGCGGGTTTCCAACTCCTTGCGCAGACGGTTGATCTCAGAGCTTTTGTCTGAGAGCTCCACCTGCAGATGGGCGTTATCCCTTTCCACATCATCTTTGTCCGAGATCAAATGGCGAATCAGGTCATGGGCTTCGCTGAGATCCGCTGGGTTGTTTTGCCCGATCTCCAGCTGTTGTTTATAGGCGATGGACAGCTCGCGCAGTTTCTGGCGGTTTAAGCTGAGCCGTTCGCGGGTCTCTTGCAATAATTGTTCCCGTTCACTGAGCAGCCCCAGCAATTTTTGTTTGTCTTTTTGCCAGCCTTCTTCGCGGCGCATCAATTCCAATTCGGATTTGCGCAGCTTTTCAATTTCCTGATAGGCCTCATAGACCTGGCGGTTGATATCTTCCAATTCATGCAGGCGTTGGTTGATTTGCACCAATTGTCGGGCTTTTTCAGTTTCCGATTGTCTGCTTTGGATCAGGGCTTCGCTCTGTTGATGATGGGCTTTTTCTAGCTTGGCCAATTCGTGCTCGCGCTCGCGCAGCAGCTGTTTTAAAGCCTGCTGTTCTTTTTCTGACTTTTCCTGTTTGTCGCGCAGGTGAATTTCCATCTCATTTTGGAGCTGAAGGGTCTCTTGCAATCGTTTGAGCTTATGCTGGCTTTGTTTGAGCTCTTGTTCCAAGTTTTGGGCCTTTTCTCGGGCTTCGCCGGCATCTTGTTCGCTCAGTTTGAGCTGGGTTTGATGCAGGTTTAAACGGGTTTGCTCCAAGCGGTGTTCGGTGATTTCCAGTTGTTTTTGCAGTGACGTGACTTTGCCGAGCAGTCGCTCTCTTTCTTTTTTCTGTTCCTCCCATTTTTCTTCATGGCTGGAGTTGAGCGTATTTTCGCGGGTTAAAATGCGAATTTCACCCACGGCATCCTCTGTCTGTCGGCTATTAAAATAATCCCAAAAAGAGCTTAATAGTCCCAATAAAAGGCTGAAAACAAGCGGGAAAAACAAGACGGGATTCCAAAGGCCTTGGCTCTGACTAAAATAAATTCGGGCCAGACCGTCAGGAGTGCGTATTTCGGCATTAAAGTCACGCGCTTTTAGCGCTTCTTTGGCTGCTTTGAGGGGGCCTTCGCGGCCCTGTAAATTGCTTGACACAATTTGCCCATCTGAATCGCTGATCACCACTTGAAAAGGCAATGATTTTAAGATCGGAAGCAATTGTTCAGGTGTATCGTTGGCGATTGCACGGGAGATTTGGGGAAAAAGGGACTTAAGACGCACTTGGGGTTGATCGGCAGAATCTTGAAAATGCCAGCTATACCAGCCTGTGAAACCTGCAAAGACCAGCAGGGCCGGAGCCAAAAAGCTGAACAGAGCGCGGAGGAGGACAGGCATAAGCAGTACCGCCAAGGGTGCTTGATGCAGTTATTATATCAGTTAAGTCTCCGCCCCAACCTGTGATACCATAAACAACATGAGCTTGGATTCTTTCGCAGAACTTTTTAATGAATCAGAAGAAGAGCAGCGCCAACAGCGTGTTGCCTTATCTTCCGCTGAAATGTCGGGTTTGCCTTTGGCTTCGGAACCCCTTGAGCCAAGAGAGACTACCCCTGGTTTTTCCAATTCGTCTGAAACGCCTACTTTGCAAAGTAAATTAGATGCGCGGCTGGAGATTTTGGTTCGCTATTTGCAGGCTGGTATTTTGGTAGAAGATGCCCAACGCAAGGTAGCGATTACAAATCCCTATTTTTGTCAGATTTTTGGCCTAGAAGTTCATCCCGACACCCTGATCGGCAGTGACAGCGCTCAGCTTTGCGCGGCCTTTGCGGGTCTTTTCTGTGATTCAGATGAGTTTTTGGGACGTATTCAAAGCCATTTGTATAAGCGTCAACCTGTCTTGAGCGAAACACTGAAACTCTTGGATGGCCGTGTCTTTGAACGAGATTATCTGCCTATTTTAGAAGAGGGCCATTACCTCGGCCATTTCTGGGTCTACCGCGATATTACCCGTTACCATCAAGAAGCCGCTGCATTGTCTAATTTGTCCCGTTTCCCGGCTGAGAATCCCAATCCGGTCTTTCGCGTGGACAGGAATGCGCGCTTGCTCTACGCCAATGCCAGTGGCCAGCAATTGTTAAATTATTGGAATTGTGAAGTGGGTCAGGCTTTTCCGGAGCCTTGGCAAGGGCCTTTATCGGATGCCTTGACCAGCCAAAGTACCCGAGAAAGTGAAATACCCCTCGACAATCGCTACTTTCATTTTTATTTTGTGCCTGTGCAAGAATACGATTATGTCAATATCTATGCCTCAGACATTACCCAAAGCAAAATGGCCGAATCAGAATTACAGACAGCTCGCGATCAAGCCTTGCAGGCTTCCCGTGCCAAATCGGAGTTCTTAGCCACGATCAGCCATGAAATTCGCACCCCTTTAAATGCGATGATGGGCATGTTGGATCTACTTGCTGAAACCTCACTTACAGAAGATCAAGACAAATATCTGAACGTCTGTAAAAATGCCAGCAGTACCTTGCTCAATTTGATCAATGATGTTTTGGACCTGTCTCGGATTGAGTCCGGGAAATTTACACTCGAAGATCAGACTTTCCGCTTTCGTCCAATTGTCAACGGCATTTTGGCGATGTTTGAAAAACAGGCCCAAACCAAAGGGCTTACCTTGCGTTGCCAGATTGCCGACAGTTTGCCCGAACAAATTACCGGAGATCCTGGGCGTTTTCGCCAGATTTTGATGAATCTGATTGGTAATGCGATGAAGTTTACCGCCAAGGGGGGGGTGACGGTTGAGGTTTATGATTATCAGACCCTTTCGCGCGAAGAAGAAATTTGTTTGATGGTCTCTGTCCGAGATACCGGTGTAGGCATTTCTCCCGAACAGCAGTCCCGGATCTTTGAGAGTTTTCGGCAGGCCGATTCGTCGACCACCCGCCGCTATGGCGGAACGGGATTGGGTTTGGCGATCACCCGGCGTTTGGTCGAGTTATTTCGCGGCCATATCTGGGTCGAAAGCGCACCGGGGCAAGGCAGTACCTTTTCCTGTACTCTGCGTTTTACCACTGGCGAAGGCACTGTGCGTTCCGCGCCCACTCGCCAAGGTTTGCCCAAGCCGCCAGCGGCTTTTATGGGCGGCCCCAGCCGCGCCATGCGTTTGTTGCTGGTTGAAGATTCCCCCGATAACCGCCTTTTGGTGCATATGTATTTGAAAGGCACCCATTATAAGATCAGCGATGCTCACAATGGTGAAGAGGCTGTTGAACTCTTTACCTCACAGACCTTTGATTTGGTTTTGATGGATATCCAAATGCCGATTATGGATGGCTATACCGCTACCCGTAAAATTCGCGAGTGGGAGCAGTCTCAGGAGCGAAAGCCTGTACCGATTGTGGCTTTAACAGCGGATGCTCTGACCAGTGTGCGTGATGCGATTTTGGCGGCGGGTAGCAATCTCTACCTTACCAAGCCCATCCGCAAACAGGAATTGCTCGACACCCTTGATTTTCTCTCTTGTGTGGCCACGGCTGCGGGTGCAGGTGACCCTGAGCCGGCTCATCCCAAGCCATTGACAGAGGTCGAGCTGGAAATTCAAGATGTGGACCCCGATATTGCTGAGTTGATGCCCCAGTTTATTGAAAACCGCCAGAAAGATGTCAAAGCGTTAAAACAGTTTTTGGAACTACAAAACTACAAAGAACTGGGGCGTTTGGGACACAGCATGAAAGGCAGTGGCACGGCTTATGGCTTCCCTCGTTTGACAGCGCTGGGAGACAAAATCCAAGCGGCGGTTCACAAAGCTGAAAAAGACAAAATTTACAGCCTGATTACAGAGTTGGAAGGCTATTTGACCCAGGTGAGTCAATTCTTGGCGGGCAAGAAAAGCTGAGCCTCTGGATGTGTGGTTTTAGACACACAAAATCTGGGCTGCGTTTTGAATAAAGGCCGAATATCGCTGTTTTGCACCCGGATGATGTTGGAAAATTTGCAGGATTGTCTCTTGAGAGAGGCGGTGGCTGGTCTGGAAGAAAAACTGGCTGAGGGTTTCCAACGCCTGTTCTGGGCGCATGCGGTAGAGCACATGAACCAAAAAGCTGGGATCTTCTTGGAATTTTTGTGAAAACAAATGGGTGATCGCCTCTTGGTAAATAGAAGCGTCTGCTTCAGGCCTAAGATTGATCGCTATTGCCTTGCGCACTTCTAAATGGGTTTCCGGCAAATAGAGAATATGTCCGACCCGTCTCCAAGCCACGGCGGAACGTCTGCGAAATGTGGAGCGCAACCATTGAGGGACTTTATTGCTGAAGGTGATCGAGTGAGCTGCAATTTCCAATTCTTTGGTTGACTCATGATTGTAGAGAACTTGCAGTGCGAGTTCGGCATGGGGGTGGTCTGTATCGGCAAAACGATCGAGTACCTCCAAGCTGCCTGTGGCTTTTAAGGCCTCGGCGGCCTGCAATGCAACCCACTGGGAGGGGTCTTTGAGCAGTGACTCCAGCAGGGGGGCGTCTGTTTTGTCTCCCAACTGGGCCAAGGCTTTGATGGCATTTAAACGAATCACAAAATCTGGATGTTCACATTTCCGGCAAATCAGGGGTTTGTATTGGGTTTGCCCTAATTTTGCCAGCAGCAAAAAGGCCGCTGCCTGCACTTCGCGATCTGTCTCGCTTTCTAAAATTTTGGCAGTCAGCGGCACGGCCTCTAAATAATTAAGCTGAGCCAAAGCACGCAGAATAATCGCTTTTACCCAATCGGGGTGTTGCTCTTGTTCCAGGGCATTTAATAAAAGAGCTGGGTTGCTGCGGGACAGGGATTCCAGCATCGTGGTTAGATAGGTGGCACTCCAACTGCGAAAAATTTCTATTTTGGCCAGAATCAGCCCCAGATATTGACTTGCACC
>CAZRFI010000059.1:0-3438 GCA_964598905.1 uncultured Candidatus Sericytochromatia bacterium | reverse complement strand
AACTGCGAAAAATTTCTATTTTGGCCAGAATCAGCCCCAGATATTGACTTGCACCAGTATCTGCCAAGGAGCGTGAGGCCAGCATCGCCACCAATGGGGAAGGATCATAAATGGCTTGGACGATCAGGTCTTGATAGCGCTCAAACCCCATTGTGCTGAGCGTTAACACAGCACGGGCCCGTTGTTCTTCATCACCTGTTTGCACGCGATTTGCGAGTTGATCCAGGTAAGGCACGGCCATATTACACAGCAATTGACGTGTTTCGCCTTCTAGTTTGGGCACAAAACGCATGAGATAGTCGACAAAGAACAGTTTTTCATCTTCTCCGACTTTGTCGAGCAGGGCCTGCGGGGGCATAAATCCGGCAATAATACTAGATGTAATTGGGTCCCACTTGGTTTCTAGGTTTTTCCAACGACTGGCTTTTTCGGTATTGGATTTGTGCAGACGCACAGTTAAAGCGACCAATCCCAATGCCAAGAACAGAAGTAAGAGAATATACACGGTCAACATCAAGAGAAATTGATGGGCCCAGTCACCCAATAACCAAGTACTTAAGAATTTATGCCAGAGATTTTCCACAGATTTTCCACAGATTTTTTACATTTTGATATTCGCATGTTTGAGACATGATTGCTCAGTTTCCCATGTTTAAGCATTTCAGACAATGCTATCATACTGTAGCGCATTTTTCGGATTCCGGTATTTATTAGGTATTTATAATCAATGAAATCGATTTTTATATTTTTGCTGGTGCTCAGCATGATCAACCTGGTCTATATGTTTGTCTTGAACAGCATGTATATTCTGACCAGTATCCTCTCTTTTGGTGCCTTGCGGAAATACGCCCGCCGTTTGAAATCTGTCAATATTGAGTATTTGTTGACCTCTGCAGGGGCGCCGCCCATCACCGTGATTGTGCCTTCGTATAACGAAGAGTCCACCTGTGTGGAATCCATTCGTTCTCTGCTCAATCTCCAATACCCTGAATATGAGGTGATGGTGGTCAATGATGGCTCCAAAGACCAGACCCTGCAACGTTTGATTGATGCCTATGAATTGGAGCCAGCGTACCGCACACCGCTCTCGAATATCAAAACCCAAGAGATTCAGACCGTATATCGCAGCATGAAATTCAGCAATTTGTGGGTCATCGACAAAGACAATGGCGGCAAGGCCGATGCCCTCAATGCGGGGATTAATATGTGTCAAACACCCCTCTTCTGTGCCATTGACGCCGACAGTCTGTTAGAACAAGATGCGCTTTTGCGGGTTGTCCGGCCTTATTTGGAAGAGAGCCAGACTGTGGCCGTGGGTGGCATTATTCGCATTGCCAATGGCTGTGAAATTTCGGGTGGGGTGGTGCATCAGGTGCGTTTGCCCAAGACCTGGCTGGCCCGTTTTCAGGCTTTGGAATATTTGCGCTCATTTCTTTCTGGGCGGATGGGCTGGAGTGTTTTGGGCGGGACCCTGATTATTTCAGGTGCTTTTGGCCTGTTTAAGCGCTCGTTGATTGTCGAGATCGGTGGCTATGAAACCAATACGGTTGGCGAAGACATGGAATTGATTGTGCGCTTGCACAGACATTGCCTGGAAAAAAAGCAGCCTTACGAAATTGCCTTTATTCCCGATCCCGTGGCCTGGACAGAGTGCCCCGAAGATATGCATATTTTGGCCAATCAGCGCGACCGCTGGCAGCGTGGCTTGATGGAGGCGATTTGGAAACACCGGGTGATGTTTTTTAATCCGCGTTATGGCCGTATTGGTCTGCTGGCTTATCCCTATTACTTTTTTCTGGAAATGCTGGGGCCTGCAATTGAGTTGACGGGTTATATTTCGATTATCATTACCGCTTTATTGGGCATGCTCTCGGGTTCTTTCCTGATGGCTTTTTTCCTGGTGGCTTTTGTCTATGGCAGTATTGTTTCTATTTTTGCGATCGCGCTCGAAGAGTTGACCTTTCGGCGCTATTTGCACCTCAAAGATTTATTGATTCTGATTTTTGCTTCGTTACTTGAAAGCTTGGGCTATCGCCAATTGCTCACTCTCTGGCGGGCCCGCGGCATGTGGCGCAAGCTGACAGGTCAGGCTCAGCACTGGGGAAAAATGCAGCGCAAAGGCTTTGGGGCGATTTCTTCCAGCAAAACCTGAAGCCGCTTATTTTAGAAATCTGCGGATGCGGATCACCAGTTCAGAGGGTGAAAAAGGTTTATAAAGATAGTCATTGGCACCCAGATCAAAGCCCCGGGCAATATGTTCCTCTCCTTTGAGAGAGGTCAACATGACGATCGGCAGGGCGTCAAACTCGCGTTGTTTGCGGATCATTTCCAGTACCTCGAAGCCATCCATTCCCGGCATTTTGACATCCATGATGATCAGCGAGATCGGGGTCTGGGCCAAGACATTGAGAATTTGGTTGCCATCGCTCAGTTGGGTGACCTGAAAGCCCTGTTTCGACATCACAAAACGCAGCATTTGTAGAATCAGTGGATCATCATCCAAAAGCAAGATATGGGGCTGCAAATCTGTACTGGCCTCTTCTGCTTTAAAGCGGATCGGAGAGCCGCCTGGCGCTTGAGACGCTTGCATTAGCTTCCAGCTTTCGAGCAGGGCCTCTTCAAAGGCCATTTCAGGTTTGATCTGTACCAAGCCAGACGAAAAGGCCGGCAAATAATCTGGATTGTTTAAAAAGGGCTGGTCCTGTTCCAATCCGTGCTGCAATTTTTCCAAGGCAATCAGTGCGCCTGAAACTGGCGTATGGGGAAAGAGCAGTAAAAACCGATCCGGTGACCAACGGCCGACACTGTCTGTGCGGCGCAGGGTGGCTTTGAGTTTTTGTGAAAACGATTTGAGCCATTGACTGGCCAGATAGGGCCCCTGTTCTTCTTCGATCAGACGAAAACGCTCTAATTTGAGTACGGCCATCGAAAACGGCGCTTTCATGCGGTTAAACAGGCCCTGGATATGTTCATATTGTTCATAAATGCCCAAGGGGCTGGGCAGACCTGTGAGAAAATCTTTGCGGCGTTGATGGGCCAAATGACGTTGGCGCATCAGACTCTTGCGCAATAAGCCAGGCAAAAAACGCGGCAGCCATTTGAGTTCTAAAATTTGGTCGACCCGTTCTGGCATGTTTTCCAGGTGTAAAGTACTGAAATCTGAAGTGACAGCCACAATATCGGCTGTATCCATTTGGGCCAGAGCCTCTGTCGTCGGAAAGTTTTGGCTTTGGTTCTGTTCCCACTGAAAAACGACCACCGCAGGCGGATTAATCATTGATGCTTGGACGGCCTCCTGCCAGCTGACACAGGCCTGCCAATACAGACCGGGAACGGTACACAACATCAGGATTTGCTCGACAAAAGGCATTGAACCGCCCACAATCAGACCTGTTTGTTCGGGCTCGTGTTGAATCAGGCTTTGCTCAACCCCTTTGA
>CAZRFI010000058.1:0-19182 GCA_964598905.1 uncultured Candidatus Sericytochromatia bacterium | reverse complement strand
CCAATTCAATCCCTTCGTTGACCGAATCTCCCGCTTTGACAGGCACCTGTTCTTGGCCCACCTGCAATTTGCCATAGACCAAGGTCCCTGCCGCAGGCGCCCTGAGCACGCCTTTGTTGATCAGGCCTTGGTAATACTTTTGGCGCTCAAGGTAGGTCTTGATTCGGCTCTCAGCAGAACGTTTCATGACATCGGCCACCCGCACCAGTACAGCCCCTTCGCGTTGGGCCTGTTTGACTTCTGCTTTGGCTTTTTGGACTTCGAGATCCTGTTTGCGAAGATCTTGGGAACGGGGGCCCTGTTCAGCGATTTTTAACTCTGCTTCGAGGCGAATTTTTTCTTTTTTCGATTCATCCAATTGCAATTGGGCCTGATCGCGCTCCTGGCGTGAGAGATAGCCCAATTCAAACAGGCGGGCTCGCTCGCGCGCTTCGAGTTCGAGGATTTGCTGGCGCTGGGCCAGGGCTTTGAGGCCTTCGCGGATGCGGGTGAGGGCAGCCGGGTCGCGCTCGGTTGTGAGTTGTTTGAGTTTGAGACCTGCATAGCGGGCCTTGATTCGGGCCTGCTCTTGATTAAACAGGGCCTGTTGTTTGCGAATCTCCCTTTCGAGCACAGCCAGTTTTTGATCCATCTGGGCCTCGGTCAGAGAAAATTGTGAATTGTCTTTTTCTGTGAGCTGTGAGCTGGTATCCATACGGCCCAATTCCTGTCCCGCTTTTAAAACGGTGCCTTCGGCCAAAAGCTGGGTCAATTTGCCATCAAAAGGCACACGCAGCGAGACTTCCGAGAGCGAGACAATCTCACCACTTTCGTGTAAACCCAGCTCCAATTTTTCTTTTTTGACGGTGTGCAAGTCCCAGCTCGAAGCGACTTGCAGCTGGCAGGCGGGCAGCTGAGTCAAAACCAGTGCCAAAGATGTAGACAAAGCCAGAGAAACCCCCAGAGAGAGGCCACATTTTTGCCAAAACGGCGCTTGGGTCCGAAATTTTAAACGCGGTCTCATTACGGGCTCTCTCCCAACAAAATCGCCTCTTTGCCGCTGAGATCTGCCTGGATTGCTGCACGATTTTCGCTGCGGGCCAGCACTTTGACCTCTAAGCTGCGAATCTGGTTGCCCTCGCGAACGCGCAACCGGCTGGTTTGGTTGCTCTCTTGCAGGGTCTCCAGCGGGACTGTCCAGACCTGTTTGAGGGTCTCAATGGCAATTTCGAGATCAACACGCATTTGGGCTTTGAGCGCTGGCGGAATCTTTTCGGGTTCGATTTCGATTTCAAAATACTTCAGACCCACGGGTTTGCTTTCGTCTTTGTATTTGGCCAGCTTTTCAATTTTTGTGATTGTGCCATTAAAAAACTCACCGGGCAGACCCGGACTGCTGAGTTTGGCCTTTTGTCCCACTTTGAGGTGGGGAATGCGAAATTCATCGATTCGGGCCCGCACGCGCAATTGCGAGGTGCGGGCCACCTGCACCACGGGCAGACCGTTCCAGACATCCATGCCCACTTTGGGCACCTGATCGCCAAAGAGGCGGGGGTAAAGCACAGTGCCATCAAAGGGCGCACGCAAATCTGTGCCATTGAGGCGGCTTTGCATGGTATTAAAGCGCCGCTCAAAGCCCTGTACCCGGCTGCCCTGGTTGCGGGTCTGGGTGCGCAGCAGCGATTGGCGGGCCTTGCCTTCGAGTTCTGCAATCCGGGTTTCAAGCCCTGCGCTGCGGGTTTTGAGTTCGGCAGCCTGTATTTCGGGCTGGCGGTAGGCATTGCCCTGTTGGGTTTGGGTCAACCCGGCGGTGTCGCGGGTGGTTTCGAGGGCCAGCAATTCTTGGCGGGCGGCCAGCAATTCCTGTTCGGGCAAATAGCCTTTGTTGTAAAGTGCTTCTTTTTCCTCTAGGGGGTATTGCTCGGCTTTCAGTGCGGCAATTTCCTCTTCCATCTGCACGCGCACCCGTTCATCCAAACGGGGGCCTTCGCGGATCAGGTCTTTTTCGAGCTGGCTCAAGCGGCCTGCCCGCTGTTTATCGCGGATACCCGCCTGAATTTTGAGCCGCTCCAAGGGCATCTCGGCCCGCTGTTTCATTAAATTGGCGCGCTCTTCGGTTGAGCGCTCGGTATAGCGGCTCATGCGCTCCAAAAAACTGCGCGAATTGATCTTGGCCACAGTCTGGCCTTTTTTGACTTCGGTGCCTTCCGGCAGCAACATTTCCAAGGTGCCCGCCATGCGCTCAGGCACAGTCAGCGTCTCTTGCACCACGGGCTCCAGCACCCCTTCGGCTTTGAGACTGTGAACAAAATCCTGGCGCAGGGGTGTGATGGTGGCTTTTTCGGCCATTAGCTCACCCTTTTGGCAAGCCGGGAGCACTGTGCCTGTGCTCAAAACCAGCAGCAACAATGCGCTGTTTAGATATTTTCCCATTGCAGCCCAACGGCCTCCAAGAGTGTGCCTTCAGCCCGTTGAAGTTGATTGATTGCGCGGATATTTTCCACCACGGCGTTGACTTCGGCCAAACTCGCCGATTCAAAATCGCTTTGAAATTGCAAGACCTGAAAATTGGTGGTCAGGCCCAGATTGAGCTTTTCGGTTTGGGCCTTGAGCTGTTCTTCGGCCAGGCTTTTTGCCAAACGTGTGGCCTCCACCTGTTGGGCTGTCATTGCGACGTTGCGGCTGGCCATGCGCACATCTCTGAGAATCTGCTGGCGGCTTTCTGCCAAACGGGTTTCTTGCTGCTCCAGGTTTAACTGGGCCTGGGCATAAATGGCCTCAAAACTATTGCCGATCACCGGCATTTCAAAATTGAGGCCCAATGACCAATAATAATTTTGAAAGCCAAAGAGCTTGCCAAGCGCCCCGCCGAGATTGCCATCGAGACTTTGCAAACCCGAACTGCCCTGCAAATTGAGCTGGGGCAGGCGGTTTTGCTCCGCGATATCTGCCTGTATTTGGGTATTATCGCGGCTCAGGGTTTGGCTCAGAAAGTCGGGCCGCTTGGTCAGGGCTGTGGTATAGCTCTTGTCCACCGAAACAGCGTAGGCTTTAAACAGGGGCTGATCCAAGGGCTCCACCTCGCTGTCCCAGCTCAAACGCTGGTCTTTACCACCGGGATTTAACAATTGTTTCAGGCGGTCTTGGGTGTTTTCCAGGTTGCGTTGCACATCCAATAAATTGGCGCGGCGGGCGGCAATATTGGCCTCGGTTTGGAGCAGATCAATTCGCGACATAAAACCGGCTTTGAGCTTTTCTTGGTTCATGGTCAGCAAATCTTCGAGAATTTTGAGCGATCGCTCCTGCACCATCAGCCGCTGGCGAAAGAGCACCAAACTCCAATACGCGTCTTGGACCTCTGCCACCGTATCTATGGCCTGGCCTTTGAGGGTCAGTTCTGCCACTTTTAAACTGTTTTCGCGCAGGCTAATTTGACGGCCCCCATTAAAGGTATTGCGCAGCAGGGAGTGATTCAAATTGAGCGAAAATTCAGGGGTAAAGGCCGGATTGACATCGACCCGCGTGGAGTTGGTATTGAGCACATCGTTCTGCAATGCCAGCCTTAAACTGCCGCCACTGGCCAATTGTTGCTCTAAGAACAGGTTGTAGTTCTGGCGCAATTGTTCCAAAACCGAGCCACCTGAAATAAAAGAGGTGTTATTGGGGGAGACATTTTGGTTAATGCCCGCTTCCGCTCCCAGTTTGAGGCCAAATTGGGCCCGTTGCTGTTCCAATTCTTGCAAACTGATCTTGGGGGCAAAGCGACTGGCCTGCAAGCCCAAATTGGTGCGCAGGGCCTGTTCAATACATTCCTGCAAACTCATTTTCAGCGTCTCTGCTGCTACTGGGCCACTCAAAAGGCCCCAGACCACAAGCCCTCCCATCAGGGAGCGTGAGAATCGGGTGTTCATGTTTCTTCCTCCTCGGGCAATTCCGGCCGCCAAGGGGTATTGGGCGTGTCGGATTCAATTTTTCCATCTCTGAGTACCACCACCCGTTTGCAGCACCTGGCAATATCCGGTTCATGGGTAATAATCACCAGGGTTGAGCCCTCTTGGTTGAGGTCTTGCAAAAGCCGCATAATCTCGTAACTGGTGCGGGTATCCAAGGCGCCTGTGGGTTCGTCCGCCAATAACAGCGCAGGTTTGCTCACCAGAGCACGGGCAATGCTGACACGCTGCTGTTGCCCCCCAGAGAGTTCAATCGGGGTATGTTCTTGGCGCTCGCCCAGGCCCACGTGTTTGAGAGCCTCTGTGGCCCTCATCAGCCTTTCGGCTTTGGGTATGCGGGCATAAAACAGCGGCAGGGCGACATTTTCAAGCGCCGTCATGTCTGAGAGCAAATTAAAAGACTGAAAGACAAAGCCAATTTTTTGGTTGCGAATCTGAGACAGTTCGACCTCAGAGGCAGAGCTGACATCCACACCATCGAGGTTTAAGCTGCCAGCGGTGGGGGTGTCGAGGCAACCGAGCAGGGTCATCAGGGTCGATTTGCCTGAGCCCGAAGGCCCCATAATCGCGACCATCTCACCCGCACCCACATGAAAACTCACACCCCGCAGGGCTTGGACCTCTTGTTGGGCCATCCGGTAAGTTTTGACGAGATCACGGGCTTCGAGCATGTCTTGAACGGAGGATTGCCTTTGCTGATAAATGGGTGTGATAAAAATCGGAATAAAATTTAGATTAAAACCGATATAATAATATTATAACCCATCTGTCCAATGTGGCAGTTTTCAATCTTGAACTGCCTTTTGAGTTTTGCGCGAAGAGGTCTCCAAAACAACTATGAATCCCGCCGAATTTGCCCGTGCCATTCAATTTCAGGGATTTACACCGTTGACGCTGCCCAGCCAGGGCGAGCCTGAGCACTGGGAATGGCAAGACACCCTTTTGCCCGAAAATGATTCTGGCTTTAAAAGCCTTTTGGCTCCGTTGCAGGCCATTCCCAAGCTCAGCACCTTTGCCATGGCGGCCCTGATCAATTTTGCTGTGCGGCAAATGCCCTCACAGCAATGCTTTCTCAATATTGGCACCTGGTATGGCTTTAGCTTTTTGGCAGGAATTATCGGCAATCCCACCAAAATCTGCATCGGTGTCGACAATTTCTCCAACGATATCGTCTCCACGCTCAATTTGCGCCTGCCGCCCAGTGATCCCGAACCGCATTTTCGGGCCTGGTTTGATCAGCAGCGCAGCCCGATGCATGCCTTTTTTAAGCTGGAATTTCGCGACTACTTTGAACTCTTTCACCAAAACATGCCGATCGGTCTGTATTTTTACGATGCCGACCACGCCTATGCCGCCCAGTATGAGGGACTGGCATTGGCCCATCCCTGTCTGGCCCCTGGCGCTTGGATTTTGGTAGACGATATCAACGAAGAGGGGCCTTACCGGGCAACCTTGGATTTTCTCAACGATTACCGCGATCAGTACACACTTGCCTATGAGCAAAAAACCTACTGCAACGGCCACCCCAGCTTTTGGAATGGCCTGATGCTGCTGCAGAAGCAGTTCTAGGGGCTGACGCCTGGTTGAGCCGCCTCTGCCTGTAAGGCTTCGGTCTTTGCGATACCCTGTTCGCTTAAGATCTTCGCAATGACTGCGTCTTTGTCTTGCCAGAGGGTATTGACCCAGGTTTGGATCTGTTCCTGGTAAGCACTGTCGGAGAGATAGTCCCGGCCCACGACATTTTCGGGAATCGGCAGGGTTTGCACCCGCACGACAATTTCGGGCAATTGGCCACTTAACAGGGCCCAAAAGAGTTTTTTGTGGCTGTTGTGGGGATAGAGCACGGTCACGTCCACGACCTGGTGCAGGGTTTCACCCATGGCTGCCAAGACCAGTGCCACACCGCCGGCTTTGGGCCGCAGCAGGTGTTTGTAGGGCGATTGTTGTTTGAGCAATTTTTCGGGTTTAAAGCGGGTTCCCTCCAAAAAATTGATCACCGAAACCGGGTATTTTTTGAATTTTTCACAGTGATGGCGGGTGGTCTGCATGTCTTTGCCACGCAGTTCGGGGTGTTTTGCCAAAAACTCACGGGAATAGCGCTTCATAAATGGAAAATCCAAGGCCCACCAGGCGATGCCCAACAAAGGTACCCAGATCAATTCCTGTTTGAGAAAAAACTTGAGAAAGGGGATCTGGCCCTGAAAGACATGTTGGAGCACGAAAATATCTGTCCAGGAGCGGTGATTGCTGATCACCAGATAGGAGTGGTTCATGTCTAAGTTTTCGAGGCCCTGTATATCCCAGCGCGTCGCCTGGGTGCTATGCATGATGCGGCTATTGCCTTTGACCCAGTTTTGCGCCATTTGTATCAGCGCCAAGGTGCTGAAATGCTGCAACGCGGGTACAGGCATAAACTTGAGCAAAATAAACGGCAAAAAGGTCGAAAACCAAAAGATTGTATTCAGAATAATTAAGCTGGCCGTCAAACAACCCAGCAAGGGAGCAGGTAAAAAGGACAACATGGGAATTTTCCTCGATCATTTCCTCGGTGAGGTCTATCTGTTTCAGTGTAAGAGAGAGCTGTGGACCTTTGTGTCATAATACGGTCAAAGCTCCATCCCCAATTGGTCACACCTCCATGCTGAAGCGACTTCAGGCTCTAGCACCTTCAAGCGCCGGCACACCAGTCCAAGCCCTGCCGTGCTTCGCGTTCCAGATTAACATCTTGGGTATCTGCTGCATAGAGCAAAAGCGCCAAATTGTGAAACAATGCCCGCATCTTTGCCAACATCAGCGTTTCAGTGCTAACCGGGCCATAACATTGCCAGAACTTGGCATGGGTCTCAGGGGGCAACACGCTGTAGACCACCGAAAAATCACAGGCAGGATCTCCCCAATGGGCGTCTCCCCAGTCAATCACCCCGGTCAAAGTGCCTGCGGCATTCACCAGCAAATGGCGAATATACAAATCGCCGTGAACCAGACAGCGGGGACGTTCAGGGGGTGTCTCTGCTGGCAGAGCAGCCAAAAATGGCTGCCAGGGGGCCATATCCGTCAGCAAACCCAGTGCCACGGCCTGTTCCAGGCGCGCAAAGATTTGAGGCTTACGCAGGGCCAGATCGACTTTTTTCAAGCGATCAGGCGGCAAATCCAAGGCCTTGGCCACTTCAGCGGGAAAACTGTGAAGGGTTTTGAGCATTTTTGCCAAGGGCAAAACCAAGGCCTCACGCTGTTCGCGGCTGAGTTGTGCGCCACAGGCCGTTTGCCCCGGCACCAGCGAATAACCCGCAAAGGGCCAATCAAAATCTGGGCTGGGTTTGCCCTTGAAGCGGGGGACTGGAATGTGAAGCGCCAATCTGGGCGCCAAGCAGTCTAAGAGTTTGAACTCTGTTTCCATCAGCATCAGGGCCATTTCTCGGCGGGGAAAGCGAAAGGCCCAAGCCTGATTGACAAGATAAACTGTATTGTCCCAGCCTGTGCCCAAGTCCACCACTTCTGCCGGTGCCAAATCAGGGAATTGGCTTTCAATCAGGATTTTGGCCAATTCTGGCGTCACCACACGTTCACTTAACCAGGGGCGTTCATTCATGATTGCAGTGGCTTTAAAAAACGATTAACTGCGGCTTTTGCGGGTGGAAAGCGGCTCAATATGCCAGCCTTCCCAAGACATCGGGCGGTACATTCCCACTTGGGCAATAATGCCATCAAATTCTTTCTGGGAGATTTTTTTGCCATTGCGGTACATATGCACATCAATGGCCTGGCCTGCATTGTGGCGGCTTTTTCCGGGTGGGGCCACCCATTTGCGGGCTTTGGCCACAGAGCCATATTTTTTCACGGCTTTGTTAAACAGATCGCGCTGGTGCTCGACACTGCGATAAGAGGAGAAGACATCGACGCGAATGCCTTTGCTTTTTGCCACCGCTAAAACATCGCGCAGTCCGCGCTCCGCTTCGCCCGTTAAGAGGATCTTGCGGCCATATTTGTCTTTGAGTCCGGTATCGTGAATCCCTGCTGGGTATTGAGTCGGCATTTGAGGACGGGGCTTGGGCGCCACATAGGTATTGTCTTGAGCGGCAGGTTTGGGGCGGGGTCTCGGCAGGGGAATTTGGCCGGGCAGGCTGGGCAATTGCGCATCTGGGGATTCAGAGGGATCTTCATCGGGGGCATCAATTAAATCGGGATCTTCCATTTCCGCATCGGGATCTTCGCTCTCATCTGTTTCTGCAGCAGGCTGCACAACGGGCTTCGGCAGGATTGGCAGCGTTGGTAAGACATTTGCGCCGGTCTGGGGTCGGGGAGGCAGAGCCGGGGTGGCAGGTAAGCTGGGCAAAGCGGGCAGGGTTGGCAAGGGATTGGGCTTGGCAGGGGCATTCCAGCTTTTGAGTAAATCGGGGGTCATCAGCAGGCCGTTGGCGGGAATGCCTGCACGGGGTGCCACCCGCAGAGCATCTGGTTGAAAGCTGGGGGCTTGGGGTTGGGGCGGCACAGAAACAGGCTGAGACTCACGCCCGAGCAGTTGTGAGACCTGCCCGATCGAAATGCCCGATTGTGGATTGTAAATAGATAATGCACCCATACTTTTTATTAGGGCCTGAACTCAAAAGCCTGAAGGGAATTTACCTTTTTTTAGCTTAAACTTAACATTGTAAACGGCCCTCAGATTGTTTTTCAGGCCTGTGTTAAAATGGGGCTATGCTTTTTTCCCCCGATAAAATTCTCTGGGTCGCGCTGGGTGGCGCTACTGGCTCCGTTTTGCGATATCTCTTGGTAGCGCAAATGCGGCAATGGCTACCACTTTTTCCCTGGGGCACGCTCTTGGTCAATGGCTTGGGTTCCTGTTTTGCTGGTGCCTTTCTGGCCTATTCAGCCAAATTTTTACCCACGACAGGCCCGCTGTATCTGCTGCTAATGGTGGGTTTCTTGGGGGGCTTTACCACTTTCTCGGCTTTCAGCGCCGAGACCTTGCAACTCTGGCTCAACCCCAACCCCGTTTTTCCGGCTGCTGCCCTGCTCAATATTTGTTTGAATCTCTTTGGCAGCCTGCTGGCAGTGACGCTGGCCTATCACGGCACCCAATTGCTTATGCGCGGGCACTAAACGATAGACAGAGGTTCGAAATCAGACGGGTACAATTGTTTGAATGATTTCATGGCGATTTTTGCGATAGATGCCAAAATCACTGTCAAAAGTAAAGATCTTG
Source organism: uncultured Candidatus Sericytochromatia bacterium (assembly GCA_964598905.1). GTDB lineage: Bacteria > Cyanobacteriota > Sericytochromatia > UBA7694 > UBA7694. Next base: position 10,050 of record CAZRFI010000058.1, on the reverse strand, counting down.
GATTGGGGCATGAGTTCAGACATTCTGACCAAACACCCATCAGCTAAAGACATGGGTACGTCCGCATATTTGATCAAAAGTGATTGAATCGCTGGCGCTTCTGCTGAAAGCTGAAAAGGAATCAAGATCAAACCTGTACTCACCATATCCACAATGGCGGGAATTCCCTCGGGAATTTTTTGAACCAAAAAACAAGCCTCAGATATGACGGACTCACATGTATACAAAGGTGGCTTGAGCCTCGCAAACAAATCTTTACTCGATTGATGGAAGCGATCTTGCTGGTTTAAGAGTGCCACCAAAGGGCCGGTATCCAATATGATTGGCAAACTCATTTGCCATAATCAGTCAGATGGGCTTTGTTTGTAGACAAATCAGCCGGCCCATCTTTGAGGATACCCACATATTTCTGGGCCAAATCTAAAAAACTGGGCCCATTACCTGGTTCATCAGCAGAATCTAAAATCAGCTTTGTGGGCCCAGTTTCTGTTTGTTCCTCACGCAGATTTTGGGCGAAATAAGCCAATTTTTTCCTGCGCTCAGGCGTTAAATAGCGAAAGTCTTCGAGCAACTGATCTTCTAAGGCCATTGTTCGCTCCTGTTGGAGAAGGGGTTGCCTTTATTTTAACAGCACTGTCCCAGGTTTTGATACAGGGCATACAAACAGATTAACCTATCCCTAAGACCTAACTCCCCGGTGGCGTATACAAATTGCGCCGCACGGCATGGGGAAAGCGCGAAAGCTCCTGGTAGAGCTCTTTTTCTTTGGCTGAGAGGTTTTGTGGGGTTTCGATTCGAATCGAGACATAGAGATCCCCAGAGGGCAGATCGGCTTTGGTCTGCCGCAGTCCTTTGCCTTTGATACGAAAGGTCTTACCAGCCTGACATTCGGGCGGGATTTTGATCTTGACCCGTTTTTCGAGGGTCGGAACTTCGATTTCGGCCCCCAAAATGGCTTCGCTAAAGGTCACCGGCACTTCACAGCGCAAATCGCCATTGGCATCGACTTTAAAAAAGGCGTGTTCAGCCAATTCAATCACCAAATAGAGATGGCCTGTTTCGTCGCCCTGGGTATTGCCCTCTTTGCCAATCCGAATTTTGGAGCCTTTGCGCACCCCCTGGGGGACTTTGACTTCAATTTTTTTGCTGCTGCTTGTGCCGCCTTTGCCCTGACAATTGCGGCAGGTCTGGCGACTGACCTGGCCTGTGCCACCACAGAGCACACAGACCTTTTCGCGGTGGACGGTAATGGTCTTGCGGGTACCGTTCCAGGCCTCTTCGAGGCTGACAGGCAAACTCTGTTCAACGTCCAATTTGCGCGGCTTTTTGCCGCTCTCAGACCCAGCGGTTTTTTCACTGCGGGGCTTTTCTTTGACATTGACCGAGTCCACGATATTGTTGAACATATCCGTAAAGCTGAATTTGTTTTTGTGTCCCGCTTCCTCTTCTTTGCTAAAGGCCTTGCGGTAGGTCTTTTCAAAGACATCGCGGATATTGTCGAGATTGGATTCGGTAAACCAACTCTGGTCCACAAAGCCATTGTCAAAATGGCGGCGCTTCTCGGGATCACTCAAAACCTCATAGGCCTGAGACAGGTCTTTAAACTTCTCTCTGGCTTCGGCATTGTTGGGATTGACATCGGGATGGTATTTGCGCGCCATGCGCCGATAGGCTTTTTTTATCTCTTGGGGCGTGGCATTTTTCTCCACCCCCAATATCCCGTAATAGTCTTTGCGGATCACGTGTGTTTATTTGATAAATTTCGGAGGCGCTGCTTGCACATACAGCGGTTTATTGGCGCCGCCGGGTTGGGCCGCAGAGGGGCTGGTGGTAGGTGCGGCTGTTGATGCAGCACCTGCTGGCAGATCTGTGGCAGGCACGCCAGGAAGGGGTACGCTGGCAGGGGGAGCGCCTCCAGCCACGGGCTGAATCACAGGAGGGGGGGCTGACTGAAATCCAGACGCCATTGTTTTGACCGGGGGAGGAATCGGGGGACCAGCTGTATTGTAAGACAATTGAAGGTCAGGATAGGCAGCATTCAAGTGAGCCACAACAGCCCCGCGAATTTCATCCAATTCCTGAGGGGTGACAATGTTTTTTCTCACCATCAATTCGAGAAAGGTCAAGACGTCGACCTTGTTCTCAATCACTGCTTTGGGAATATTAAATCCCCCAACAAGCTTGGGTACTGAATTATCCGACTCAACCGCCATAATGACTCCCCATAAGACTTAGAGTGAAGGCTGTGCACCCACCTTCGACCGTCTTGCAAACTGGTGATACATTTGGGCTACGGCTCCCGTCCGGCTGTTCCAGGGCACCCGACAAAGCATGCTTACCGTTGCTTCCTTCCGGACCTGGCGGGGTTCACAAGTTTACCGTCGCATGGAGACCTTACGATCAACGCCATTGCACCAAAGTCACTCCAGCACAATTGGGCCTCAGAGTGGGAATTCGATCTCGCTAAAGCGGATTGCGAGTACAGAGCACCGCTAACTCCCCATCTAGCACAACCAGGATTCATTATACTTGAGCGTTTCTGAAAATGTCCACGTACTTGACATTTCGGGCTCCTTTTAAGGCCAGGGATTTTTTTCTCTGAAAGTGTATTAGGTACTTGTCAAGAATGGCGTATTTTCGTTAAAATGACTGTTATCTAAAGTTTAAGTTACAAAGAAACGTCTATACAAATACGTATGAAAATATGCATTATACGAATACGTCAACGTTTAAGATGTAGATAGCGTAAGTCACAAAATATATTTCTTACGCCCGTAACACCCAATAATCCAGATTGAATCAATCAGAAGAGCTAAGTGATGACAGAGTTAATTCCCTCCCTGACAAACCAGAACGACATGGATTCTTTGCTGCGGGTCGAGCGCCTCGGTGAGGTTCTCCTGCGCGAAGGCAAACTCAAATTGTTCCAGATTGCCGATTTAATGCAGCAGCAAGCCGAACATCCTTCCAAACGCCTGGGCGATTTGGCCGTTGAAAACGGCTATATTTCTCAAGATGACCTGTTGGATTCACTCCTTGCTCAAATCCACATTACCCGAGTGGTTGAAGCCAGCGCACGGGAATTGGCACTCGTCTAATCCCTTGCCGACGGGGGATTTTCTTCCTCTTTGTCTGCTTGTTCGCGTTCCCAGGCAAAAACAAAATCCATGTACGGTGTACCGGGGGGGGCCTTTTTGCGTTTTGCAGATTTTTCCCTTTCAAAGGGCCGTTCCAAGGCCAGAAAAGACAAGAGTACCTGTTGTTGAACCTCGGGTGCTGTCTCGGCATGTGTCTGTTCTTGCCCTACAGGGTTGAGGAGGCTTTGTTTGAGCGCTTTCTCAGGGACATGTACCGGGTGCTGGCGCAAATGTTGCAAGGTGGTTTTGCACAAGCTCTCCGACTCGGGGGTGAGCAGATTAAGCGGGCGCAGGGCTGGCGACTGTTGCTGTTGGGGCAGGGGTTTTTGGAGTTGAACCTGAATCTGTTGTGAGAGCGACTGCAAAACCGGCAATACCGTTTTACTCTGGGTGGCGGGTAAGGCAAACTGGGTTATTTTTGCATTGGCAACGGCATTGGACTCCCCCAAATAGGGGCCCGGAATGGTTTGAAAGCGCAAGAGTTTTTGAATCAACATAGTAGCCTCTCTTTCCAGCATAAGCGAAGCGCAGAATTCCTATCAAGTCTTTTGGTTTGTGCGGTATTTTGGGTTAAAATACAAGCCGGAGACTATTTGTACTAAAAAATGCCCAAAACCACTTCTTCGTTCGGAAAACTCATGAGCCGTCTGCGCAAAAAGCAGGGCCTGACGATGAGTGCCTTGGCACAGGCTGTGAATGTCTCTGAATCATATATCTCGCTGTTGGAGTCGGGCGAACGCAAACAACCCTCGCAGGAGTTGGTGCTCAAACTGGCCTGTGTTTTGGGGGCCCGCAACAACCACAGTCTGACCAACGATTTTTTGGAGACAGCGGGATATTATCCCGTGGATTTACACGTCTATTCCAGCCATTCTGAAATTTTTAATACTTACCAAGCCCAGTACGAAAAAGACCCCTACGACTTTCACAATTTTTTGGCGTTGATCTTTGCTCTGATCAAAAAGGGCGAAATAGAAGCGGCACAAAGCATGATTCAGCAGGGACTGAGCCAGTTTAAAAGGCCTTGGCAGTTGGAATCTCTGCAGGCCAGCAGGGAATTTGCCCAGCAAAATTATGCCCAGGCGCTCCGCTTACAGTCTGCTTTGATTGAACACGAAAATGGCCAATTCCATTTTGGCATCATTCACTTTTTTTATGGTTTGCAGCAGCAACAGGAGGGGAGCAAAGCCAGGGTTCCTCATCAGAATGAACACAGTCAAAATGCCCAAAAAGAAGCGATACAGTATTTTTCCAGGGCCCGCGCGCTTTTTTTTCTGCTCCTGGAAAAAGACCCCGAAGATATTTGCCTCCTGGACGAACTTGCCAACGTCTGTTTTCATTTGGCCCAAATCTGTCGCGAAGATTCAGCAGACGCTCAACAACTTTGGCAGGAAGCGATTCAACACCTACAAGCGGTGATCTATTCTGAGCAAAAATACAGTCTTGGCAGTGATGTGCTCTTGGAGAGAAGTCTGTCTTTGGCCCACGCCTATGCAAAGACCCAGGAATTTACGCAAGCAGAAAATATTTTAAATATACTTGAATTTGCTAATAAAATTCCAAATTGTCGGATATATTATGCAAAGTGTTGTTTTTTTGCGGGCAGGTACCAACAGGCCCGGAGCGAAAAAGATCTCTATTTGGCACTGCAGTTTTTACACAAAGCCTATCTGCTCGATGCTGGCTGGATCCGTCAAGTCGCTTTACACGATCCTGAACTCAGAATCCTGCGGGTCGAGCAGACAATGGCGTTTCGCCGGATCTTTCTCTAAAACTGTTTTAATGGGCCAGAAGCAGTTGCATATCTGGGCTGACGGGGCCTTCGCAAAGGCTGTCTGTTAAAAAGTGCAAAGCGGGCTGGATCACCGCTTCAGATCTCAATATCCGCACATGACCCAGGCCTTTGGTGGTCAAAAGGCGCGCGTCCGGCCAAGCCCGGCAGAGTTTTTCGCCACTGGCCCAGTTTACTTCGCGGTCGTCGAGGTCGTGGATAAACAGGGCTTTTTCCTTGCGGCGGCCTGCCATTTGCAGCAGATTGAGGGTGTCTACTTCAAGTCCCAGGCGGTTTTCGAGGCGCTTTTGCATCCGTTGCCGCACTTCAGCACTCAGACCCACTCCTTTGGCAAAGAGGGCAATCATGCGCTCAATCTCGGCGGGTGTGGCCAACATAATCACCCGTTCGGCTTCAAGGCCAAATTCCAGCGCCAATAAGCTCGCGGCAGCGCCCAAAGAATGGCCCACCACCCCGACCCAAGGCCCTGTGACCGCTTGTACCGCCAATACAGCCTGGGCCATTTCGGGCAATGAAGAACGACCCGCAGGGGTATCGCCATGGCCGGGTGCATCGTAGGTCACCACAGACAGACCCGCATCCAGCAAGGGCTGAATCCAGGCATAATACTGGCTGCCCCGGCCCGACCAGCCGTGGACCAGTCCGACCAGGGCCTCACTTTGGCCCCAGCGCCAAGCCTTGATCGGCCCCAACGGCGAATCGACCATAAATGCTTCAGCGCTTTTGAGGGCCTGGATTTCGCTTTGGTTTCGGCGAAATTGCTGGGGCGTCGAGAACAGGGCTTCGGCCCTGGCTGCAGCTGCCTCGGGAGCCAGGAGTCCCTCCAATTTAAAACCCAGTCGGTGGGCTGAAAGCTTTGTTTTAAATGCGAACGTTCGTGCCTTTTTTTGCCAATTAAACATTTTCAAATGACTCCTTGGGTTATTTCTGAATGCGGATCACTAAGTCTGAAAATAAGTTGCGTGCGCGTATCAGGGCCTGTTTTTGTCCGAGTAAACGCACATAAAAATGGGCCGAGAGCAAGAGCCCATACACCTCTTGTACCACTGTGGCGGGGTCCAATTCGGGTTTAAAGTAACCGGCTTCTTGACCAAAGACAATGGTCTTTTCCAAAACGCCAATCCACTCTTGTTGAATCCGCACCAACTCCTCGCGCACGGGGCCGGGCTGGTCATCGAGTTCAATCGCCGAGGCCACAAACAGGCAGCCACCTCGGGCCAATTGCGCGTCGGAGAGACCCCATTCCAGCCAAAATTCAAACAGGGCCTGAATCCGAGGCACTCCACGCGGCATTTTTAAAGCCGGACGGCTGACCTTTTCCGCAAAGAGCGCGGCTGCGGCCTGTAAGACCTGAATTTGCAGCTCTTCTTTGGAGCCAAAATGGGCAAAGAGACCACTTTTTGACATCTCCAAAGCGCTCGCCAATTGGCCAATGCTCAGACCCTGCAGGCCAATTTTGCTGGCCATTTCGGTCGCTTTATCCAAGATCAGCTGTTTGGTGAGTTTGCCTTTTTTGAGTTGGTTTTTCATAGTTTAATTATAGAACGAACGTTCGTTTTTTAACAAGCCTTTGTCAGTTGATTTATTTCTGCTTTTCTCGCTCCCGTTTTAAGACCTGATCAATAATCTGGGGCTTGAGCAACCTGCCCAGATCGCATTTTAGCAATTTGAGAACCAGCTGATCATAGCTCAAATTGAGTGATTGGGCTGTATTGCCCAAATGCCAGAGCTGCTTTTCAAGGCTTTGCAAGAGCCAAGCGGTTTGTATTTGTGCCTCAGAAAGCCGGCAACTTTTAAAATAGACACATTTCCCGCTCTGGCTCAGTATCAGCTCGCCCATGTGCGCCTCTGGGGTCTGGCCCGCTGCCAATTGGGAGACAAAACGCAGCAATTGGTAAGGCCCCAACTCTTGCACCGCTTGGGTTTCAATTGGCATTTCGAGCAAACCGGCGGCCATCCAGGTTTGGAAGTCTGCAATCCCGCCGCGCAGGGCTTGCAATTCGGCTTTGAGTTCTTGCCAATTGTGGGCTTGGCTCTTCCCTTCTGACTTGAGCGGCTGCACGGCATAGTCCAGGCGGCTGTAATACCAAAACAGCTCGGCAAACAGATCGCCAATTAAACTGCGGTGTAAAAAAGCATAATCGCTGGGATGGGGATAGAGACAGATCATCGCCAGCGCATCTGCCACAAAGACAAAAAGTCCCACCTGCCCTGGATGCAACTCAAAAATCCGCAGGGCCGTTTCCAGTCCTTCCAAGGCATAGCCGCTCAAAACACAGGCTTGCCGTGGTATAAGCCCCTCTGAGATCGCCGAGCGGCGATAGGTATCGCGCCAATCTATCCCCGGCGCATTAAAAAACTGGTGTAAATAGCCCTCGATGCCGAGGTGCTGGGGCAAAAAGCGCAAATGACGCGCATCCAGTTTTTTGGCCATGCGTTCAAATTGCATAACAGGTGCTGCTTTCCAGCGTTTGCCATCCCGTTTTTCGGCACCTTTGCCCCCCGTCTGTTTCTGCATTTGTGTGCAACTCAGGGCCTCGGGATCCCCTGCCGGGGTCCAGTTGAGGATATAGCTGTGGGGCAAATAGGCATAATAGGCCAAATCGTCATCGACGCTGACAATCCCGAGATCAGCTTCGGTCTTGTGGCGAAAGAGCCGCAGATCCGCCACAGGCTGGGGGTCGATCAGCGGTACAAGGCGAATCCCTTGCCAAACCTGGCTGGGGGCGGCACGCAAACCCTGTTTCTGAAAGATTTCTGCCAAGAGACGTGTCTGCCATTCAGCCATGGACCGACCTCCAAAAATAGTCTTTGAGCCCTTCTACACCCAGCTCTTGGCGGGCAAAACGCGCCAAAATCCAGAGCAGGCCAATTTTTTCGCCTTCAAAAATGCCCAACATTGGCAAATGGGGGCTGAGTGAAGAGGGGCCATAAACCTGGGGTGATATCAGCGGATTGAGGTGCAGCAGGCGCGGCAAAGGCTGGGCCCAGGGGGCTTTCTGGGCTGTTTCCAAAACCCAATGCACCCCTCCGGCAGGATCGTTTTCGGCTCCATCGGAGACAATCAAGATATCGCTGGGGGCCCAGGCCAGTGCCTCAATCAGGGTTTCAGCCAGCGAGGTTTGGCCCTTGGCCTCTGCCAAGAGTGCGTGTTCAGGCGGATGCAACCAAAAAACCTGGTATTCTTTGCTCAATGCGGGCAGGCGGAAATGGGCCGCCAGGGCTGTAATCAACGGGCGCAAATGGCTCTCTCGGCTGCCCCGGCTCGATTGGCTGTTGTCGATAATCAGGGCCACCTTGTCGATCTGCAGCCAGGGAATCTGGTGGCGCTTTAAGGCCCGTGCAATCATGTCTTCGAGCTGCTCCAATCCGGCTTTGCGCTCCGCCCTTGGCAGCGAGAGAATATAGGCCAAGAGGCGTGTGAGCCCAACTTTTTCGGGATTAAAATCCAATTTGAACTTGGCAGTCTGGGCCGTGCTTTGCAGTCTTAGCTTTTCGTGGTCGGTCATTTGATCTTGCATCAAAGCCAAAAAGGCCTTGCGGCTGAGATTAAAACGAGGAGCCAAGCCCTCGGCCACGGTCAGAGGCAGGTGTTTGAGCGCATTGGCACTGTAATGGGCCTGGCGAAAATGTTCCAAAAAAGGCGTTTCAAATTTGCGTTTTTTCCAGTCTTTGCTGTGCAAAAACAGCTGCAATTCGGGTGCCAAAGCCAGGTGCCAATGGCGGCTGATCAAGCGCATGAGACGGCGGTATTTGACCGCATCAAAGAGCATATTATCGCGCCAAGCGAGGTAGGCTTTGACGGTGGCACGGCTGCGGCGATTGTTGACCCGCGCCAGGGCCAGACCTGCAAAGAGCTTGTAAACCCGGTGTACGGGCAAATCACGCAGGGCGCGGGTGATCAGTCCCTGCTCCCATTCCTGTTCTTGGCGATTGGCTGTTGGGCTTTGCAGCAGATTGTGAATAATCCGCACTTGGTTGTGCTGATTGATCTCCTGGGCCAGGGTGGCGGCATAGAGCTTGCGGTAATTGGCACAGATATACAGATGCAAAAAATCCAGCGCGGAACGTTGTTCAGCAGCACTGCTGTAATAGGTGCTCTGGCTGGTTCCGCTGATACAGCTGCTGAGAAAGAGCAGAATATCCCCGGTTTCAACCTGGGCTGTGTACTCCGCCATGGCACCTCTAACTTAAAGAAAATTGAATAGGCCCGGGACAAAAGCACAGAGAGACAGACAATGATCGTTCAAAAGCGAGTTGCGGAAGTCCCTCCGAAGTTCCACGGGCCTGGAGTTGATTGTAACGCTTTTTCGTTACAGGCTCAAAGGGATGGGTTTTGCCCCTCTAAGGGTGATGTTTAACTTGCACACAGTTGGCGGCATTGAACACAGCTGCTTTCTCTTTCTATTTGGAGCAAATCCTGGGCCTGTTTCTGGGCTTTGGCATTCTCAATGGCATCCATTTCCCGCCCACAGATCGAGACATCAAAGAAAGATTTAAGTTGCAACATTTGCTCATGGGCCCGCCATTGGCCGATCAGTGAAATGCCATAAACAAGCGCCATACCCAGTACGGATGCGGGTATGGCCAATAAGGCCCAAGGCGGTTGTCCAAGCATGAGTTGGGCACATCCGTACATCGCAATAAACAGCCCCAGCAGACCCATGCTCGCTGCGATCGCCAAAAGCAGTGTCCACACATAGGGATGGGGGCCAAAATGGCCGTGTAAAAGGGTTCCTCCCTCAACATCTCTGGCTTGAACCATCAATACCGGCGACCAATAATGGCGGACTTCTGGCTTGACCGTCACATGGATAAACGTATCTAAAACAGTTCCCTCAAACTGACACTGGGGCTGCTGAAGGCGTAAACGGAACTTTCCAAAGGCTTTCTGGGGATGACAGGGCACCAATGTTTGAAATCGGGGTCTTATACGCGGAACAGACATACAGATTATCCCATCGAAATTTGATAACTTATTTTAGCTTTTTTAGAATTAAAAGTCACCCCCGGCCCTTTTCCCTTCTCAATTCTCAATTCTCAATTCTCAATTCTCAATTCTCAATTCTCCCTTCTCAATTCTCAATTCTCAATTCTCAATTCTCAATTCTCAATTCTCAA
>CAZRFI010000057.1:0-19223 GCA_964598905.1 uncultured Candidatus Sericytochromatia bacterium | reverse complement strand
ATCCTTCCACATAACACCCCTTTTTGCTGATTCACCCCTGAGGGCGAACGGGATAACACACAATTTCGGACAATTCATGAGATCTGGATCATCTTCATTTTGAACAATTCACGAGATCCCAGATAACCCATCTGAAGCAAAATTGCCGCAGCAACTTACAGGCCCCCAAAAGAAACGTTTCAATCATACATTTTTTGCGCTTGCAATTCAAGCCGGGGGATGCAAGTCTGAAAGCCGATTTAACCCCATAAAACAGACCTTTTTATGTATTTATTTTGTCACAATTGCAAGAATTAAAGCCCAAATCTCAAAATCTGAATTTTGCAGTTGATCCAGATCTGCTTGAATTCATTCTCATTCTTTTTTTGGCACCCACCCTGTCTGAAACCAAGCCACAAAAAAAACTCCCCTCAAGGGGGAGCGCTGCTGAACTCAGGGAGTCGGGAGACTGTTTGATCGCCGTTTTAGCTAAAGGCCGCAAGGCCATCAGCAATGCCTTCCAATACGCCCAAAATCAGGGTTTTGGTGCCAGAAGACTTGGATTGCATTTGGCTGGGGCTGCTTTGATCCACCATTTTGGAAAAAAGTTCGGGGCCCATCATCGAAGGGCCTGAAGAAGTGCCACAGCCTTTCATTTGTCCGGCACGGGCGGCCAATTGCTTCGCTTCACCCGAGAGCGGAGCAGGGCCAGTGGAAATCCCCTGGGCGCGAGAGATTTGAGCGGGCGGAAACCCAGCACCCATCCGGGGCATGGGTTGAATCGCTTGCATTCCAAAACCGCCTTGAATTTGCATGGTGAAGAACCTTTCTTGTTATCTGATTAATTTTAAGCATAAAAGACCCACTTAGAGATTTACTGAGGGCCAGCTTAAAATTTGCTAAAAATCAGAATCTAAAAATCAGCTCTGGGGGCTGAGGGGAAAGGTCACAAAAAAGCAGGCACCTTGGCCCAATTGGCTTTCACAGCCGATGGTCCCCGACATCGCTTCGACCAGTTTTTTGCTGATCGAGAGACCCAAGCCACTGGAGTGTTCGCCCCCGGTCGGCTTGGCACTCAAACGCATAAACCGTTCAAAGAGCTGGGCCTGATCGGCAGCACTTAAACCGGGCCCCTGATCGCGCACCTGCAGGCGCACAGCCTGACCCACTTGGGCCAGTTGCACCTGAATCTCGGTCTGTGTCGCTGAAAATTTCAGCGCATTCGACAAGAGGTTTTCCAGCACCTGCCGCACCCGCAGGGGATCAGCAACAATCCAAGCGCTCTCCATCACCCACTCGCAGCTGAGGTTCTGCGTTTTGGCTTGGGCCTTCTCCTGGTATTCAACACAGACATCCTGAACCAAAGGCAGCAAATCAAAGCGCTGAAGTTCGGGGGTCAACTCACCCTGTTCCAATTTATTCAAATCGAGCAGATCTTCAATCAAGCGAAACATGCGCTTGCCCGCTTTGGTAATCAGGCGGCCCATTTCACGGGCTTTGTCTTCGGAGAGGGTGCGCGATTCCATATAGCGCGAAAAGAGCAAAATACTGCTCAGGGGGTTTTTTAAATCGTGGGAGACCATGCCCAAAAACTCGTCTTTGACCTGGCCCAAATGCTGAAAAAAACGATTGGAGGCCTGCAATTGAAGATTCAAGCTCTTGAGCTGATCCTGGGCCTGTTTGAGCTGCAAATGGGTGCGCACACGGGCAAAGAGTTCTTGGGGCTCGAAGGGCTTGGAGATATAATCGACGCCACCGACATCAAAGCCTTTGACTTTGTCGTGCAACTCGTCGTTGGCACTGATAAACAGCACAGGAATATCTGCGGTTTCGGGCGTGGCCTTGAGCTGGCGGCAGACTTCATAGCCATCCATTTCGGGCATATTGATATCCAGCAGAATCAGGTCGGGTTTTTGTTTCTGAACCGTATTCAGGGCCCGCGCGCCATTATTGGCAGGTCGCGTCTCATAGCCCTGTTCACTCAAGAGGGTGATCAAAAGCCTTAAATTATTGGGATTGTCATCAACAATCAGAATATAACCAGAAAGTGTGTTTGCATGCATAGGGGTAGTTTAAACGCTCTCGGCTGCGTTTAAAAGATCCAGGATCAGATCATAGTCAAAACAGGCAGCAGCATCTTGTAAAACCTGAGCCAGTTCGCCAGAGATCTGGCGGAGTTCGGCAATTAAATCGTCAATGGACTCCATTTGAGCGGATTCTGTCGCCTCACGCAGGGCCTGGCGCAGGGCCAAAGGCACTGTATGCAAGGCCTTGACACTTTGTTCGGGGGTCCAAGTTGTGTTGGGCTGCAGCAAAGAGCCGTCGGCCTCTGCATAGTTGTAGATCACCGGCAAAAACTTGGCGATCACCGCCAAAACAGCCTCTTCGCTGACGGGTTTGCGCAAGAAATCTTGGCAACCAGCAGCCAGCACCTCTTGGCGCTGATCTTCAAAAGCACTGGCTGTCACCGCCACCACCACAGGTTGTTCGGGCCAGGATTGACTCTGACTCATGAGCCTGGACGTGGCCAGGTAGCCATCCATGACGGGCATGCGCATATCCATCAAAACCAGATGGGGGCGGAACGTCTCCGCCAAGGCCAATCCGATTTGGCCATCGCCTGCCTGGGCCAAGGCAAATCCCAACGGGGCCAAATAATGCTGTAAAAGCGCCCGGTTATTGGCGTCATCATCGACAATCAAAATGCGCCAGGCTTGTTGCCCTGCTTGCAACCCTACCACTTTTTGCACAGCCGAGTGGGGCAAGGGTTCGACGTGGGCCACGCGCAAAGGCAGTTCAAAGGCAAAACAGGAACCCTTGCCCAAACTGCTGGAGACCGAAAGAGTGCCTCCCATTTTTTTGATCAGGTTTTGGCTGATCGACAAGCCCAGGCCCACCCCTTCGCGAAAGCCCTCCGCCTGCTCGGCCTGCATAAAGGGCTCAAAAATCGCGTTTAAATCTGCCTCGCCAATGCCCGTGCCACTGTCGCTGATCTCAAAACAGAGACGCGGCTCAGCACCAGACAGTTCTTTGGCAAACACCGCCAGATGCACCCAACCTTGGGGGGTGTATTTGATCCCATTGGTTAAAAAATTGATCAAGAGCTGGCGCAGTTTTTGGGCATCGGCACGAATGGCCCTGGGCACAGCCGGATCAATGGTCATTTCCAGCTTAAGCCCTTTGCTCGTGGCCTTGAGCAGCAGCATATTTTGCAATTCGCGCAGCAGGGCGTGTAAGTCAAAATCTGTCAGTTCAAACTGGGTCGTGCCCGCTTCAATTTTGGCCATTTCCAGGGTGTCGTTGATCAGAGTCAGCAAATGTTCACCACTGTGGACAACAATATCCAATTTTTCCGCATCGTCAGGGGGCAGGGCTTTGTTCTGTTGCAAGAGCCGCGAAAAGCCAATAATGGCATTGAGAGGCGTGCGAATTTCGTGGCTCATATTGGCCAAAAAACGGCTTTTGGCCTGATTCGCCACCTCGGCACCCTCTTTCGCCAGCATCAATTCGGCAGTACGGGCTGAGACCTTTTCTTCGAGCAAAATATTTTGCTCGCGCATCAGCCGGTAGAGCTGGGCATTTTCGAGCGAAATCGAGGCCTGGCTGGAGAGCACATTCAGCGTTTGGATATGCTCCGAGGTAAAGGCCCCCGGCGTGAGGTTGTTTTCCATATACAAAACCCCCTGCAATTGTCCCTGTTTGAGCAGGGGCAAACAGAGCAGTGAACGGGTCTGCTGCTCCAAGATATAGCTGTCTTGCATAAACTCGCCCTGTTGACAGGCATTCTCCAGCAAGACACTGGACTGGGTACGCAGCACATAATTGACCACGCCCTGAGCCAGCAAACGGGTTTCAGCCAAAGCCTGAGAGCCAATTGTCACTCCCCCTTCGGCCCCAGCCCAGGCTTCGATATACCAATCAGAGCTTTCGGGCTTAGGCAAAAGCAAAACCGCTTTTTGCGCCCCGGCATTTTCCATCACGATCAGCAGCAGTTTTTCGAGCAGGGAATTGAGTTCAACCGCTTCGGAGAGGGCCTGCGAGGCCTTGACCAGGCTGAGCAGATCCAGGTGGCTGGTCTCCAAACTGGCGGGGGAGGTCGTTCTGCCACCAAAAACCCGCTCGATATCCGCCTGCGAAAGCTGTGAAACCAAACTCGGGAACTCCCTTTCGAGACGGCTGAGCAAAGCCAACGCTCCCCACTGCAAATAGCCACGATGAGCGGCGCTGAGATAAACCAGGGCCAAACGGGTTTGGTTTTCCTCAAAACAGGCCTGGCCTGCCAGATGGTTGGCCAAGGCCTGAACATGTTGAAATCCCTGTTTTTCTGCCGCTTGAATCGCCGCATCATAGCTCTTCAATGCCCCGAGAAAATCCCTTTCCAAATGCTGTTTTTCAGCCTTTAAAAGCAGATAATTATGTTCAAAATTGACAGGGCATAATTGGGCCAAGAAGCCCATGCGTTTGAAAATTTTAGTCAGTTTTGAGCGGGCCTGAGAGGCAGAATAGCCTTCGGGAAACACCCCCGTTTTCAGGCATTTGATCCAGACCAAACCCGCATAAAAAGCCCCGTCTATGCCATAGATAAACGCCTGGCTGTGTTCAAAGGCTACGCTGGCTGGTAGCAGAATCTGCAAGGCAAAGTCAAAATTGCCCAAAAGATAGGCACTGCGCAGATAGACACAATAATAATGCGAGAGTAGAAGTGGAGAATCGGTCTGCGATTTGACCCACACTGAATTAAACATTTGCCCAATTTGGGCCACCTGTTCGGGCCGGGTAAAGGTCTGCAGCGATTCAATCATGCATTCAAGCGCCATCTCTCTGTACTGTTTTCGGTGTTCCGAAGCCAAAAGAGGCAGATAACTCAATCCTGCTTGATGGAGTTCTTTGAGAGGGATACCCCTGACAAAGCCAAAACTGCTCAAAAAATAAATATTATAAGCCGCATACATTAAATTGCCTTCGGCTTTGAGCAGGGCCAGACCGGCTTGTAATCGTTCAATACTGACTTGGATATGTTGGTAAAAGGGGTTTAATAGCAAACCATCAGAAGTATAAACCTTGTTTTTTAAAATGGGGTTATTTGAGCGTTCGGCCAAATTCAAGGCCAAAAGCGCAAATTGACGGGACGAAGTAAAGTCGCCAAAGAGTTGCTGGCGAGAGGCCCCATAAAAAACATAAGCCAAAGCACTGATGTCGGCATTGCCTTTTTCGAGCGAAAGCTTGACCAATTTGGCCACGACCAAGCCAAATAACAACTTTTGATCAGCCGCCATCAGGATATCCAATGAGGTACCCAGCAACTGTGCCAGCACCAGCGAATGGGGATCGGTCATTTCGGGCAAGTCTGCCAAGCGTTGAATATCCCGCCCTTTTAAGCGCTGTTTAAGCGAGAGAAAAACACGCCCAAATTGCAGGGCCTGTTGCCAAGCCTGGCGGGGCAGCCCTTCGCCCAAAGCTTCGAGGGCATTTAAAAAGACGACGATGGCCTCTTTGTAACGGCGCTGCTGCGAATACAGTGTGAGCTGCAAATAAAAAACCCGAACCCGATCTTGGGGCGTCCGGGCCTCTTTTAAGAGCCGGGGATAGAGAAGTTCACCGCGCTCATTTTGACCGATGACAAAAGTCGCTTCGATCTGCAAGAGCGATAATTCAAACATCAAGGCATATTCACCTTGCCAAGCGGCTTCTGTCAAAAGCGCCAAACCAATGCCTGTCAGTTCCAAGACATCGTCGTAGGCCGCTGAACGGCGACTGTGTTGGGCAGCCCAGAGATTCAATTGGGCCAAATGCCTTTTTTCGGCCGGGTCTTGCAAAAGCAAACGACCCAAATTGAGGTGATACACCCGCTCAAAATTCAGGCTCTGCAGATCGTCTTCTGCCGTGCTGGCGAGCAATAAACGCCCGATCTTTAAATGCACCTCGGGGCGCTCCGAAGCATTGAGCAAAGCATAAGCCGCCTGTTGCACCCGATCATGCAAAAAACGACAGGGCAAAGTACCTTTGGGGGCGTTGACAGACACCAAAAGCCCGGCTTCTGAAAGTGCTTGGAATGCGGTTTGAAGCGCTAAAGTAGACAAACCCGCCGCTTGACCCGCCACCGAAGCATCAAAATGATTGCCGAGGCAGGCTCCCCACTTGAGCAGTGTCTGAGCCCCGGCAGGCAGGGTTTGAATGGTTTCGGTTAAAAGCGAGACCACATTGTCTGTCACATTTTGGGCCTGGATATCTGCCAATTTCCAGCACCACTGCTGACGTGAAGGCGCGAAATAGAGCAAACCCTGGCGGTGCAAATCATAGAGGAATTGATGCACAAAAAAAGCATTGCCCTGGGTTTTTTGAAAGACCCAATGGGCCAATTCTGCCGTATCTGCCAGAGGTAAGGCAAGGGTATCTGCCAAAAG
The DNA here is from genome assembly GCA_964598905.1 of uncultured Candidatus Sericytochromatia bacterium. Lineage (GTDB taxonomy): Bacteria > Cyanobacteriota > Sericytochromatia > UBA7694 > UBA7694. The sequence goes on along the minus strand of CAZRFI010000057.1, from coordinate 12,840 downwards.
AGCAGCAATCTGGTTTGCTTGTAGATTTTCGAGCAAAATCTGTTCGGGCGCTCGGTTTTCTACCGCCAATTCGGCCACAATTTGGATCAAAAGATGGTCTTGGGGTGTTTCGTTATCACGATAGGCCCCGATCAGCAAAAGTCCGGGCAAAACCGGCTCCAAGGCCAAATCTTTGAGCAAATTCAAAGAGGCACGATCTCCCCATTGTAAATCGTCAATAAAAATTACCAGGGGGCGCTCCAGGCTGGCCAAGACCTCTATCAGCCGCTTGAGCAGGTGCCGGATCCGACTTTGTTCTTCATGTGGTTCTAAATCAACCACATCCGGTTGTGCTCCCAATAAATGGCGCAGGGCAGGGATCATGTCGATCACCACTTGGGCCGAACTGCCCAGGGCACTCAAGACACGCTCTCGCCATTTTTCAACGCTTTCAGGGCTCTCGGTGAGAATCTGCTGCACAAAATGGGTTATACCCTGAACAAAAGCCGAATAAGGCAGATGTTTTTGGTATTGATCGTATTTGCCCGCAAAAATAAAAAAACCATGAAGTTCAAACAGCGGCTGTTGAATCTCGTGCACCAAAAAGGACTTTCCCGAGCCCGAGGGCCCGGCAATCAAGACCACCTGGGCGGGTTGCTCGGCAGAGGCTTGTAAGGTTTGAAAGACCCCCAAAAGTGTTTTGACCTCGGCCTCTCGCCCATAGAGCCTGACAGGAATTTTGAGGTTTTGCCGGGATTCCGACTCACCCGGCGTAAACGCCAGCAAAGCAGCCGCCTGTTCTGAACGAGCCGCAATAAAACGCAAGTCATCGTACAGCCCTTGTGCCGACTGGTAGCGGTGCTCGGGATGTTTGGCCAGGAGTTTTAAAATCGTCTTAGAGAGGGCCCGCAAAACGGGGCTTGGGTTCTGCAGCAGAGATTCTGGTGCCAGGGGTGTTTTGGCAAGGTGGGCATAGATCATCCCCAATTCATCTTCTGCCACAAAAGGCAATTGCCCGGTCAGGAGTTCGTAAAGAGTTACACCCAAGGCATAGAGATCACTGCGCTGATCGACCTTCTGGGCGGTGCGGCCTGTCTGCTCTGGAGAGAGATAGGCCCAGGTCCCCGTCAGGAGCGCAGAGGGGATCTCCGTCGCATGACTGTGTGAGAGCCCCAAACCAAAGTCAATCAGTTTAAGGGTCAGGGTTTCCGGCTCAATCAAGATATTTTGGGGATTGAGATCCTGATGAATCACCCCTTGGGCATGAACTTCTCCCAAGGCCTGGGCCAATTGCAGGGCAATTTGCAAAAAAAGGGCCTCGGATTTGGGCCTCTCAAAGAAGGCACTCAAGGTCTGTCCTGGCACATATTCAAGTAAGAGAGCTGGTTTTCCTTGCCATTGGCTGCGTTGCAAGGCTCTTCTGACAAAAACACTGTCCAAATTTTGGGTGAGATTGTATTCATTGTTCAGGGCTTCCAATTGGGCTTGAGACGGCAACTCCGCACTCAAGACCTTGAGTACCACAGGTTCTGGATAATCCGGGCTGTGAAAAAGATAGAGTTGAGAATAGGGCCGCTGGCACAAGAGTTCAGGTGGATTCATGGGCAGATTTGCCAACACCGGTTAAATCCAGAAATAGCCTTAGCCCTCAGATTCCCTGAGCATATAACCAACACCGCGTTTGGTATGAATCAGGCGCTCTCCACCGCTTTGCTCCAATTTGCCGCGCAGACTGTGGACATACACTTCCACGCTGTTTTCGCCCCCTTCAGCATCCCAACCCCAGACCTTTTCAAAAATCTGCGACTTGGAAAGCACCTGTCGCGGGTTTTGGAGCAGGTATTTGAGCAAGTCAAATTCTTTGGGAGAGAGATCCAAAAGCTGTTCTGCCCGGCGCACCTCATGGGTTTGTAAATTCATTTCCAGATCCGCCAAGACCAAGAGATTGAGTTCGGGCTTGCTGCGGCCGCGCAATTGGGCCCGCACCCGTGCCAAGAGTTCATCGAGTTCAAAGGGTTTGCCCAGATAGTCATTGGCGCCGGCATCCAAGCCTTCGATGCGCTCTTGAACATTGTTCTTGGCAGTGAGCATCAGTATCGGCACATGAGAACTCTGACGCACCCGGCGACAGACCTCTACGCCACTTAATTTGGGCATTTCCCAGTCCAGAATCAACAAATCGGGCTGCATTTGGCGAAACTTCATCAGACCGTTCAGGCCATCTGTGGCCAATTCCACACGGTAGCCCTCACTTTCGAGTTCCATGGTCAAAAATGGACCAATCTCTTCGTTGTCTTCGACAAGCAGAATCAGGGCAGGCTCTTGCATTCGTTTTTGTCTCCTTGGTCTGAATCACCCTCGGTAGTGCCCCAGTATAACATTGCAGGCGCATCCTGTCAGTTGCCAGCAAAAAAACCAAAACCCTTGATTTAAAAAGGCTTCCACCTGTTTTACGGCTAAATTTTCAAGATATTTTAAGCATTATTTCAGGTTCTCTTTAAACGGAATGCACTTTAATCGCAACAGTTGAGAAATTTAGTGACCACGATTACAGAAAAAGTAAAGGCAAAGTTAATAACGTAAACTTAACCATTGCATCCTGACGCACTGCACAATCATGTACAATAGGGTGGCAATGTGCACGCACATTTTCAGTCAAGAGAGAAACAGCCATGATCGACACAGCAGAGAACCAAGCCATGCCCACAACAGAACCCTTTAATCCCCAAGCCCGCGCGCCTTTTTTTGAAGCCCTGCGCGACTATCTCAAAAAAGACATGGTCGCCTTTCACACCCCCGGACACAAATACGGGCAGGGCATTGATCCCGAGTTTTTAGAGCTGGTCGGCCAGAATATGTTTAAAATCGACCTCTGTGAATTGCCCGAAGTTGACAATTTACACGATCCTGAGCACGTGATCAAAGAGGCCCAGGAACTCGCTGCCGCCGCTTATGGCGCAGATTATTCTTTCTTTTTGGTCAATGGCTCGACCTGTGGCAACCACACCATGGTCTTGAGTGTGTGTGATCCTGGCGATAAAATTCTGATTCCCCGCAATTGCCACAAATCCGTGATTGGTGGCATTTTGCTCAGTGGTGCGATTCCCGTCTATCTCAAACCCATTTGGGACAAAGAATATGGTTTTTATGACAGCATCACCCCCGAAGAGGTCGAAGCCAGTTTAGAGGCCCACCCCGATGTCAAAGCTCTGCTGGTGGTCAACCCCACCTATTATGGCGTGACCTGCGATATCGAGGCGATTGCCAAAATTTGCCACAAATACAACAAGCCCCTTTTGGTTGATGAGGCCCACGGCCCCCATTTGCATTTTCACAGCGATTTGCCGATCTCGGCCCTGGATGCGGGCGCAGATTTGGTTGTGCAGTCCACCCACAAAATCATCGCGGGCATGACCCAGGCCTCGATGTTCCACATGCGCGACACAGGGCATGTCGATGTACAGCGGGTGCGCAAGGTGTTGCAAATTGTGCAAAGCACCAGCCCCTCGTATGTCTTAATGGCTTCGCTCGATACCGCCCGCCGCCAGATGGCCTTACATGGGCTGGAATTGCTCAGCCATGCCCTGGAAGTCTCCGAATGGGCCCGCCAAGAGCTCAATACGATTCCCGGTGTGCACTGTTTTGGCAAAGAGCGCATTGGCCAACCCGGCATTCACAATGTTGACCTGACCAAATTGGTGATCAACGTAACGGGACTGGGCATTTCGGGCTTTGATGTACTCGATTTGCTCAACGAGAAATACGGGGTGCAATCCGAAATGGCAACCCTGACCAATGTGCTGGCAATTGTGACCTTTGCCAACCCACGCAGCGATTTGGAGCGCCTGGTGAATGCCTTCCGCGCTATTTCAGAGCAGATTCACACCAATGGCATTCCCCAACAGGTACGCCCCCTTTTGCAGACCCTCGATTTGCCGGAATTGCCCAAAGCCACCATGACCCCGCGAGAGGCCTTTTACGCCAAAACCGAAAAGATCCCCTTTCAGGAGTCGGTGGGCCGGATTTGCACCGAAATTGTCTCGCCGTATCCCCCCGGTATTCCGATTTTGGTGCCAGGCGAACAGATTACGCGCGAATTGGTCGACTATCTGCAACAGGTCTACCGCTATGGGGGATTTATCAACGGCCCCGAAGACATCCGTTTGCACACCATCAAGGTCGTGGCCTAAGCCATGGCTGCGCTGGAATCGCTGCTCAAGACAGCGGGGTTTTCTCAGTCGCTGCGTCAACAGGCCTTGCCCGGCAGTTCAGAACCGCTGTATTTGTTAAACGTGCCAGGCCGACAGGCGATCCAAGACTGGCGCAAATTACAGGCCTTGGTCGAGCAAACCCAGCATTGGCCGATTATTATGGGGCCAGCCAGCAATTTAGAAACGGTTCAGGATCTTTGGCAGGCAGATGAGACCGTACCCAGCCCGGCGGACTGTTTAAAACAAGCCATGGGGCTGAATCTGACTCAATGGCTGGCGGAAAACAGTCCCGAAGAGTACCCAGATGAAGATTTTGACCCGGATGAATTTGACGAATTTGCTGAATTTTTCAGCCCTGAGAACATGCAACCGGTCTCTGAATTCAGTGCCCATCTGGATATTCTTTCGCGCGAACCCTATCCAGAAGTGCTGATCGCCTTGGTGCCCACACCCCATCCCTGGGAAGTGCCTGCTTGGTTGCAAACCGGCGGCTGGAATGCCTGCCCCAATCCCGAATTACATGTGCGTCTAATGGAAAATTGGTTTGTGCGCTATGGAGCCGAACTGGTCGCGTTGACCCACGACGTGATTGAATTGGCTGTGACTCGGCCTGTGACCGATTTAGAAGAAGCCCGTGAATTGGCGCGTGTGCAATACGCCTATTGCCCAGACATTGTCGATCAGGGCGTGCAGAGCATTGAGAATTTGGCCCAGACCCTGCTAGGCAGCTCTGTCTGGTATTTTTGGTGGGATTAAAAACGTGAAACGGGTGGTGCTTGTGGGGGGCACCCACGGCAATGAATGGGGGGGCATTTACCTCTGCCAGAAATGGCAAAACACCCCCGCAGCCTGGGCAGAATACCCCTTTCAGGTCGAGACCTATCTGGCCAATCCCCGGGCGATAGAAGTCAACCGCCGCTATCTCGAAGAAGATCTCAATCGCTGTTTTCGCTCAAGTGATCTGGCCAATCACGATCTCAGCAGCTACGAAGCCCAACGGGCCAAAGTGGTGGCGCAGGATCTCGGCGGCTGTGATTTTTTAATCGACCTTCACAATACCACCAGCAATATGGGTATGAGTCTGATCCTCTCCCGCGAAGAGGCGCTCGATGATCCGTTGATGCTGCAACTCTGCGCCCATCTGCTGCAGCAAGATCCTTTGGTGCGGATTTATTATATGCCTCAAAATGCCAAAGACAGCCCCTATTTGCCCTCTTTGAGCCAGCGCGAATTGACCCTGGAAGTGGGCCCCATGGCCCATGGCACCCTGCGCGCAGACTTGTTTTTTAAGACTGAGCAACTGGTGCAAACCATGCTGGCCTTTTTGGCCGATTGGGAGCGGGGAGAGGCCAAGGCCTACGAAGGGGAATTGACCGTTTACCGCCAGCTCGAAAACCTCGACTTTCCCCGCACCCCAGCAGGCAAAATACGTGGCATGATCCACCCCCAGCTCTACGGCCGGGATTATCGCCCCCTGTATCCGGGGCGCCCGCTGTATGTGACCTTTGATGGACTGGTGCTCAATTACGAAGGTGATGAGACCGTCTGGCCGGTGTTTATCAACGAACAGGCCTATTACGAAAAGGGCCTGGCCATGTCATTGACCCGCAAAGAGCAAATCCCGCTGTAAGCTATTTTCAAAAAGGTTTAAACACCCAAAAGAGGGCCAACCCCAAGGCCAGCAGCCCCAATCCTCCGGCGATGATCCAAAGCAAAGGCTTTTTTCCGCCTTTGTCTGCTTGTCCCTCTTCCAACATGCCCGAGACATAATGGGCCATATTCTTGAGTTTCTGCAGTTTGGCCTGAATATGATCGGTGTCTTTTTTGTGCAGAGAGTATTTTAAGGCTTCGCGGTAGTGTTTGATCGCGGGTAAAAACTCTTCGTCGTCTTCAAATTGCTCAGCTTTTTCCATGTGTTCGCGGAATTTAAGCTTGCGCTGCTCTAACGTCTCCATTGCGCTCTCCCCCTTTAAAACCATCGGATCGGGTCAGAAAAAAGATAGGATGATCCCATCATAGGTGCTTTAGCAGGTGAACACAAGCACTCAACGGGAAATCTTCCAAATGCCAATGCCCATCGGGGCCAGGTCAGCCAAACCGGCTTCGATAAAGGGCTGGCTGATCGTCCATTTTTCACCGGGCACATGGTTCCAGAAATGGCCCACAGCAGGGGTCCGGGGATTGGTCACATCGTGAAAAGCGAGGTATTTGCCGGGAAAGCGCCGGTTGATTTCAAAATCTGCCAGCACCGCGTCCAGGCCATGGGCCCCGTCAATCAGAACCAGATCAATCGGGCCCAATTGCTCGCGCCACTGCACATAGGCCTGAGAGCAGGAGTCGCCCCAAAAACAGGCGGTTTCAGTGGGCACCTTTATTTCAACCCCAAATTTATCGGCATCGCGGATATCACAGACTGCGACTGTGTCAAAGTGAAAAAGTGAATGCAAGAGCGAGACCAATTTGCCACTCCAAATGCCCACCTCCAAATAGGAGCGAATCTGATGGGCTTCGATCCACTCACAGAGTGCGATAACGTCCGCCCGATTTTGCAATATAAAGGGATAAGGGAAATTCCAAGTGCGAAAATTCGCCTCACATTCGGCGTCCCAAAAGGACCAGCCCTGAATTTCTTGATTAAAATCGCGCATTTTGATACTGCCTCTCTCTTTCAGCCTACTGCATGGCTCGGTCAAAGACAATCTCTAACAATTATCAAAAGTAAGTTAAAAGTAATTGCCTTTGTCTTGATATAATATCTGAATTACGGCGCGACTCAAGGGAAAAAATCATGACGAAAACAGCTGCTGAAGAGCGCTGGCTGAACTATTTACGCCAGCAAAAACACTACTCCCAGACCCAGGCCGATGAATGTTTTGGCCATTGGCAGGCCCGGCGCCAAAGCCTGGCCGACAAAGTCAAAGGAATCGCCTGTCGGGTAGATAACAAGACCCTGATTCTACATATTGAACAATTTCCAGGCGGAGAAGAGGTCGCCCGCATCGCCCTGAGCGATACCCGCCCCTCGCCCGAAAGCCTCAGCGGGCGGCGGCAATGGGCCTGCCTCGATGGACACGGGCACTACCTCAAACCGATCTCCCTGGATGAGAGTGCCCAGCCCGAATTGGTGATCACCCCCAGTTTCAGCTTTATCACCGCCAGCAGTATTCACACCCATCCCCTGTTGATAGAAAGCCGCTTTTTACTCGATGCGGTGCAGCAGGACAAACGCCCGCATACCGTCGATCTCTACCTCTCTCCCGACAGTACAACGCTCTTTGCGGCGCACCGCCAAGCTGGAGAAGTGCTGGTGATTTCTCTGCTGGATTACGAGATTATCGAGCGCTTTCAAATTCGCAAACCCGGCAGCAACCGCACCCTCAATGTCTGTTTTGACAGCAAGGGGGAAAAGGCGTATATCACCGACAATGAAAGCATCCAGCTCTGGATTATCGAGCTGGACTCACTCAAAAACCGGATTTGGAAATCGGGTCTGGGCATTTTGGGAAATCTCATGCCTGCGCCAGATCCCCGCTATCTCTATCTCTGCACCCAACGCCCGCAGTTCAGCCTGCTCTATTTCGATACCGAAACCCTGAGCACCCCCTATTCGGTCGAGATCAAAGGGGATTCTTGGTGCATGCAGCGGATTCTGCCCTGCGACCCAATGCAACTCAGCCCCGACGGCAAATTGCTCTATTTTAATACCTGGACCGAGGCAGGCGGACTGCGCACCCCTTTGATCCACGTGATCAAAACCAGCAGTGTGCGCACCCTGCGCAGCTTCCCAATTCAAGACGGCAGCCAACCCGCCATGCTCGGCCACAGCCGCCCCAACCCCTTACATGAGCAGGAAAAGCTGGATTTTCAAAGCTTTTTGCTGCAGGAAAATATTCTCACTGAGGCAGATTTACAGGCCCCGATTGAAGAGGCCCCGGTCGAACTCAAACAAGAGCGCAAAGTTGCGCCGCCACGCAAAAACTTCCAGGTCTATCAACCCCCCAAAGACGACCCCACGCTCTGGGATCAAATTGGCCAAGAGGCCGAAGAACTGGATCTGCCCGCTGAGGCCGAAATTGCAATTGTCGATCTTTTAAACTGGGCCTTTTACCGGATTACCCTGACCAATTTGCTCTTGCACAACGATGAGGTCAAACGCTTAAAAAAGCTGGCCCATGAATTGCGCAAACAATTGCGCACGAAAAAAGTTGTCTTGGCTGAACTCGACGATCTGATGGGCAAACACTCGCTGCGCACCCCGATTTCGCGCGAAGCCGTGGCATCTTTGATCAAACAGGCCCGCCTACGCGGGGATTCTGTGCGCTTTGAAGACATCTGCCCGCTCTGCGAAACGCCCCTGGAACAAGACGACGGTTTGGCCTGCCCGGCCTGTTTTTACCGCTTGGATCTGCCCGAAGAACGGGATATTCGACATAAACTCAGCGCAGAGACCTCAAGTCGCCTGTTTGCGGGCCAGATGGGAGTGGTCTTGCCCGGCCAGAACCGCTTTTATACCATGAATGTCTGGCGGCAATTGCTGGGGGTCTTCGAAGGCAAATCCGCTGAAATTGGCGAAATTGCCCATGTCACGGTTTTGCCCAACCACAATTACCTGGTGGCAGATGCCAAAGGCAATAAAGTGGCCGAGTACAGCCCCGGCGGCGAACAGATCTGGAAAGCCAAACTGGCCTTGCGCCATCCCGTCATGGCCACCTTCCAGGTTTTCTCCGAGGGTGCCAACACACAAGAAGAGCGAATGATCATCGTCGATCAGGGCAATCAGCGCGTGCTCGAACTCGACCGTTCGGGCCGCCATTGGCGGCGCTACCCGACGCTCAAAACCCCTGAAGCAGACAAACTGAAATCCCCCTGCGATGTGCAACTCACGCCCACAGATACCTGGCTGATCGCCGATCCCGGCCGCAAAGAGGTGCTGGAGATCAATGCCCGTGGCGAACTCATGCGCACTTTTGGCGCAGAGCAGGGTCTTCAACACCCGATCCTGGCCCGGCGTCTGCCCAACGGGCAGACCTGGATTGTCGACAGCGATCTGCAGGCCTGTCTGGAGCTGAGCCCCGAAGGCAAACGCTTACGGGCTGTGCGCTATTGGCCGCCTGAACCCGTGCATGGTGCCCACTGGAAAGACGAAGCGGCCCCCACCTGGGTGACCCGCCTGCACAATGGCGATTTGGTATTTGCAGGTGAAAAAGTCATGATGCAGTTCAGCCCCGACAAAGAGCTCACCCGCTGGGTGCAGGGTTTTCCCAATTCCACGGTCTCGGAGCAATCCCTGCTCAAGGCCCAGTTCCGCTCTCAGTCCAGTGCCGAGATCAAGCAAAAGAAACAGGCCCAGATCAAAGAGGAACTCAAAACCATTCACCTGCTGGCCGAAGAGAGCGACGAACATCTCGAAGCTCTGGCCGGTTTTATGTTGCGCCTCAAGGCCAAAGCAGGAGATCTCCTCGTGCCCCCCGGTGAATTGGGGAATGCCATGTATTTCCTGCTCGAAGGGGAATTGGAAATGGTCTCTGCCGAAGAAGAGGGGGCCGTGATCTTTACCGTCAAACAGGGAGAGATCTGTGGCCAACAGGCCTTCTCCGATCAGCAAAAAGTCGAAAAACCGGGCATGCGGGCCCTGACTGATCTGCATATTCTGTATTTGGAGCGCGGCGAATTCAAAAAAGCCGTGGTCAAATTTCCCCGACTCTTTCAATTGGTGCGTTCAATTGATGCCGATCACCAGCGCCTGTTTAAAAACTTCCGCGAGCGCAAAACCCTGGCCTTGCAAGACGAACTGCGCTCCAAAATTGCCGGACACCGCATTCGCGAGTTTCCCCTGTTTAAAGGGGCTGAAGAGGCCTTTTTTGAAGAACTCTCGCACCGGGTTCACCCCATGGCTTACATGCCCGAACACGATGTCTTTGGTCGGGGTGAATCGGGGGGATCGCTGTTTTTGCTGCTGGAAGGCCGGGTCAGTATTCAACGCAAAGGCGACAAAGCGCCCATTGTGGAATTGGAAGGCGGGCAAATCTTTGGTGAGATGTCGGTAATCTTAAACCAGCCTCGCTCGGCCACAGTGCGCACCGAAGACTATTGCAAAGTCTACGAACTGGATATTCGCCATATTAACGAATTGGGCCAGAAGTTTCCCTGGTTTAAACAAAAGCTGCAGGAGATAGCCGAAAGCCGCCTCCAGCAAAATGCCAGCGATTTAGCGGCTTTTGAAGCCCGCGTGGGGATCAACCGCCCAGATTTGCCACGGGTGGATATTTGGGCCTTGGTAGACATGCGGGGCGACGAATTGGTGTATATGCCGAGCCTCTTGCAAGATGTCGTGGTGGGCTATTCCTGGCAGGGAGAAATGCTCTGGCATTGGGGCAAAGAGAGTGGCAAAGAGCTGTTTCAGCCTTACCGCATCGCCCTATTGCCAGACAGCCTCTTGGTGACAGACACGGGCAATGGCCGGGTGCTGGAAATAGATCGCGAAACCCGCAATGTACGCAAACGCTGGCGGGGCTTGCAAAATCCCCGCAGTGCAGCCCTGACCAAAGAGGGATTTCTCTTGGTTGCAGAAGAGGGCAAAGGTCGTGTGTTGACACTGAGTTCAGATAGCCAGGTCAACTGGGAGTACGCGCCTTCCCATCCGGGTTCTCGCCCCCATTATGCCGAAGTCACATCTGAAGGCTCTGTGCTCTTTGCCGATGCCGGATTGCACCAGGTCTGTGAGATCTCACTCAAAGGTGAAATCCTCTGGTCGTGGGGCGATCAGGGTGAAAGTGGCAATGGTACCCACAACCTCAAAGAACCGAGCTTTGCCCACCGCCTCGAAGACGGCAGCACCTTGATTGCAGATACTGGCAATCACCGCTTGGTCTGGGTGCGCCCCGAAGAGGAGCCCCACCTGATCAAAGGCAATCTCTCAGATCCGCTGATCTCCCCGATGCATGTCGAAATTCTGCCCAATGGCGAGTGGCTGGTCTATTCTGTCAGCCCCGAAAAGGTCGTGAGGCTGAGCCGCCGGGGCGAAAATATCTGGAGCGCCAGCCTCTATTCAAGCCAGGCCCACAGCATACCAGCCCCCCCGGTCAATACAACCGCGTCGGAAGACCGCTGGATTTTGGACATGGACCGCCTGCAGGAATTGGAAGGCGGGCCCAACCAAGCGGCGGAGATCACTGTCGAACAGGAGCTACAATCAGACAGCACCCAGCCTGTGGTCTCAGAAGCACTGCAGGCCGAGCTTGAAGAGCGGGCCCAGCGCTGGCAGGATTTGGATCTGGATCCAGAAAGCCAAGAAGAAGGTGACAGCCGCTGGAAAGGCCTGGACTTCCTTGATGAAATCGCCCCCGAAGTCACAGCTGAAACAGAGAGCGAAAACCTATTTGCAGAAACCGCCACGCCCCTTTCAGCCGAGACCAATCAGGCCTTTGCCTTCTTGGATGAAGAGCCCGAACTCAAACCTGCAGGCGGCCTGTTTGATCTTTCAGAAGACGCCCTGTCTTTCTTCGACGAAGCCGGGCAAACCATCATGCATATCCCCGAAACCGAGACCAGCGCAGACACAGGCCTCTCCGCGCTCAGCTCAGACAGCTTCGATTTCTTGGACGAAGATCGGCCCAATCTCAACCAGACGGTGATGCAACTCCCCACTGCTCCCCCTGCAAACCCAGCTGAAACGTCACATAATCCCTTCGGATTTTTGGACGAAATTCTGCCCAGCGACAGCGAAGCAGAAGCAGAGACCAAAGGAGAGGCAGAAGATCTTGCCGAATTTTCAATTCGCCTGGTCGAAGAGCCGGTGATTGAAGTTGAACAAAAGGTATATGCTGCGTATCAGCCGATTTTTGGGGATGAGGGAACCCCGTCGACATCCCAGGCGGCAACCGAGGCGACGGCCAAAACGCCACCCCAAGTGGCAACACCGGCAGAGCCAGAAATGGCTTTACCAGAACGCAGCCTCGCGCCCAGCCTGGAGCCCCAATTGGGCGACTCTCTGGTGCATTATTTTGCCCCAGAAGCCGCAGAATCTCTGGATGAATACCGGCTGAAGGCCACGCCCGTAGACGAATTAGATCTTGTCCCAGCCCCCCCCACACCGATCTTGAACGAAGAAGAAGAACCAGAATCAGCCTTGTCCTCAGCTGCAGAGCTGGTTTTTCTCGATGAAGACGAACCCGCCCTGACCCGCGAAGAAATGATCGCCCGTGAGGCCGAGGCGCGTCTGGCGGCCATTCAGAATATTTCTGTGGCCGATCCCGATGCCGAAGATGAAACGCCTGCTTACACACCGATCTTTTTAAGCGAAGCCCTCGATCATGAACTGGTCAAATTGGAAACAGAAGATAAAGTCGAGAAAGAAGACTAAAAAAGCATTTACATTTAAGTAAATTTATTTTATAATCCATGTTATTACTTTTAAGGAGTTTTGACATGCAAAAATGGGTAATGACCTCTCTGGTATTCAGTTTAACCCTGGGTTTGGCTGCCTGTGGTCCGGCAACCAATGCACCCTCCTCGCCCTATCCCATGGCTACCCCCAGCGCATCCTCTGCTGGGGCTGATGCCCTGGCCCAATTGGTCAATCAAGAGTCTCTTTCCCCCGAAGAGCAGCGCATCCGTCTGAATTTGGCCCGCGAGATCAAACTCAATTTCC
>CAZRFI010000056.1:6966-19303 GCA_964598905.1 uncultured Candidatus Sericytochromatia bacterium | reverse complement strand
TGCAGGGGCTCGTCCAGGGACAGAGAAAAATCATCCCAATGCACGGGGTAAACCGTTTTGGCCCCGGTTTCGCCAATGATTTCCTGATAAAAGGTTTCTTGCTGGGCACCTAAGCGATCCAGACCGGGGGTGCAGAGAAAAACCGCATCGGCTTTCCAACCTTTGAGCTCACCGGGAATAAAATGTCCCCCGTGTAACATGGCGCTGCCAGAGGGGTGGGCAATATGGATCGTGTAAGTCTCCCCCTCACGGTAGTCGAACATGCTTGCCGGTTGCCTGAGGGGGGCTTCGATATCTCCCATCATACCGGTCAGATTGGCCACCCAGGGCAAATCCACATGGCGCGAGGGGATCAATGTGACTTTAAAATCACCGTAACTCAGGGTTTTGTAGGGCTTGGCTTTGACAATTTGCTGCCAACTCAGGCCTTCGCCTTCTGACAGAAACGCTGTGGACTCAGAGCCCACGACCTGTGCGCCTGTTTGCAGGGCAATATAAGGTGCATCCATGGCGTGATCATAATGGGAGTGAAAAACCAGAATGGCGTCTAATTTGTCTACTTGCAGACGCTTAAGGTACTCACGCACCTTATGGCGATCCGTTTCGATTTTGCGAAAAGGCAATTGCCAAGCTGGACCAGGACGGGTTAAAAAGCCATCAATCAAAATCTGGGTTTGGCCATCAGAAAAAAGCAAAGAAGTGGTGCCCAGATAGGTGACGCGCACCTGACCGGGTTGAAACTTCTTGCGTGGGGTTTTGGAATCTGTAAAGTAAGCCTGATAACGTTCCAGCGAAGGGCGTTCCAATAAGGCACTGCAACCCGCAACTAGCGGGAGCAGAAGAGCAGTGAGCCAACGTCGGTATCTCATGTATCTGCCAGACCTCAAAAAGTGCCTCAAAAAAAGACAAAAATCGGAGCGACTGGATTTGAACCAGCGACCCCCACTACCCCAAAGTGGTGCGCTACCAAGCTGCGCTACGCCCCGATTAAAACGATGTGACCGGCTTGTCGCCGGGGGGTAAATTGCACTCTTATTGCTAACAATGCAGAAACAATACTAGCACACCCTTTTTGAGATTGCACAGGGTTTACAAGTGGGGATTTCTGATCAGAATCGATCCCAATTTCTAAGATCTCTCTTTTTCTTGCTCAAGGGGGCTTGATCTTTCTTAAATAAAATATTAAAATAAGATTAAGATTAGAATTTAAATAGGTTAACCAGTATGATGATTCAACAAATTTCCTCCCCTGCATTGGGCCGCATCAGCCCCGCAGCTCCCCAACACGTGCCCGCAGCCCCTGCTCAAATTTTACCCATGCGCACCATGCCCATTTTTGACAGCATGGAAATTGACAGTGTGCGTACAGGCCAAATTCCGGCAACCCTCAATTTCTTCCCCAGTGGAACCCAGGTGGATAGCGTGCTGAGCAAATTAGCAAGCAATCCCAGCCAAGACAATTTTAAAGCCGCTTTGGCCCAGTACCGTGTGGCCATTCGTCAGCTTTCTCTGCCCAATTTGGAAGCCGCAGCCGCTCAATTACAAGGCTTGATCAATCAAAGCGGTGATTACCGCACCCAGGTCTTTCTGGATCAGGCTTTGGTTGAAACCCGGATTGAAATTCAAAATAAAGGTGGCAAGCCCGGTTTTGCTGAGCCCACCATGCCCCCAAGCCCCGGCACTGAGCCCAAGAGCATTGTCGAGAACACCTTAAAACAGCTCAATAGCCACGCCTCTGAAGCCAATTTCCGTACCTCACAGGCCGGTTTCCGGGTCGCGATTCGCGGTCTGAGTCTCGAACAGCTTAAAGCCACCGAAGGCCTGATTGCCCAAGCGATTGCCCAAACCGGCGATCACCGCAGTCAAAAATTACTCGACAGCCTGATGTTGGATGCCAAATTGGAGATTGCCCGCAAAGGTGGCAAGCCCGGTTTTGCTGAGCCCACCATGCCCCCAAGCCCCGGCACTGAGCCCAAGAGCATTGTCGAGAACACTTTAAAACAGCTCAATAGCAGCGCCTCTGAGGCCAATTTCCGTACCTCACAGGCCGGTTTCCGGGTCGCGATTCGCAGTCTGAGTCTTGAACAGCTCAAAGCCACCGATAAAATGGTGCGTGAGGCGATCAACGCCACCCCTGACTACCGCAGCCAGAAATTATTGGATGCCCTGCTTGTCGATCTTTTGATGGAAGCCACGATGCGTCCCAAAGCTTAATAAAAATCGAAAAGGCCGAGAACCCAAATCTGTTCCCGGCCTTTTTTATTTGAGCTTAGCATCTATACCCTATGCAAATCACCGCTTATTCTTCCGCCCGCTCTCAGGCAATGCCTCTGCGTTTGTTGGCTTCTTTGCCTCAGGCCGGCACAACTGCAGCAGCATCCCCTCAAATGGCCCAGCCAAGGGCTTTGACCAGCCCGGATCAACTTCGCCGTATGGCGCAGGCCCCGATCCCGGCCAATCGTTTGGTTGGATTGGCCGAATTGGCCCACTCTGCTCAGCCCCATTCTGAGCTTTCGGCACAGAGTCTGTCGTTTGAGCCTGGATTGCAATTGGCCCGTCCGATTGGCATCGTAGCCAGTATAGATGCTGCCCTGAAACAGGTCCAAGGCAAGCGCCAAGATTTTGCCTTGATTCAGACTCCTTCTGGCATCGCGATTCACCCGATTCACAAGCCCCGCTGGGGGTTCAACGATTTTCGGGATTTGTCGCGCTATGAGCAATTGCGGGATTTGCGGGTCTCTCCCGGAATTCTGGCTCTGGTTTCTCAGCGTGGAAAGGTGCGTTTTAATGCCCCTCAGCAGAGCCCATTGACCTTTGCGCCGATCATGGGTGCATCGGCTGCCGATCGTTTGCCTGAGTTGGTTGCCAAGTCCGATCAGGTTTTGCTGCGGCTCAAGCAGATGGAGCAAGTCTTGGGCCAGCGCAGCGATCACCGGGGTATTTTTGCCGCGATGTACCGCGTGATTACCGAACGGGCCCAGGCCGAAATGCACAGCTATATTGGCAAAGGGGATGTGCGCGCAGCGGAATTTGAAGGCCGTCTCTTGATTGATTTTGCCAATTATTATTTCCGGGCCTTTGATGCCTATGCCGCTGGCGATATGCAAGCCGTTCCCGAAGTTTGGCGTTCGGCCTTTGATGCTGGCCGTTTGGCTGAATTGCGGGGCTATCCTGCCTGGAGCACAACTGAAATTGTGGGGCTTTCGATGGTGGCCCATATTGTGCATGATCTGCCTTTTGTCTTAAAAAATCTTGGTTTTAATTCCCAAGATACCCACCTCAATGGGGTCTATGACCATTTTAATACCGCTCTGATTTCAGAAAAAGATCGGATTATTGGAGCCATTGCCAAGTCCTACGGCCCCACCGACTTGGCCCGTCTGGAAAAAGCCCTGAATACAGCCTTGGCACCCTTGCCCGGTGCCAATCCCGCCCCGCGAATTGAAAAAGGCATGTTCAGCGCTTTGCGCAATTTGGCCAAACGGGCGTCGCAACAAAATAACCCGAGTGAAATTCGCCAAATCTCTTTGCGCCTATCGGATCGGGTACGTCTTTTGCCTGGCGGCAATTGAGATCGGCAGAAGCCCCAATGCCGGGGTATAATGATGTCCAATTGTTGATATCTAAATTGTTCGCTCGCCATTTTTTGAAATAGGAAGTAGCTGTCGTGGAACCCCAAACAGATCAGCCCCTGAGTCCCCCTTCAAACCCGCCTGCCAATCGTCAAGAAAAAACCATTGTGATAGCTTTGCTCTTGCTCTGTCTAATCACTGCTGTGGGCAATTGGGTGATGGGGGTGCGCAAGCCCGCTTCTCCCTCTTCAAGTAGCAATGCGGGGAAAGAATTGGCCGAGAGTTTGCTTGCTGAACATGTTGATATTGGCATTCTGGCGGTTGAAGGCACGATTATGTACCAGACTGACAGTGGTTTTGGGGGTGGTGGTGGGGCCTCTGGCGAAAAATTGGTGGCAGCCATTCGCCAGGCCGAAAAAGATGGCGTAAAAGGCCTCTTGGTCAAAATCAACAGCCCTGGCGGCACTGCCGCTGCTTCTCAGGCGGTCTATCAGCAATTGCAGGCGATCAAAGCCAGCAGCAAGGTCAAAGTCGTGGCTGCGATGGGTGATGTGGCGGCCTCTGGCGGGTATTATATTGCCAGCGCAGCGGATCAAATCGTCGCCAATCCTGCCACCTTGACGGGCAGTATTGGCGTGATTGCCCAATTCACCAAATTACAGGGGCTTTACGATAAACTCGGCTTGGCCACCACTGTGATCAAAAGTGGCAAACACAAGGATATTGGTTCTCCCTTTCGGCCCACGACTCCCGAAGAGACCCGCATTTTGCAAGCCATGATCGATGATACCTATGCTGATTTTGTCAAAGCTGTGGCGCAAGGCCGGAAATTGCCCGAAGCCCGTGTGCGGGAATTGGCCGATGGCCGGATTTATACAGGCAATCAGGCTTTGAAACACAAACTTGTCGATCGCCTCGGCGATTACCAATTTGCCCTTGAACAGCTCAAAAAAATGACCCAGTTGGGCAAAGATGCCAAAGTCAAAGACTATAGCAAACCCTCGATTAACGAGTGGTTGGATATGTTCAGTACCCGGATGCAGCGCTCTCCCTTTGTCTCGATTGAACAGGCAGGTTTGGCCCATTTGCAGCATTTAAATAAAGTGCCGCTGATGCTCTATTATTAAGTTTCAGCCCTGCTTTTTGGGGGGCTTGAACAAAGCCTATTTTTATGTTAATCTCATTTTAATCACGCGATCTTCATTCCATTTTTTGTAAAGGATTTTTATGCGCCCCATATCTGCGTATTCAACGGCTCTTCTGCTCTCAAGCCTGGCGCTCAGTGCCTGTGCCCTGATGCCAAATCCTTTGAATCAGTCTGTGAACCAGCCCTTCAACCGTTCTAATCCCAGTTTGAATGCCCAGTCCCGCTCTGTGCGATCTGTTCTTCGCCCCGATGTGTTGCAAATGCCTTCACCCAATCACAATGAGCGGCCTGCCAACGCCAAGATTAACACCATTGTTTTGCACCATACGGCTATGGCTGGCGATGCCCGTGCTGTCGCGCGTTTTTTTGCCAATCCCAAAGCGGGAGCGAGTTCACATTATATTGTTGACCGCGATGGTTCGCTTGTTCAACCCGTGGCTGATGACCGCCGTTCCTGGCATGCAGGCAAAAGTGAGTTTAATGGGGTGGGTGACGTCAATAATTTTTCAATTGGGATTGAAATCTGCAATGTTGGAGATTCTCAAGAGCCCTATTCAGATGCCCAATACGATGGCATTATCCGACTGGTGGCTTGGTTGGTCCAGACCTATCAGGTGCCCTTGAATCAGATTACCCGTCACCGCGATGTGGCTGTGCCCAAAGGCCGTAAAATTGATACTTCCAATAATTTTTCGGTCGAACGGGTGGTTTCTGGGGTACAGGCCTTGCTGAATGGCTCCTATGCTCCCCCTGCGATGCAGCCCCCGGCTCCGCCGCCCGCTTTGCCTGCTTTCAGGAATGTGGTGGTTGAATTGGGACAAAAGACCTTTGAAGATTTGGCGGATATTCATCTCGATAATTCCAATCGTTGGGTTGAAATTCAGGCTTTAAACCCAGGCATAACGGGCTTAAAACCCGGACAGATGATCAAAATTCCCAACCATGCGGAGATGTTTGCCCAGCTCGCCCGTTAAATTAGGAGCCGCTGAAAGCGCAGACGGTTTGAAATTCAGTCTGTTGTTTGAAAGACCTTGACCCGTTTGATGAATTCTTCGGGTTCAAAAGGTTTGAGGACATAGTCCTGGGCTCCCGCAGCCAACATGCTGGCCTTGTCGGCTTCGTTGTCTCGTGCGGTTAAAAGAATAACTGGCGTTTGCGGTGATTTTTGTTTGAAAACCTGAACCAAAAACATACCATCGACATCTGGTAATCCCAGATCGGAGATGATCAGGTCCGGTACCGCCTCTTCGAAAATTTGCAGGGCCTCCTGCGCGGTTTCGGCCCAGACCAATTCAAATTTTTCTCTTTGAAATAGGATATCCAGAATCGTAAAAATATCTGGATCGTCTTCTATCAGCAGAATTCGCATATCTCAGCTTCCCGTTCTTCCAAAATCAGAATCATTGCGCTTGTGCCAGTACTGTATTGACACGTTTGACCAACTCGCGGATATCAAAAGGTTTGCAAATATAGTCGCGGGCCCCTGTGGCTTTGGCATCTTCACGATCCATATCTGTATTGTGCCCCGTTAAAAAAACCAGTGGGACATTCGGCTGACGATCTGAAATGGCATGGGCCAAATGCACGCCATCGACATCAGGCAAACCAATATCACACAAGACCAAATCGGGTGGGTTTTGCTCAAACAGACGCAATCCTTCCAAACCTGTGGCAGCCCAAACGAGTTCCACTGGCTCTGAACGAAAGGCGATTCGAACCAGGGCAAAAATATCTTTGTCATCGTCGATGAGCAAAATGCGCATATCCCGATTTTACCTGATTTTACGGTTCTGAAAAAGAGGTGTTAGGGTTGGTTTTAACTTCGATCTGGCTGCGCAGGCGCAATTCCGCCAGAAGAATGTCTTCCAATTCGCGCACAGCGCCCAGATTCTCGTAAATTTGCGCGAGGCCTTTGGCTATTTGGGCTTGCTTTGCCGTGCGAAAAGTTGTGTCTTGAGCGGTTTTTAAAGCCAAAGCGACATATTCTGCAGGGCTTTGCACAATTAAGTCGCTGACCCCCATTTGCTGGTAAATTGCAGCGCTTAAGCGTTGAATGGGCCATTCCCCTGTCAGTGTGATTAGGGGAGTTCCTGTTACCAATGTGTCCAGGCTTGAATTTCCCCCACACAGGGGCCATGTGTCCAAATTGACATCGCAGAGCGCCACCAATTGCAAAAAATCGGTCTCACTTTGGCGCGGCAAAAATAAAACTCTCTCCTGTACGTGGGGTAAAGCTTGGCTAAAACGTGCCCGCAAAAGTTCTCCCCAATGAGGGTGTGGACCTTCTAAGAAGATCAGATGGCTGTTGGGATCTTTGTTCAAAATGGCTTCAAAGAGAAGATCCATTTGGGGGTGAATTTTAAACAGGCTTTGGGGGCAGATATACAAGTGACCTGATTCGGGCAAACCAAAGTCAGCACGGGTTTTTTCTTGTTTTTTAAAAGGCGGACGAAAATAATAGGGAAAAAGATCTTTCATGCAGAGCAATTTTTCGCTATAGACCTGTTTTGAACGTTCCGTTTCTAAGTTGTCGCTTGATAAAAAGCAGTCCAGATTGTCGATGCCAGAAGTCGTTCCATGTCCCCATGTGGTGATCTGCAGTGGAGCCAGCCGGGCCATGGCCAGAAAATAAGACAGTGATTCCATGCCAATATCCGGGTAAAAGAGGATGTCCAAAGCTTCTTCAGCCAGTTCTTGCCGAGCCACATAGAGGGAGGGGGTGAGAATCCGGGCCCGATCGGCACTGGCCATGATGGCTTGCCCGATGCGCTCTTCGGGCGCAATTAAGGGGTAGACGCAGACTTCAAAGCGGCTGCGATCCAGCTTGGCAATGATTCCCTGCATTAACTTGCCAATGGAATGCGCCCGCAGATGTTTGGAGACAAAGCCAATTTTGACTTTCCGCTCTTTCTGTTCTGATGGCCCTTGGTAGTCCTTACAGTGGGGAGCGGTATAAGTGAGGGCGGGGCAGGCCTTTTGATAAAACTGGGCCAGTTTGAGCTGAAGATCGGGAGCTGGCTCGCCCTGATAATGCAGATAAAAGGGCAATTCACCCACTTCGGCATCAGGATCTTGGAGTTGGATATCGGCCACTAAAAGTCCCTCTAAATTTTGGCGATAGCGCTCTTTCCAGGTCGCCATGTCTTCATGCGAGTGATAGAGGGCGGGCAATAAGAGGGCTTGGCGAATCTGCAAACCTGCGCGTGGCCTCAGTTTAAAAGCGGTGTCATAGGCCTTTTCAACCAATTCTAAATTGTGCATTTCGCGGGCAATCACCCCCAGATTCTCCCAGGCATCGACATAATCAGGCTCCTTTTGAACCGCCTCTTGAGCATACGCCAAAGCCTGGTCATACTCTCTGCGCGCCATCGCCACTCCAGCTAAATTATTGATCACCTGGACAAAGTCTGGTTGAATTTCCAAAGCCTGTTGATAATGGGCCTGAGCCTGATCCAATTGATTGCAGCGGTACCAAATATTGCCGAGGCTGTTGTGGCTCAGCGCGTGGTTGGGATTTTGGGCCAATACCCCTTCAAAACACTCAATCGCTTCGGCATAGACATGGTGTTGTGCCAGTAACTCTCCCAGCCAATAAAGGGCATCGGGCTGATGGGGTTGGACTTTAAGGGTTTGACGGTAAAAGGCCTCAGCTGCCGCTGTATTTGCTTGCTGATGCTCCAAATGGGCCAGATAAAACCAAGCCTGCCAAAGTTGAGGAGCCTGGCGGCAGACACTTTGGTAAATCTGACGTGCCTCTTCCCAGTGCTGGAGTTTTTCATGCATTTGACCGAGGGAGAGCTGAATGGCGGTCTGCATGGGCAATCGGATCAGGGCTTCTTGGTAATAGCCCAGGGCTTTTTCCCAATTCTGTTGATTGCGATAGATATTTCCGAGATTGTGGAGGGCTTCTGAGAGATTGGGATTGTGTTTGAGCGCCGTCTGATAATGGATGGCTGCTTCGTCTACTTGTCCCAGACCCGAGAGCAAATTGGCGAGATTATTGTGGATGTGGGCCGCATTTGGTGCAATTTCCAAGGCCTGTTTTAAATGCCGAATACCCACTTCGGGGTGGCCTTTTTGAGCTTCACTGATGCCCCAAATTTGAAGTGCGTCCGCATTTTGGGGATATTGAGCGTGCAGCTCTTGGCAAATAACCGCAATTTCCCCCCAGCGGCTCTGCTGCTGAAGCAAGCCACAGCGTTTTAATTGTTGAATTTCGTAGTCGCTGTACATGGTTTTAAGTCTCCCCAGTATAACAGACAAGGCAGAAGGCAACTGTTTAGCCTAAATTAGGGACAAGCTCTTGGGCTCCGTGTTAAAATAAGCGCAGACCAAAGGAGCTTATTCCATGATAGAAATGCGCGTTTCAGGGATTGTTCTCGATCCCCAGTCCCGTAACCCCATTGTTGTTTTGCGAGATACTCCTGAACGGCGTGCTTTGATGATCTGGATTGGGCCTCCAGAAGCCAATTCGATTATGTTGGCACTGGAAAATGTCACTTTGGCCCGCCCGGCCACCCACGACCTCTTTGTCAATGCACTTGAGCAGTTTGGGGTGATTGTGAACAGTGTGGTCGTCAATCGCATGGAAGACAATACCTTCTTTGCCGTGCTTAAGGTCACCACCAAAGAGGGCAAACAAATGGAGATTGACTCCCGCCCCAGTGATGCAATTGCGATTGGTCTGCGTACTGAAAGCCCGATTTTTGTCTCGGAAGAGGTCATGCTCTCCAGTGCGATCCCGATCAATCCGGCCCAAGAAGAAAAAGAGACCCGCGATTTTAAAGATTTTATCCAAACCATCAAACCCAGCGATTTTATCAACCAATCCCGTGAGCGCGATGGGGAGATCAATTAGCTTCGTCGGTCTAACCCATCCAGAAAGGGAGAGCTCAGCGTGGAAGTCCCTGGTTTAAATCCACTTCAAGGCCGTTTGCCTCCCGGGCCGATCGGACCCGAAGCCACTCCCAAAGGTGTTCCTGACCTCATTCTCAATGCCCCAGCGGGGCGCACAGCGGCCCCGCCTCCGCAAGCCCCTGCTCAGGCGCCATTTCAGGCCCCCGCTCAGGCCATTATTCAGCACAGCGTTCAAAATATCATGAATGCACTCTTGGAAATGGGGGCCCATCCTTCGCCGCAAAATCAGAGCATTGCTCAGAATTTGGCGAATTACGGTCATCCTGTGAGCAATCAGACCCTGCAAATTGTCCAGAATGCCTTGGCGGGCCTGCCCGATCGCAGCGCGGCGACGATTGAAGCCGCGGTTGTGCTGCTCACCCAGGATTTGCCTGTGAATAGCCAGACCGTGATGGCGATCAAGCAGTTTATGAATGGGCAGCCCTTGCCCCAGCAAATGCAGAATTTGCCCAAAGAGGTGGGGGTTCTGCTGCAACAAATGCAGAGCTTGCCTGCTTTGCCAACCGGTGCGATTGCTTTGCCTGCTGGACAAACGGCCAATGCTTTGGCTCTGCCTCCTGACCAAGCGGGGGCTGCACAGGTGAGTGCTGCTCAAGGAATGCCGACAGGCACAACACCTGGCGCTGTTTTGGCTTTGCCTGCTGGGCAAGCCGGAGCCGCTTTGCCCACCTCGGGAGCTTCTGCTGCTGTGGTACAAGGCGCGCAAACAGCCACAGGTGCAGCGCTTGCTCCACCCGCTGCCGCTGGAACAACAGCCCGTCCTGTCGCATCAACAGGAGCCAGTGCCATTCCAACCGCCAGCCCTTCCGCGTCTTCGCCCCCGGTCTTGCCAGGAACACCTGGAGCCGCAGGGGCTCTGCCTCCAACGGGTGGGTTGTCCCCCGCTCAGTCCCAAGTAGTCATCGCCACTCCTCAGGGGTTGGCACAGGTTGCAGCCCAATCCAGTGTTGTGCAACAGGCTGCAGGCCAAGCCCAGGCGATTGAAAATCGCAGCGACAGTGTCAACAAGGTCTCAGAGCAGAGCACGGCCCTCAAAATACAGGCCATGCAAACGACCGAAACCCGTCAACAGGCCCTGGAAGCCGTCAATCCGGCCCAAGCGGGCAAGTCCAACTCCCAAGGCCTCAACGTAAATCTGCCCATGCAGCAGGCCTATTCTCAGCAGGAACAAAAAGCCCTGGAGCAGCTCTATTTGTATTTGACCGCGGGAGGAGACCTCTCTCCCGTAGAGAAGGTGGGGCCCGGTGGCAAAGCCCAAGTCATGAGCCCTGATGAGGGCCTTTACCGCATGATTAAACTTCTGGGCGAGATCTTGCAATTATCGGGGCATTTGTCCGAAAATATGCAGATCAAAGATTACCAACAGCTCTTTATTCAACATCAGCAGGTGATCCAGTTGACTGGGCTGATGGAGCAAAAAATGCATGAATTTCAACAGCTTTTCCACAAGGCCTTTCCCGAATTGGCCAAACAGATTCAGGGACTCTTGCACCAGGATGGTTTGGATCTCTTCAGCAAGCTGGCCCAATTGATTGAAACCAACCAAGAGCAGCTCAAAGAACAGCTTAAACATGTGGCTGGAGATGCTGAAAAACAGCAATTATTGCAAACCCTGCGCAACCTCTTGGAGCAGGTCGGGTTTCAGGTCGACAAGGTCCATTCCAATCTGATGGCCCGCGAAATGTTGACCCAGAATTTGCCTATACACTGCATTCCACTGATGGTCCACGCCAATAAAGAAGCTTACCCAGCCGAACTCTATATTCAGCAGGATTATGATCCCCGTGAGCCCAAGCAAGGGCCCGATGGCGAGCGCCCGCTCAAATTGACATTGACGTTAGAAACCCACAATCTGGGCCGTGTGAGTGTTGACCTCACCTCGCTCAAAAGCGATTTGAGCCTCAATCTCAAGGTCTTGACCCGCAGAGTCAAAATTCTTGTAGATGAGCGGATCGAGCAACTTCAGCGCAAAATTGAGAAACAGGGAAATTACCAAGTGGCCCACCTGACCTGTGTGGTTGAGCCCGATTTGGAAACGCGGCAATCCATGCTTTTGCCTGCCAAACGCACAGTTCGCAGCTTGCAGCGGATTGAAGGGGTGGTCTGATGTATTTTGAGTTGTGCCACAGCCCTGAGCGGGTGGAGCGCATTCAGGTGCCCACGGTTTATTGTGTGGGTTTAAACTATCTCGAACACGCCCAAGAAATGCAAAGCCCCCGCCCGGCTGAACCCGTGATTTTTCTCAAGCCAGCCTCTTCAATTTTACATGGGGGAGGCCAGATTCGCCTGCCAGTTTTTGCCCAGGAGGTTCACCATGAAGTAGAAGTGGTTGTTGCGATTGCGAAGACCTCTGGTTTTGTTTCGATTGAGCAGGCTTCTGAGCTCATTTTGGGCTATGGAATTGGTCTGGATATGACCCTGCGGGATGTGCAGGCCCGCGCCAAAGCGGCAGGCAAACCCTGGGCGGTAGCCAAAGGCTTCGCGACATCAGCCCCTCTCTCTGAGCTGATTCCCGCAGCACAAGTGCCGTCACCCGAAACCCTGACCTTTCAGCTCTCTGTCAATGGCGAAAGGTGCCAAGCGGGGGCCTTAAAAGAGATGCTTTTTTCTGTGCCTGCACTGATTTCTTATCTCTCAGGTGTTTTTGATTTGCAGCGCGGTGATTTAATTTATACCGGAACCCCGGCAGGTGTCGGGCCTG
>CAZRFI010000056.1:0-6866 GCA_964598905.1 uncultured Candidatus Sericytochromatia bacterium | reverse complement strand
GGTGGAGAGCCCGCTCCTGAAGGTGGAAGTGTCAAAGGTTTACTCGACTACCCCAAAGACATTGCCATGGGCATTACTGAATATGCGGCCGAAGGACAGGCCAAAAATCTGGTTGAACTCTATGACGACGCTGCTGATGTCAAACAAAATCTCGGGGACAGCTGGGACCATCTGAAAAAAGGGGAGATCGGTCAGGCTGCGGGTGATACCTTGCGCGCTGTCGGCAATTCGATTCAAACTGTGGGCAATTTTCTGCAAGTGGGTTTGCACACACTCCTGGGCGGCGTTTCAACCGCTGTATCGTTGCCGCTCAATTTGCTCGATAAAGGTGCTGAAAACGTCGGCGAACACTTTGCCAAACCCGACACAGGGGTTGTGGGCCGGGCTGTAGGCAGTGTCTCCACCTTTTTCGGCGGCAAAAATAGCAATGTCAGCTATCCCGATGCCTTGCAGGCTGCAACGGTATCTGGAATGCGTAAAGCTGAACGCGACTGATTCTCAGGCAAAATTTACCAACACCTCTGAAATGATCTCCAGGCTTTGATCCATTTGTGTTGTCTCAATCACCAGGGGGGGGGCAAAGCGGATAATGTCGCCGTGGGTGGGTTTGCAGAGCAGGCCTTTGTCTTTGAGCGCCAGACAGACATCCCAGGCTGTGCGGCCATCGGCAAAGGGTTCAATCACCACGGCATTGAGCAGGCCTTTCCCGCGGACATGGGAGATAAATGGCACTTCTTGTTGCAGCCTCACGAGGGCCTGACGAAAACGTTGACCCATGATTTCGGCATTTTCTGCCAAATTTTCGTCTTTGAGCACTTGCAATGCCTCGATTGCGACACGACAGGCGAGCGGGTTACCGCCATAGGTTGAACCGTGTTCTCCGGGTTGGATACACAACATAATTTCGTCGTCGGCCAGCACGGCGGAAACGGGCAAAACGCCACCAGAGAGGGCTTTGCCCAGAATCACAATATCTGGGCGTACCTGTTCGTGATCCGCTGCCAGCATTTTGCCCGTGCGGCAGAGACCTGTTTGTACTTCATCGCAAATCAACAAGACCTTGTATTGGCTGCAGAGTTCACGGGCTCTGTGTAAATAGCCTGGATCGGGAACCACTACGCCTGCTTCACCTTGAATCGGTTCGATCATAAATGCGGCCACATGTGGGTCTTGTAAGGCCTGCTCCAGTGCGACCAAATCGTTGTAGGGAACCAGTTCATAGCCAGGCATATAGGGCCCAAAACCTTTATAGCTGCTGGGATCGGTTGAAGACGAGATCGCTGCCAAGGTGCGTCCCCAGAAATTATTGCGGGCAAAGACAATCTTGGCTTGGTTGTCGGGAATGCCTTTGACTTGGTAGCCCCATTTGCGTGCCAGTTTGAGAGCTGTTTCGCCGCCTTCTACCCCGGTATTCATGGGCAGGACCTTATCATAGCCAAAATAGCGGGTGATATATTCTTCGTAGGGCCCCAATAAATCGTTGTAAAAGGCCCGCGAGGTCAGGGTTAGCGTTTGGGCCTGTTCGGTCAATGCGGCAATAATTCGGGGATGGCAATGGCCTTGGTTAACGGCTGAATATGCTGAGAGAAAATCGAGATAGCGGTTTCCTTCGATATCCCAGAGATAGACACCTTCACCTTTTGCCAAGACTACAGGCAGAGGATGGTAATTGTGGGCTCCATAGCGCTCTTCTTGGGCGATGGCAGCAGCAGAGGAACGGGCTTTTAATTCCATGATCAACTCCCTAAAAAAATCTCAAACCTCTCTATCTTACCGAAGGTGGCCGTCGCTTTCCAACCCCTTATTGCTTGGTTTAAGGCTGTTGCAAGTGCTGAATCAAAGATGCTGTCGGCTTTTCGATGGGGTTGGAACGGGGTAAACTGGTTGAAACCATTTCAAGGAGTTTGCTGATGATGCGCTTATTGTCCCCATCCCTTTTTAAGTTGCTTCCCGCTGTGGCGCTTGCCGCGACACTGTGGATGAGTCCTGTACAGGCCAGTGTTGAAAACGCCCTCGACCCCATTCCCAAAGATCCCAGTTTTGTGGCCACCGTGCAAACCGAACTGGAGCCCTGGGGCTATTTTGTTCAGCGTTTTCTTGAATTGGGATCGGTCGATGAATTTAAAGCGCTGACGGCAACCCTTGAGAAAAAAGGCCTGGATCTAACCAGCGATATTTTGCCGATTTTTGGTAGCCATATCAGCGTGGCTGCCTATGGGGATGAACCGTCTGACAATAAAAAAATCGAAGTCTTGTTTTCACTTGATCTGTCTTCACCAGCTGCGGCCCAGGCCCTGCTCGACAAATTACAAAAAATCAAGGACCCTGATTTTTCCGTCAAAACAGAGAACCATGAGGGGCGAACCCTTCTGACGGTATCTGAGAATAAGAATCAGAAGTCCGAAATGATTGTGGGACTGGTGGTCAGTGGGGCGAATTTGTTGATCAGCGCAGCTCCAGATACCGCGATTTTAAAACGGGCCTTGGCGGCTCAGGGCAGCCGTTCGGGCAATGTCCTGTCTCAGGCCGGGTTTCATAAAACGTTTCAACGTTTCAAAGCTGAGCCCGTTTGGGGGTGGGCAGATGGGGGCCTGGGCAATCAATTCAGACAGGCCCTGGGGCAAATGTCGGGTGAGAATCCTTTTCAACAGGGAGCGGCTTTGCAGGCCTTGTGGGCGGGGACAGGCTTTAGCGCGAGGCCTTCGCAGCAGGGGCTTTCTCTGCAGTTTTACACGCCACTGGCACAGAATATTCCCGCTGAGTGGCAAAAATTTTATGCCGAATGGGCTGCTCCTGCTTCTCCGCCTTTAAAAGGCCTCTTGGACGCACTTCCTGCCAAGCCCCTATTTGTGATGGCCGGACAGAAACTCAACCGTTATGCTGATTTGGGCTTTTACCCGGAGGGGCCCTCCCAGGCCAGCCAAGACATGAAAAAAATAATGACAACTTTGGAATCCACTTGGAAAGAGCTGCTGCCTGCTGTGGATACAGGACTGGATCTGAAAAAAGACCTCTTTCCCCATCTCGATGGCCGCTATGGCATGGTGATGGATGTGAATTCAGAAGGGGTGCCTCAGGTTTTGACTTATTTGGGCGTGAATCCCGAGAACCAGGCCAAGTTAGGACCGCTCTTGCGCGAAAAATTCAAACTTGATCCGGCTCAATTTGAAGAATTGATGGGAGCGGGAGGCAAGTACCAAAGCAGCAGCGTCAAAGCCAATATGCACACCTTGCAGACCGTTGTGGAAACCTATGGGGTTGATTGGGGCGGGATGTACCCAGAAAATATGGCTAGACTTGAAAAAGGCGCTCAAACAGGTAGTTATCCTTATTGGAAACAGATCAGCAACCCTGTCAATCAGCAAAAGGGAACGGGCCTGAAAAAAGCCCTTTTGGATTATAAAACCTATAAAAACTTTAAGCCCCACGCCAGTTTTGCGGGCATGGTTTTTTATGAGCCCTTGGGCAAAGGCCAATACCGTCAAGAATGTCAATGTAAACACTATACCAGCTACCGGATTTATGGCTATTCACCCGAAGGTGAACTCTGGATGATGCAGGGGGGAGATGAAAGTCTTGCCATGGAGAAAGTCGCCGAAAAATTGCCTTCGACGCAATCCAAGTCAACCCAACCGCTCAGATTTGAGGCACAGCCGATAGCCTACCAGAATCAGGCGATTTATTTGCTGCAACGCCCCAAACAGATCCAATCGCCCAGTATAGATGAATTTCAGCCGGGGTTTGTGCAATTGGGTGAGTTTTGGGTTTTGGGCAGCAATCTCAATGTCTTAAAACAGGCAGTGGATCAGCTCTCGTCCAAAGAACATTTTGCTCAAAACCCCCTTTATACCCGTTTGCAGCAAAAACTCAAAGAACCCAATTCGGATTTTTTGCTCTATGTCGATGCCCAGAAACTCCGTGAGTTGGTGGCAAAACTGGGCAAAGAGGAGACGGATTTGCCGGAGATAATGAAAATAATGGCACCTTTTCAGGGCCTGATGATGCAGTGGAATCAGCAGGTCGATGCTGTCAGTGGCCAGATTGAAATGCCGATCGAGATGGATAAGGTGGACTTTAAAGCCCTGCAAAAAATGCTCTTGGGGCCTTTTAATGGTTCTGCGATGAGCCGCGCCAAACTGAGCAGTGTCAAAGCCAATATGCACACATTGCAAACCATGGTTGAGACCTATGGGGTTGACCACGGGGGAACGTATGCCCCTGATTTAGATATTCTGCTCAAAGCGGCTGAAAACAATTCTTATGGCAGTTATTGGAAAGATTTTGCCAACCCCTTTACCTCTCAGCGGGGGATTGGTTTGCGCGGGGCGATCATGGCGTTTAAAGATTATTCGCCCTCTCCAGACTTTGCGGGTATGGTGCTTTACAAACCGGGCGAAGGCAAAGAACCCACCACTTATTGGATCTATGGGGTGGACCAAAACGGGGAATTGATCAAAGACAACCAAGCCAATGAGCAGCCGTTTGTGCTGAGTAATACCTAGTCTGCGAACATTCCCGACGGTTGGGGACCTCAACCTGGCCTCCAAGCAAAAAGCCCGCTCACCTTTTGCGTGAGCGGGCTGCTTTGTTTTGTTGGTTTAGTTGCGGTTCAAGCGATTGCGGGCATCAGCCAATTTGGCTTGCAGCTCGCCCTGACGGCGACGGGCATCTTCGAGGGCTTCTTTGTCTTGGACAATCCGGCGCTCAATTTGATCCTGCTCGTGCCAGCCGGTCTGCTCAAGACGCTGTTCTTGGGCTTGGAGTTCGGGTTCTTTGCGCTCGATAAACGACTCCACTTTTTGCAGCGCCTCTTCGAGGCGACGAATACCGTCTTCTTGGCGCTGTTGGCGCTCTTCGCGGTGCTGTTTGCTGCGCTCTTGCAGGCGATTCCAGAGTTTGTCGAATTCACCACGAAAACGCTGGCGATCCGCAGGTTTTAAAGGCATTCCACCCAGTTCTTGCTGGAGGTTTTTGAAACCTTCGCGGGCATCGCGGAGAGAGGTGTTTTCAACCACTTCACCGGCTTCTTGCACCAGGGCTTCGGCCCGCTCGACAAGGCGTCCCTGCAGGATTTGCCGGGCTTCGTATTGTTGCGAACGCAGGGTTTTTAAGATCAGCCAGCAGGCATCCCGATCGGTGCGATTCAGACGACGTCCTTCCATCTCCAGCCAGAGGCGGCTGTCTTCCAGGGCTTGCCAGGCTTTTTGCAATTGGCTCTGCAGGGTTTTGAAGTCGTCAGAGGCCTGGGCTTCTTCTGGGGTGGGGACAGCGATGCCCGTCAGGCGCTCTTCCACTTCGCTGCGCAAACCGGTGGAGGCTTCATTGCGCTGGGTCTGTTGTTGGCCGCGCAGGGCTTCCAGACGGGCTTGAAGCGGGGCTGCCTGTTCGGCAGACATGCGCATATGTTTCAGCAGGCCTTCAACATTTTGCAATTCGCGAGAAAAGCCGGGGCCCCCAACCAAATTTTCAAGGTTTTCGAGGGCAATCTCGAGTTCGAGGGTGTTCTGTTCGAGTTGTAAGGTGTCGGTCATGAAAAAAAATAGTCCTTAGTTATAAAAAAATCAGGGTGATAAAAATAAGTTGTCGGATCCGACAACTTATTCATTGTACCGCCAAGTGCTTCAGAAAGGGGTTAATCCATTGGGTTCCAGACAAAATACCCATCTAAAAGTTGCTGTGCACAATGCTCCAAGGCCTGATGCAATTCTGTCGGCTGAGAGTCAGAAATTGTGTGACAGGTTTGGAGCAGGGTGCCCCAATCCGTTTTTCCATCCATATTTTCCCAGAGGCCGTGGGCCAGCGGTGCCAACTCAAGTTTTTTGCCCAATTGGTTTTCCAAAGATAAAAATTGATCGCCCAAGACTTGCCCCTGTACCCAAGGGAGTTTGCTGGGGCAGTCTGTTGAACGCCAATTCAATGCGGGGCGTGCCCAGGCCTGATCTTCATGGCTCACCACAAAGAGATAATTATTGGCCCGGCGCAAAGGATCGATCAAACAGCAGCGTTCGCGAAAATCGAGCGCTTGGTAATAGTCAGGCAGACCTTTGAGGTATTGTCCGGGCTCCCAGCTGCTTTCATCAAAGAAACGCAAAATTTGCAATTCTGCAACATCTAGTGCCTGCCACCAGCGGGAGAGCTCCCACTCCTGCTCACAGACCTGCAGATAGGTGTCGACCAAAAAGGCGTCGGAGTGCGCAAAGGCTAGGCCCAATTCCTGTGTGATCACAGCCAGGTGTTGGATATACATCCGTTTGAAAGGATGCCCCTCAGGCAGGCCATGCAAAAGGGTGCGGCAGAGCATCAAACCCTCTTGCAGATCTGATGGATTTTGCCAGAGGCTGTGGATGGTTTTTTGCAGGGCCCGGATCTCGTGGCGGGCATGGGGATTGTAGAGCATCAGCGTCATTAGCCCGCGCGGTTTGAGGTGGGCTTTGAGCTTGGCCAGACCTGCTGTGGGGTCCGGCATATGGTGTAAAACGCCGGTGCAATAGATATAGTCAAAGGTCTGTGGCAGGTTGAGTTGAGCCAAATCCCCCTGCAAAAATTGGATATTTTCACAGGAGATGCCCGCTGCTTTCAAGCGTTGCTGGGCCAATTGGAGAGAGGTGGGACTTAAATCAACCGCGGTGATCTTGGCGCCTGGGTTGGCGCGTGCCAATTTGAGCGTTGAGAAGCCTGTGCCGCAACCGGCATCTAAAATATGAGGCATTTGAGATGTGCTGCGGTGGCTGCAATAATAATGCACAAAGCCCAAATCTGCGGCTGGCGGGTGAATATGGGGCAGTTCACCGGCTTCCAGGGGGGGATAAGGGCACTCTGTGTATTGGGCTTGAACCGATGGGGTGTCGAACATGCCTTATTCTAAC
>CAZRFI010000055.1:1303-19321 GCA_964598905.1 uncultured Candidatus Sericytochromatia bacterium | reverse complement strand
GCTCGGGGCTTAAAAATTGCCGCTGGTCAAAACCTGAATGCGGGAATTGCCTTTGTCGAGCACAAAGATCTCGCCTTCTTCGCTGACAGAAATGCTCTCAGGGCCCCAGAAGTCGTTGGGCCCACGGCCTTTGGTGCCGAAGGCTTCAATAAACTCGCCTTTGGGGTTAAAGACCTGCACACGGTGGTTGAGGGTGTCTGCCACATAGATCCGGCCCCGGATATCCACGGCAATGCCACGGGGAATGCTAAACTCACCGTCGCGCACGCCGCGTTTGCCAAACTCCAGACGGCAGATCCCGTGGCGGTCGAGCACCTGAATGCGGGGAATGCCATAATCCAAAACATAGAGATTGTCTTTGGCATCGAGGGCGATCGCATAAGGGGTCTTAAACTCACCCGGACGTGTACCCGGACGGCCAAAGATCTTGGAGACCTGGCCATTGCTATCGAGCACCTGAATACGGGAGTTTTCGGTATCGGCCACGTAGATCTCGTCTTTGGAGGAGACGGCGATGCCATAGGGATTTGAAAATTCCCCTTTGGCTTTGCCGGTCGAACCAAAGGCCTTGAGAAACCGGCCCGATTGATCAAAGACCGCAATCCGGCAGGTGCCGGAATCGACGACATAGATCTGGCCCTGTTTGCTCACGGCCACATTACACGGCGCTTTGAGGTATTCCTGCTGACTGCTGGAGCGAATCAAATACTGCCAATCGCCAATTTTGCTAAAGACCTGAATGCGCTGATTTTGGGTGTCTGCGACAAAGATCATGCCTTGGTTAATCGCCAAACCACGGGGCTGATAAAACTGCCCTTTGCCCGCACCGACCTGGCCAATTTTATGGCTAAAGCGCACCTGCAGCGAAGAATTGGGAACATCTTCGTTGCCCAGCCCGCCGATATCGCCGGGGTGGGTGGAGCGCATGGTGGGAGAAGAAGCGGCGGCATGGGTCGTGCCCATATTTAAATGGGCAAAAGGACTGGCAGTCTCCAGGGTGGAGCGCTGTGACACAGCCGGGTTTTGAAAGGTGCGACGTGACGTCGGAGATTCTGCAGCCGTATCTTCGCGGCCCTCTTTGGCACGGGTAAAGCTCGCACCCATGCCTGCGGCCTTGGGATTGCTCTGATAGGTGGTGGCCAATTCAATCAAATGCGAAAGCCGCGAACGGAAGGCATTGGGCTTTTCAGGTTTGGGTGGAGCGGGGGTCGCTGCGGGTTCGGCGGAACGGAACATATCCTGCTTCATGGCCGCATTGCGATCAAAAGCCGCATCTTGTTGGGGCTTGGGAGTGGTCACGGTCACGCCAGCACTGGCTTGCGCAGGAGCGGGCATTTGATCCAGATTCAAGCCACAATAGGGGCAAAATTTGGCCCCTGCAAAAATCATGTTCTTCTTGTCGCAGGGGCAAACCACCATGCCCGAAGCACTGGATGAATCTTGTTGTGAATTGGCCCCAGACTTCAATTGTTTCAAGGCTTCGACAATTTCACCCGCACTTTGATAGCGGTAATCGGGCAATTTTTGCAGGGCTTTCATGATGATCACTTCCATGCGCGGATCCACATCGGGATTTAGGCGGGAAGGTGGAACAGGATCTTCTGAAACAATTTTGAGAATGGTCGCGCCCAGATTGCCACCGTCAAAGGGCAATTTACTGGTATAGAGTTCATACATCATCGCGCCCAAAGAGAAGAGATCGGCACGGTGGTCAACGGCACTGGAGTTTTGCAATTGTTCAGGCGAGATATACCCCAAGGTGCCCAACATGGTACCATCTTGGGTCATCTGCATCATGGGATTGTTGGTCGACATGCGGGCAATCCCGAAGTCGGTAATTTTGACCACGCCTTTGGAGGTAATCGAGATATTGTCGGGTTTGATATCGCGGTGGACAATTTTGCGTTCATGGGCATGTTGCAAACCCTCGCAAATCTGGATCAAGATATCATAAAGCTGATCTTTGGTAAAAAGATGGCCATCTTCCATGTATTCTTTGAGGTTTTTGCCCTCAATAAATTCCATGGCGATATAATGCTTGCCACTGTCTTCACCGAAATCGTGAATGGTGACAATGTTGGGATGCTGAAGACTCCCGGCAGTTTGGGCTTCGCGGTGAAAACGGGCAATAATTTCTTCTGCCGCCTTGACCAAAGCGGGATTGATCAAGAGTTCTTTGATCGCCACAATTCGGTCAATTCGGATGTCTTTGGCACGGTAGACAACGCCCATGCCACCACGACCAATTTCCTCTAGAACCTCATACTTACCCAAGATCAGGCTTTTTTGTGTCATTGGTGCAGAGGCTTCTGAATCAGAATTTGGGTCCGCATTTTCACCACTTTAGTCGTTATAAAGCAAAACAACGGTAATATTGTCAGTACCACCATTTTCATTGGCAAGAGAGATCAATTTCTCACAGGCGGGCAAAGGCTCGTCATGAGCAGAGACCACTTCCTGCATAGTCGCATTGCTGACCATATTGGAAAGGCCATCTGAACACATCAGAATGCGGTCTCCTGGCTGTAAGATCAATTCCATCGTATCGGGTTCAACATTGGCCTGCATGCCCAAACAGCGGGTAATGACGTTTTTATAGGGATGCACAGCTGCCTCTTCTTCAGAAATGGCACCGGCACGAACCAATTGCTGTACCACCGAATGGTCTTCAGTGAGTTGCGACAATTGTTGATTGCGCACCAAATACGTCCGGCTGTCTCCAACATGGCCAATAAAGACACTGCCATTATAGGCGATGGCCACAATCGCAGTTGTACCCATGCCCTGTAAATGTTGATTGCTGAGTGAGGCCAATAAAATTTGCTCATTGGCTTCCTGAAGGGCATAGCGGATCAACTCTTCGATGGCCAAAGGGCTATTTTCTTCTGCATCCAGTGCTTCTGTGGAAAAATCGTAAGCAGACAGGATTTCGTTAATGGTCTTGACGGCAATTTTGCTGGCTTGATCACCGGCAGCGTGCCCTCCCATACCGTCAGCAACGATATATATATGTTGATCCTCCAGGATTTGAAAACTGTCCTGGTTGATCTGTCGAACTTTACCTACATCTGTGACTCCAGCCGCTTTTACCACGTTTACTCCTCACTCATTCAGCAAAACATAGATTTATTCCGGTCCTGAAGCAGGTGGCCGGGGGGGGATCGGTACCAGACTCTGTCGCCATTGCTTCAGAAGGTACAACAATTAATAAAACAGGCATTAAATCCCTTGCTCTACCAATTGTAAAAACGGTATCTGAATTATAACATACCCTCAGAAACCGACAGAGTCAGGCTCTCCGATCACAAGACTTTCTTCAAATAATCAAACAATTGCTGCCACTGCTGACCGGAAAAAGTCCGGACTTTGGCTTTAAAACCATTGTGGGCAGCATCCGACATGGCCAACTTGGCCAATTCTTGGCTGCTGGCCTTCCAGCTGCGCGAATGATGCAAAGCCGTCAATGCACGCCCATGATCATAGGCAGCAGACTGAAAGAGCAAAGCCCCCGGACTGCTGTCTTTTTTGACTTGAGCCAGGGCTTTTTCAACCTTTTGCCGATCTGCGGCAGATTCTTCCACCAATTTGCTGATCGCCAGCGAGACAGGAATGATCTGGGCCTTGCCACCAGAAGCCAGCGCTTTGGCCAAACCATATTGCTGATCGAGTTTATTCACTTCGGTTTCAGCAATCGGGGGATAAATCGCCTTATTCAAGCTGCGAATATAGGTAATGATGGCAACCCGATCTTTGGCTGAGACATGGCCATAAGCCGACATCGCGCCACCGGGAATCCCCTCTTCAAGGGTCTTATACAGACCCGCAAATGAGGTTCCGTTTTTCCAAGCGGCATTGGCATGAAAATTCCGGGGTTTGGGATTAAGGGCTGCTGCCGCCAATCCATCCCCCTTGCCATTGTCACCATGACAGGAATTGCAATTGTTCTTCATGAACAACTTCTGGCCTTCTTTGACCAGAGCGTCAGAGGGTTGCACCTGTTTTAAAAGAGCGGCATCCGCCAAAGCCTGTCCACCGCCACCCAGATGAGAAACACCTGCTACAAGGACCAGCGCCAGACAAGTGGCAGATAAACGCTGTGTAATCGGACTATTCATTAAAGTCATTGTCGTTTAACTCCTAGAGACGGAATGCCAAACCACGTTGCAGCTTGGGATCGCCCACTGCCACGAGGTTTTTCTTTTTGGCCTGCTGGGTCACCAGCACAATCAGGAAGCCGATTGCAATGGCTATGAAACCGAATTCGGTCAACCGCAGGGAGGGCCCTTCGGGCTGGAAGACGGGCACCACAATCCAATACAGATCGAGCATATGGGCAAAGATCACCCAGGCAGCCATAAAGATCATGCGGCTGGGGTTGCGTTTGTTTTTGCGCTGAATCAGCCCAAACAGGGGACCAATAAAATGCACAAGCAAAAGAGCGATGGTAATCACTTTCCAACTGCCTTCCCAGCGGTTCAAGAACCAGGGCGTTTCTTCGGGCAGGTTGGCATACCAGATCAACATGCCTTGGCTGAATGCGGTATAGGTCCAGAAGACGCAACCTGCAAACATACCAAAACCGAGACTGTAATAGTGATCGCCAATAATGCCTTTGACAAGGTAGCCATTTTCATTCAGCAAAATCACAGTAATGGTGATCACGCCCAGAGCGGCTACCAATGAACCAGCAAAGAAGTTCACACCGAACATGGTGGAGAACCAGTGGGGCTCCAAACTCATCAAGAAGTCAATCGCCAATGCGGTAATTGAAATTCCGAAAACCGGAATAAAAATCGCAGACAACTTAATATTCTTGCGGGTCAGATCCTGATCATTGGTTTCGTCCTGTTTATACGAACGGCCCGTAAAGAGCTTGTAAAACAGAATCCAAATCCCCAGGATCAAAGCCAGACGGATCAAAAAGAAAGGCTGATTCAGATAAGCCGCTTTGCGTGCCAGAATATCGTCGGTTTTGTGGGTCCAAAGATAGAGTTCCTGCATAAACGGCAGGATAGGCAACGCAAAAAGCGGTAAAAACAACAGGGTGGATGCCAAAATTTCAAACACGCGGCGCAGCGGCGTGCTCCAAACAGCACCAGCTAGGTATTCAATCGAGACCATAAACAGAGAACAAATTCCCACCCCAGCCAAAAACATAAACAGCATAATGCTGCTGTATTTGGCCCGCATGGGATCCATGGCAAAAGATGCGCCTGCAACCGCCAGACCGGCGATCAAGACACCCCAGCCCAGGGTTCCAGCCGAAGCCGGAAGATGTTTCTTTTCGTAGTGGATAGCGTGTGTTGTACTACTCATTGCAAATCAGTTTCCTTCGGCTTGAGGGATCTTTGCAGCGCACGGATGTAGTGAACCACCGCCCAGCGCTCATCCCGGGTTAATTGCTTGGCATAAGAGGGCATCACGTTCTGACCATTGGTAATCACGTGATAAATATTGGCATCGGTCCACTCAGACACTTTTTTCGAGTGCAAAGTGGGGGGAGCCGGAAACTTGCCGTTGAGACGGCTGTCTCCTTCACCATAATAGCCATGACAGGCACTGCACTTAGAGTCAAACTGGGTTTTGCCCAGTTCAAAGACGGCTTCGGTGCGCGGCAGAGGATTGGACAGGTATTTACCCGCTTCAGCCTGGGCCTTAATTTGATCTGCCATTTGGAAGGGATAGGGCAGAAGTCCCCGCGCTACAGTTCCAGCCACCGGCTTCTGCATCGAACGGCCATCTTTAAAGATGTTGTTCTTCTCTTGGGCCACGGCACGTCCCTGCACGCTCATATAGTTAAAGGGCACCATAAAAACCATGCGGTTGAGACCAAAATAAGCGGCCCCCGAAACACCGACGACCACAAAAGCCAGAAACGAGACAAAGGCGGGATGAGTCAAACTCAGACCGGTATCTGCTTCCGCTTTATCGTAATAGACGGGCTGGATGTTTTTGGCACCCATTTTTTCGAGCAGGCCTTTGGCATCTGCTTCGTCAAAATTGGGATCTGCCGCTTCCAAACAGAGGCCGAATTTATCATCAGAGGTCCGTTGCATATACGGGGTATCGTGCAAAGGATGGTTATTTTTGGGGAAACCCGAAACAATAAAAAACAGAATCAAAACGGTGGAGACGGCACCGGTCAAAACCAAAACCTCAAAGAGGATGGGAATATAACCGGGCAAGCTGAAAAAGGGCTTTCCTGCCCAGACGTTGGGATAATCGACCAGAGAGACCCAGGCGATGAATCCCAGCATCATCAACATACAAGAGGTACCAATCAGCAGGGTACACCAACCAATTGGAGACTCACCCAACTCCATGGCATCATCCATGCCATGGACAGGATAAGGGGTGTGCACGTCGTATTTGCGGTACTTTTTAGAAGCAGCGCTGGCGGCATGCATGATCTCATCGGGCGTATCAAACAACCCCGTGAGGGCAAAGAGTTTTTGGCTTTCTTTGTTTTCGCTCATAGCATTATTCTTGGCTTTCTTGCTCATCAGTGGTCACCTCCGTGGTGACTGGGTTTGGCTTCGTCCATCACACTTTTGATTTCTGCAATCGAGACCACGGGCATAAATTTCACAAAGAGCAAAGTCAAAGTGAAAAACATACCAAAACTGCCAAGCAGCAGACCGAAGTCGACCAGGGTGGGATTGTACCAACCCCAGCTGGAGGGCAGAAAATCGCGGGCCAGCGAAGTGACGGTAATAACGTAGCGTTCAAACCACATACCAATGTTCACAAAGATGGAAATCACGAACATGATCGGGACTGAACGGCGCAGCTTGCGGAACCAGAACATCTGGGGGCTGATAACGTTACAGCTGATCATGATCCAATAGGCCCAGGCATAGGGACCAAAGGCACGGTTAATAAAGGTGAACTGTTCAATCAAATTGCCGCTGTACCAGGCAATGAAAAATTCCATGCCGTAGGCGTAGCCGACAATGGTACCGGTCAAGAGAATGATCTTGTTCATTTTCTCAAGGGTCTCGACCGTGATCAGGTGCTGCATATCAAAGATATAGCGGATAAACACCAGGACGGTCACCACCATGGCAAAACCCGAAAAGATCGCCCCAGCGACGAAGTAGGGAGGGAAGATCGTGGTGTGCCAACCGGGCAAGCCCGAAACCGCGAAGTCAAAACTCACGATTGTGTGAACGGACAGTACCAGGGGGGTAGAAAGACCGGCGAGAATCAAATAAACCCGCTCGTAGTGGCGCCAGTGGCGATTGGAAAAACGCCAACCGAGACTGAGCACAGAATAAACAGATTTTTTGATCTTGCTGATCAGGTCTTTGCCCAAAGTGCGATCACGCAGGGTGGCAAAGTCGGGGATCAGACCGGTATACCAGAAAAACAGAGAGACGGTGAAATAGGTCGAAACCGCGAACACGTCCCAAACCAGGGGAGAGAGAAAATTGACCCAAACCGCATGTTTATTGGGATAAGGCATCAGGTACAAAGGCAGCCAGGGGCGACCCGTGTGGAAAAGGGGAAAGAGGCCTGCGCACATAACGGCGAAGATCGTCATGCCCTCCGCAAAACGGGCAATCCCGTTTCGCCACTTTTGCCTAAACAAGAACAAAATCGCGGAGATCAAGGTACCGGCGTGACCGATCCCGATCCAGAAAACGAAGTTAACAATGGGAAAGGCCCAGGCGACGGGGATATTGTTTCCCCACATGCCAGTGCCGTAGTAGAAGCTGATTCCCCAACAGACCATTTCGAGCATCAGCAGTGAAGCGGATACCGCCAGGGCGATATACCACTTTAATGTTGCTTTTGCTTCGATCGGGCGGGAAATAACCTCGGTAAGATCATGAAGGCTCGGACTTTTGAGAACCACCGAGGGTTCAACAGCAAAGTCCTTAATGGTGCCATCGGGATTGAGGGCGTCTGAACTCGGTCTGTTTGCTACCTGCATGGTTGGTTTCCTACGCGTGTGTATTTCTAAGTTTTGCGACATAGGTCACGTTCGGGCGGGCGTTTACTTCCTCGAGAACGTGGTAGCCAGTCACATGCTTGCGATATTTACTGATATCTGATTCAGGATCGTTGACATCCCCGAAGACAATCGCTCCACTGGGGCAAACTTCCTGACAGGCGACGGTCACATCGCTGCCCTTTAACGGGCGCTTTTCGCTAATCGCTTCCTGACGGGCCCACATAATGCGTTGGACACAGAAGGTACATTTTTCCATGACCCCGCGCGAGCGGACCGTGACTTCGGGATTGTGCTGAAGCTGATGGACCTCTTGAGAATAAAAGGCTTTGGCAAAGCGATCGCGATAATCAAAGAAATTAAAGCGACGCACCTTGTAGGGGCAGTTATTGGAACAATAACGGGTGCCAACACAGCGATTGTAGGCCATTTGATTGAGGCCATCAGGGCTGTGGTTGGTGGCATTGACCGGGCAGACCACTTCGCAGGGCGCGTTGTCACAATGCTGACAGATCATCACCTGCAGAGTCACCGTGGGCTCTTCAGGGGTACCTGCATAATAGCGATCCAAACGCATCCAATGCATTTCGCGGCCTTTATTGACCTGATCAGGCCCAACAATCGGCACATTGTTTTCGACGTTACAGGCCATAATGCAAGAGCCACAGCCCGTACATTTATTGCTGTCAACCGCCATGCCCCATTTGACCCCTTCGTAGGTGTGCATCTTGGTGACATTCACCAGATGATGACCGTGCATTTCAGCTTCGTGGGGGTCTTTGAGGTATTTTTGGTAATTGGCCTCTTTGACAATCCCACGTGTGAACTGCAAGTTCTGTTCACGATCGACGTCAAAGGCATGGTGCAATTGGGTGGTAACCAAATGGTGTTTGCCATTGGCTTTGACCAAATTGGCTTTGCCCAAAATCCAGGGACTGCTTTGCTCAGCTTTGCTCAGCAAGACATTGGCGTTAAAGCCAACACCAGTGCCAATTGTGCCTGCGACACTGCGGCCATAGCCGAGTTCAATCGCAATCACCTTGTCGGCCATACCCGGTTGAACCAGAGCGGGCAACTCCAGTGAGCGATTGCCCACGGTGACAGTGACCAAATCATCGGTTTTGATCCCGAGTTCTTTGGCTGCCGTTACGGAAACAGCGGCATAATTGTCCCAGACCACTTTGGTGACGGGGTGAGGCACTTCTTGCAGCCAGCCATTGTGGGCCAGTTCACCTTCGCCGGTGGCATAGCTGCGACCGAGCAAAACCACAAACTCTTTGCCCAACTCGGGGGCCTTGGCCTCGCTCAGCGCAGCTGCACGGAAGGGGCCCGGCTTGGCAACCGGCTCAGCATATTGGACAAAGCCATCATGTAAAGCGGCATTCCAGAAAGATTTAAAATCAGCCAAAGGCTTGGCTTTGGGGTAAACCTGTTTTTGCCAATAATTTTGCAAATAGGTCAGTGAGGACTCTTCGTTATAAGCTGCGCTGTCACCTTTGAGCCAGGTTTCGAACAGCCCACCGAGATGGCGGGAGTTGTGAATCGGCAGAATCACAGGCTGTTGGATCAAATGCAGGCCCGTGTGCAGTTTATAGTCGCCCCAAGACTCCAGGTCGTGGTGCAGGGGCAAGACATAGGTGCTCTTGGCCGAGG
This sequence comes from uncultured Candidatus Sericytochromatia bacterium, assembly GCA_964598905.1. GTDB lineage: Bacteria > Cyanobacteriota > Sericytochromatia > UBA7694 > UBA7694. The sequence continues at coordinate 9,714 of CAZRFI010000055.1, read as the reverse complement.
TTTCACTGACCCGCTGGGCCAATGTCACACTCAAGGCCACTTTGGCCAGGGCATCGGCATAGCCGCTGTCGCCGGGCAAGTCAAAGACGGGGTTGCTGTTGACGTGAATCACAGCACCAACCTCTCCACCTTTCATGGCAGTGATCAGGCCATCCCAATCAGCGGCAGAAGTAGCGGGCATCAGATGCACTTCGGCCTCATCGCGATAGAGCGCAGAGGCGCCGAGCAGATCGTTGAGGGCGTTGACGGCAATGTGAACAGCCTCGGGCAGGCGATCTCCGGCATAAACCAGGGCCTTGCCGTGTGAAGCCTTTAAATCTGCCACCAAGCTCTTGAGCACAGTCTCGGAGAGACCCTGTTCTTTGGCCACAGAGGCCAAAGTCGTGCTGCTGGCAGAAGAGCCGAGTTCATTGAGCAGGCCCATCACCAGGGCATATTGTGCATCAGGGCGCAGGCGCAGACGGTAATCGGCATTCATGCCCGTTTGGCTGAGATTGCCTTCAGCCACATAGAGGCGGTTAAAGTGCTCTTTGCTCATCACATCGCGACGGGTAGCATACAATCTTTCGATTTCGAGATTGCTCTCGTTGCCGAGGAAGTCGGATTCCAGGGCCAGAATCACATCGGCTTTATCCCAGTGCAAGCAGGGAAAAACATCTGTGCCATGGGATTTTTTCCAGGCCGCGTGACGCATACCATCGTGGAAAGTGGTCTGGCTATATACTTTAACCTGTTTGTACTTGGCTTGAAACGCTTGCAATAACTGATGGAAAGAGGGGGACATGACCCGATTAAAGACCAAGGCCACCTGTTTATCGCCCTGTAAGGCCTTCACAACGGCATCATCAGCTTCTCTCCAGGTGACGCTATTGCCATCGGCTTTTTGCGGCTTTTGCAGCCGCTCAGGATCATAAAGCTCCATCAGCGAGGCCAGGAAATGGCCCGAAACCCGGCCCTGACTAAAGGGATTATCGGGGTTGCCGGCCAGGTTCAGGGGGCGACCCTCACGGGTACGCACCAGCACACTGGCGGCATCGTTGCGGCCGGTGACCACAGACGCAAAGAACGTGGGGCGGCCAATCACAATCTGTTCAGTCTGATTGTTGTAAGGCACGACCTTGCCATGATCCAGATAAGACTTACAGCTGGTCAGAGCAAAGGCGGCAGAAGCGCCCATAGCGGCCAGAAAGCGACGGCGAGAAACGCCGCCCATTTCCTGAATATCAAAATCGTCGGTCACGCCCTGTTTAAACTCATGGGCGCGCGCTTCAAGCGCTTCAGGACTACCTTCTAACTCTTCGAGGGCCTGCCAATACTTAAGTTTGGGTTTGTCTATTTGCTGCATATTTCAGTTCCTCATTTGTCTCGCTTCACAGCCCGGGGATGGGCAGCGATACGAGAGGCATATTTGTTGCGGGGCAAACTGTGGGCAGGCTTTTTGACGGGCAAAGGCAGCGCGAGCGCTTCCATGGGCAGCAATTGCAGCAACCAAGCGCCAAGAGCGGTCTGGCCTACAAGGGACAAGAATTTACGCCGTCCCAGACCCGATGGGGATGTTTCTGTTTGAAGGGTTTTGTCTTCCATTGGGTTTCTCCGTTAGCGATGGCACGCGGCACAGTTTTCCGGCCCTTTTTTGAGGCCGGTCAGATTGACCAGATGCGGATAACGCTGGGGTGCATTGCGGTGGCAATCCAGACAGTTAGACATCATAAAAGGTTTGGCTTGGGCTACCTTGGCCATGGTCTGAATCGGACCGTGACACTCTTGGCAGGCCAAGCCTTTGTTGACATGTACACTGTGATTGAAGTACACATGTTCGGGCAATTTGTGAATACGTTCCCATTCCAAAGGCTTGTTGTCTTTGTAATAGGCCGTCAATTTTTGGATTTCGGGCTTATCAGTCATGGCCACAGCGTGGCAGTTCATACAGGTTTCAACGGCGGGGACATTTGCATGGCGGCCTTTGGATGCGCCTGTATGGCAATACTGACAGTCAAGCCCCAAACCCATCCTGCCATCACTGGTTTTAACTGTGCCAGCGTGGAGTTCGTGGGAATAATTAATCGGTTGTGTGGGTTGATAACCAACATGGTAGCGCTCGTCGCGGGATACAAAATAAGTAACTGTATATGTTGCAACGACGATCAGGAGCGTCACCGGTAAATATATCCGAAGGATATAATCAAGAACAGACTTTCTCATGGGTCACCTGAAACATCTTATTTCTTTTAATTTAGCTGCAAACTCGTCTGCGGTTCCAATCAGGAGTCCGCTAATCAGGATACCATTAAATCGTTTCAATGCCAGTGTATTCCATTACAAAAGCAAGGCAGATCCGGTCCCCAAAAGAGCTTAAAAAGCCTTCAAATCTGGATTAAGGTACCTGAACACGTTCAAAAATTTGCTGAATGATCTGTTCTGCAGAAATTTCTTCGGCCTCAGCCTCATAGGTCAAGCTGATCCGGTGGCGCAGCACATCAAAACCAATCGCCTTAATATCTTCGGGGATCACAAAGGCCCGACCCTGCAAAAAGGCATGGGCTTTGGCGCAAAGAGCCAGATAGATTGAGGCGCGGGGTGAGGCCCCGCAGCGGATCAGGTGTTTTAGATCAAGCTGGGCCCCTTCGGGTTTACGCGTGGCAAAGATCAGGGCCACAATATAATCGGCGATGGCATCATCGAGGTAGATCTCGCGGATCAGACTGCGGGCACCGACAATATCTTCGGCCTTGAGCACGGGGTTGATCTTGGTTTTTTCTTGGGCCCCGACATGATTGAGAATGATGTTTTTTTCTTGAGCCGGTGTGGGGTAGTCCACATGGACCTTGAGCATAAAGCGATCCAATTGCGCTTCGGGCAAGGGATACGTGCCCTCCTGCTCCAAGGGATTTTGGGTCGCCAAAACCAAAAACGGCGCAGTCAAAGCATAAGTTTCTTGCCCAATCGTGACCTGGCGCTCTTGCATGGCCTCCAAAAGAGCACTCTGAACTTTGGCTGGGGCACGGTTGATTTCGTCTGCCAATAAAAAATGGGTAAAGATCGGACCCTGTTTGACCTCAAAACTGTTGTTTTGGGGATTGTATATTCGAGTGCCGATCAAATCTGCAGGCAAAAGATCGGGGGTAAACTGAATCCGCTTAAAGCTGGCGGTCACAGCCTGGGCCAAGGAGCTGATCGACAGGGTTTTGGCCAAACCGGGCACCCCTTCGAGCAGAATGTGCCCATCGGCCAAAAGGGCGATCAAAAGGCGCTCCACCAGGGTTTCTTGGCCCAGAATCACCCGGTGAATTTCCTGGCGCAGGTTTTCAAAATAGGGCTTCACCTGCTGAAGTTGGTTCTGCAGCGGAGTCAGATCGGGGTGTTTCATGAAAATTCCATCTATAAAAATTAATTAAAAGTTTGAGTTTGCTTAATCTGAATTTTAAGTTGCACAGACAAGTTTGGTCAACCTGCCGGGGATAAATGAACTATAAGAAGACGGATGTAGAGAGTAAAAAGAGGAACGCGAACGATGAAAAGTATTCAATATCTGGCCCTCGGCATTCTGTTGGCAGGTTCTTTGACCGCCTGCAGCCGCAACAATACTTTACCCCCTGTTCCCTATTATCCCAATAGCTTGGTCAATGCCCAGCAAAATGATCCCAATTTTGGCAGAACCAACCAAGTCGCCGACCCCCTCAGCAACAATACCCTGCCCTCCGATGTGACCCTGGGCCAAGAAGGCTCCATTGTGGGCCAGGTCGTCAGCCGCATGGGTCAACCCCTGCACAACGTCGAAGTCTCTCTGCAAAGCAATCCCGAAATTAAAACCACCAGCAAACGCGGTGAGTTCACTCTGATGAATATTCCCGCAGGCCCCCAGGTGCTGGTTTTCACCTTTGGCAATATTCAAACCACCGCTCAAGTCAACGTTCTGCCCAACCGGGCTGTGCCCCCCATGCAAAACCCCGTGCGGATGGAAGGCGAAATTGGCAGCAAGGCCCTCGAAGCGGCTCTGCCCAACAAACAAATTGGAGCCTTCAAAGTAGACCAAGACTCCCTGCTCAATCTTTGGCAACCCGTCGGCCTCGCCGCCACCGGTGGCACTCTGTATATCTCCGCCATCGATACCCGCAGCCTGATCACCAAAGGCACCGTGATCAAAATGAACACCAGCGAAGGCAAAGAGTGGAAAAATCTCGCCAGCGCTTGGCTGGGACTGCGTCACCCCCTCAATGGTTCAACCCGTGGCATGACCCTCAACAGTGCCGGTCAGATTGTGGTGGTTGACGAAAAAGGTGGCACCTTCACCGTTGAATCCAGCAATGGCAAAGTCACCAAGGCAGACAGCGAAGGCGCTCTCGACATTGCCTCTGGTGGTGGCAAGACCTATGTCTACGGCATTGGTGGCATCGCAGAATCCGATGAAACCGGCGCAACCCGCACCCCCATTTCGGGTGTCAATGCCAGCGGCGGCATTGCCGCTGACAAAGAGGGCAATGGCTATGTCCCCGTACAAAATACCCTGTATAAAATCAGTGCTGGCAAGCCCAGCGTCTTGATCGAGCAATACCTGAACTCCCCCAAAGATGTCGCCATCGACAATCGCAACGGCGATATCTATGTACTCGACGGTGGAGAAATCAAACGCTTTGATAAAAAGGGCGAGTTTATCGTCAACTTTGGCACAGGTGGTCTGAACGCCGTGGCCCTGACCCTCGACGAAGAGGGAACCCTGTTTGTGGCCGACTTTGGCCGCGATCACCGCTCAGCTCAAATCATCAAATTTGAAGCCGCCCCTCTTGTAGACGCCAACAGCGTGACCACGGCTCCCACCGACGAAGCGCTTGGAACAGAAGAAGCCCCGACTGAAGAGCTGCCCGCAGAAGAATTGCCTGAAGTGGATCCGACAGTCTAACTTTCCAAGCCTTGCTGATCCAGCACCCAGCTGTCCATGCTCTCGGCGTCAATCATTTCCACTTCGCGGTAGAACTCTTCCATGACTTCTTCGCGGGAGTGCATGGCACCGGCGTCTTCGTAGCTATCGTGATAGCCCATTTCTTCCTCTTCTTGAAACCCCGGAACCGCTTCGTCAAAATCACTTAAGACGCCAAGCATGTCCAAACTGAGCTGCAGGATGCGCAAAAATTGAAAGAGCGAGCCCCCCATACGTAGCGGGTAGCCACCAGCCGTCAGGCGGTAAACCGCGGGGTCTCCATCTTCACTCTCATTGAGCTTGAGGACCAGAGGTTGGTCGTCAAAACTGCCAAAATTCAGCCAGCCAGAGCGAAGTTGAGCCGGCGTTTGTGCCGATTCCAATTCTTCCTGGGTCCAAAATGTCACCGCATGGTACTGGGCAAAGCGAATTTCACTGCCATTGGGCACAAAATGTTCCAAAAAAAGCTGGTAACTCTTGGGCAATTCGACTCCCGCAACTGTGTCGGGCACAGAACTGCGTAAAAGGGTATAATCATGACCCAAGCGATCCAAGGTGGACTTTAAATCTTCGATCATATCAATCAGGGCTGTTTGCTGCATGCTATTTTACTCCTTGGATTACCATCTAAACCATTGAAATACACATTGGCAGAATCAGCAAGCGATCTTGCTCACAGATTGCCAATTTAAACTTAATCAAGCAAAAGTTGCTGAATTTTCTGCAATAATAAATCTGGCCGCACGGGTTTGGTTAAATAAACCGACTTTTCAAACTCTTGCAAGCGGGCATGGGTTTGCTCATCATCGTACCCTGAAATAAACAGCAGAGGGACAGGGCCCCATTCCCGAATAGAGCGGGCTGTCAGCACACCATCCATTTTACCTGCAAGCCCCAGGTCCATGACCACCAAATCGGGAAATTCCATATGTTGCAACTGCTTGAGCGCTTCTTCACCCGAAGACACTTTGCAACAGACAATATAACCGGCCTTTTTGAGAATAAAGGAAAAAAATAAAGCGGTGGTGGCTTCATCTTCTACCACCATGATTCGCGGAATCGATTCAGACACTCGTTTTATACACGCTCCAAATAGAGATTTTTACAAAAGCGAATCTGCCAACATGTGCCCTGCCCTGAAGAGTGTAACTGAAACTGTCCTTGTAATTGCTGCTCAATCAAAACCAAGGTTGTTTGCAAGCCCATATTCCCTTGCACCTCTGGATCAAACCCCTCGGGCAAGCCAGGGCCATTGTCTGCAATCTCCCAACACAAATCCTCGCCATCAACCCGCAGAGAATGCGAAATGGTTCCATTTCGACGGCCTGAAAAGGCATGTTTAAAAATATTGGCCAGCAATTCCGAAAAGATCAGGCCACAGGGCATGGCCACATCCATCAGCACAAAGACGTCTTCACAGGCATGTTCCAGGGTGATTTCGCGCGCCTCGGCCTGATAACTCTCCAGCAGCAACCCCCCCAATTGCTGCAGATACTCTTTGAGATTGAGGCGAGAGAGGTGTTCAGAGCGGTAAAGCATTTGATGCACCAAAGCCATGGCGTGAATGCGGTTTTCCAAATCCTGCAATTGCTGGCGAAAACGCGGCTCCACCTCCACCATGGCCTGCAGTCCCAACATGGCACAGATCACCTGCAGATTGTTTTTGGTGCGGTGATAGAGTTCCCGCAAAAGCACATCTTTCTCCTGAAGGGCCTGTTTGAGCTTCTCTTCGGCAACTTTCAGCGCGGATATATCTGAAGATATCCCCACCACACCCGCCAATTTGCCCGATTCGCCCAGCAAAGGGGTAATTGTGGCTAAGACATGCAGATGCGAGCCATCCTGATTGCGGACCGGCAACTCTCCCGACCAACTCTGCCCTTGGTAGATATTTTCATAAATGGCCGTCAAGTGAGACGGTGCTTCAGGGTCGGCAACCTGTTTAAACAAGGAAGCCCCCCGGCCTTTCATAGCCGAAAAACCGTAGAGGTTTTCGGCCGCCTGGTTCCAAAAGGTCAATTTGCCGCAGGCATCAACAGCGACCACCGCCTGGCCGACGGTATTCAGCAAAAAAGCCTGGAATTGCAGTTGTTCTTGCGACTGCCGCATCTGAGAAATATCTTGTTGAATCCCCAAAACACGGGTGATTTGGCCCTGCAAATCTTTTTCAACCAAAGCAGAGGCCTGAATCCAAGCCTGTTCCCCATTGGGGCGAATAATGCGAAACTCTTGCTGACAGCGCTCCTGGCCCTGCTCCAAGAGAGCGAGAAACTCCTCCTGCATGCGTTCGCGATCATCGGGATGGATACAGGCAAACCAAGTTTCAAGCGGAGAGATCCGTGAAAAGGCATGGGCCCCGTACAATTCAAGCAATTGGTCATCCCAATGCATGGTGCCCTGGTGAATATCCCATTCACAAATTCCCATGCGGGCACTCTTGAGCGCCAATTGAAGCCGATCTTGGCTGGTCTGCAGATTTTGCCGGGCCAGCATCAATTCAGTACGCGGCTGAGTGGCCATACAGGCCCCAATAATGACGCCTTCTGCATTGCGCACAGGGCTCAAATTAAATTCAAACCAACGGGTTTCTTGCTGCGCATCCAGGAACGATTTCATTACCCAATAGTTTTCTCCCTGTAAGACCCATTGCATGGCCTTGTAGAAATTCTCACAGTCTTCGGGAAAAATAAAATTTTCAATCGCTTGACCCACAGCCATATTTTGACCAAAAACGCGCAAGGCAGTTTCAGCCGAACGGCGATTAAAAGCCAAAACTTTGTGTTCAAGCGAAATCAGGGTGACCGACTGCAAACTGCTGTCGAGAATACTGCGCAACTGTGCTTCCGAAGCCGTTAAGTTATTTAAGCCCTCGGTTTGCTCTGTTAACAATAAATCGATCAGCGCCTCTTTAGAAAGCTGAGCAAGGGCCTCGCGCTGCAATGGAAATCGGCCGAATGACAAATCCCAATGCCTCCCCGCTTTGTTCTTGTCGCAATTTGCTTGCTATTATAACACTCCAGACCCGCTCGGTCTTTGATACGTTGCCCCCAGTCTTCTGTATAATTAAAAGACAGCCAAAAGTAAAGAAGTCAAAACAAATCGCCATGAGTCGCTTCCGGCCAGAAATCTTATTGATTGATGATGACCCTGTTTTGTGCCAGGTTTTCAAGGATATCTTCAGCAACGAAGACTGGAGTATCCGCACAGCGTTGAGCGGCAATCAGGGCTTGGAAATTGCCAAAGAACATAAACCCGACATTGCCGTCTGCGATATTATTTTGCCCGATATCAATGGGATGGAGGTCTGCAAACTGCTCAAGAAACGCCAACCCAAATTGCAGGTACTCTTTCTATCGGGTCTGAGTCAAACCACCGAAAAAGTGATCGGCCTGGAACTCGGGGCTGAAGACTATATCACCAAACCTTTTGGAATTCGAGAGTTGCGGGCCCGTCTGCGGGCTGCGGTGCGCAGAATTGGCAAAGATAACACACTATC
>CAZRFI010000055.1:0-1203 GCA_964598905.1 uncultured Candidatus Sericytochromatia bacterium | reverse complement strand
ACCATCGATGCGCAGATTCGCAGGCTCCGTGATAAGATTGAAAGCAATGGAACACTAAAATGCATAGAAACAGTGCGTGGCGTGGGTTATCGCTTTCGCATACCCAATACAACTGAGAGGTTAATACATGAATATTCTGAAACTGACCTGGGAATATCCCCCGAGAGTGGTGGGGGGCCTGGCCCGTCACAGTGAGGAAATTTCAGAAGCCCTGGTCCATGCCTGGGAAAAGGTTGATGTCATCACCGCCGACCATCCGGGCACGCCCAAATACGCCCAAGTCAATGGCGTAGACATCCACCGTGTCAAAGATTTTCAGTTTGAAGCCCCCGACTTTTTTTCCTGGGTCTTACATTTCAATTTTGGCATTATTCGCACCGCGATGGACTTGATGGCCACCCAAGAGGTCGATATTATCCATGCCCACGATTGGCTGGTCGCCCACGCCGCCATCACCCTCAAACACATGTACAACAAACCGCTCGTAGCCACCATTCACGCCACCGAGTCGGGCCGCTGGAACGGGATTCACAATAAAATTCAGAACTATGTTCACAGCATGGAATGGTATCTCAATTATGAGGCCTGGCGAACGATTGTCTGCAGTGACTATATGAAAGATGAAGTGATGGGCAATTACAATTTGCCCGCGAGCAAAATAGATATTATTCCCAATGGTATCAAACGGGATAAGTTCATTTTCCCCTTCCCCGATGCCATGGACTTCCGCCGCCGCTTGGCAATGGATCATGAGCCCCTGATTGTCTCAGTGGGCCGGATGGTGCCCGAAAAGGGCTTTCAGATCTTGATCGATGCTGCTGCAGAGGTACTGCGCGAGGTACCCCACGCCCGCTTTGTGATCGCAGGCAAAGGCGGCATGTTGGATGAATTGCGCTACCGCGCTCAGGCCCTGGGCATCGCCGATCGGGTCAGCCTGCCCGGTTATGTCTCCGACGAAGACCTGCTCAAATTGTTGCGCGTGGCCGATGTGGCCGCTTATCCCAGCCTCTACGAACCCTTTGGCATTGTCGCCCTAGAAGCCATGGCAGCACGCACCCCCGTCGTGGTTTCGGATACCGGCGGCCTCGGTGGTATTGTCGAACACGGCGTGACCGGTATGAAAACCTACAAAGGCTCTCCCGACTCCTTGGCTTGGGGCATCAAACAGGTGCTTTTCCACCCCGACTGGGCCAAGTGGATGGT
>CAZRFI010000054.1:0-19370 GCA_964598905.1 uncultured Candidatus Sericytochromatia bacterium | reverse complement strand
TTGTATTCCTGGAGCAAAAATTTGGGTTCGACCCCCACGTGGATATGGCCCCAGGGCAATTGGGAGTCGAGCGGAATCGTGCGCAAATAGGTGTATTTATCGATTCCAGCTTCTTCCATCGCCGTCATCCACTCTTCAAACTTGAGGAAATTGCCCCAGCCATCTAAACGCGCGCCTTTTTTCCAGGCCCTTTCAATCACGTCGGAGACCTTGCGGTCCCCGCGTGACATCACCCCTTCGATATGGCTAATCAGCGACTCGTGCCATTTGATCCCAATCTGGTGCTTGCGTGCGAGGCCCATCAAGATGCCCTGTTTGCGCTGAATTTCTGAGAGGTCCATCATTTGGCACCACTGGAAAGGCGTGTGCGGCTTGGGTACAAACGAAGAAATGGAGGCGGTCACATTGACCATTTTCCAGTGTTTGTAATATTTTTTGGCGATGTTGAGCATGCGCACAGAGGTCTCGGCAATGCCGATCACGTCTTCGTCTGTTTCGGTCGGCAGGCCAATCATGAAATACAGTTTCATTTTGCGCCAGCCACGCGAGAAGATATTGTGCGCGCTCTGGGCGACGTCCTCTTCGGTGATATTTTTATTGATCACGTCCCGCATGCGCTGGGTGCCCGCTTCGGGGGCAAAGGTCAAACTGGTATTGCGCACGTCGGCAATTTCGTCGAGCAGGTCCCCTGTCAGGCCGTAGGCCCGCAGCGAAGAGACCGAAAGCGAGACTCGCCGCCCTTTGAGTTTGCCCATTAAATTTTTAACCAGGGGCGAGACACAGCTGAAGTCCGCGGTCGAGAGCGAGGTCAAGCTGCTTTCGTCGTAACCGGCTTTGTCGATGCTGGCCAAGACCGAATCGACAATTTGTTCGGGGTCGCGCTCGCGCACTGGGCGGTAGATAATCCCTGCCTGGCAGAAGCGGCAGCCTTCGGTACAGCCACGGGCAATTTCCATCGTGGTACGGTCAAAGACCGCTTCAGTTAAAGGCACAGGTGAGTCCGAAGGATAGGGGTAGTCGTTGATATTTTCGACAATCGTGCGCCGCACAATCGCAGGCACACCTTCAAAGAGCGGCTCGGCCACAACCGTAAAACCCGTGATCTCTTCTTCGCGGGTGCTGTAAAGGGCCGGGCAATAGATGCCTCCGAGTTTGGCCAATTCGACCAGAATTTCGGTTTTGGGCAGACCGGCTTCGCGCAATTGCACGTAGCTGCGGGCCAGTTTGGGGAAAATTTCTTCGCTATCGCCGATCACAAAGGCGTCAATAAAGCGGCTCATCGGTTCGGGGTTCATAGCGCAGGGGCCACCGGCAATGATCAGTGGGAAGCTCAGATCGCGGTCTTCGGCCCGAATTGGAATGCTGCAGAGGTCCAACATGGTCAGGATATTGGTATAGGTCATTTCGTACTGCAGCGAAAAGCCCAAAATATCAAAATCTTGCAGGGGGCGGGTGTTTTCCAGGCTGTAGATCGGCAGATCGCGTTCGCGCAGGGCTTTTTCCATGTCGAACCAGGGGGTATAGGCCCGCTCGACCAAGATATCTTCCTGTTGATTGAGAATCGAATAGAGAATTTTCATGCCCATATGCGACATGCCAATTTCGTAGAGGTCAGGAAAGGTCAGGGCCACACGCACGGGGGTGCTGTCCCAGTCTTTGCGCACAGCAAGGTATTCGCCGCCGAGGTAGCGGCCGGGTTTTTCAACTTGGGAAATAAAGTCTTGATAGGGATGCTTCATGAGAAAACTCCAAAGATTCACGTTTCGTTTGCTTGGTTGGATAGCGCCGGCTATAACATGCGGGATAGCATAGCGCCTGTGGGGCTTGCAGGAAAATCTGACAAATCTGTCTGATTTAGTATTCTAACCCACCGCTTCACGATTTGGTACACTGGTGGCACAGTTTAAAGGTTGTCTATTTGGAAAGGATTTCCCATGCGCCATTTGCCCAATCCCCGCACAGGTCTCGATACCCAATCACTTGAGACGGATATCCGCGAACATCTGCGTTATACCCTGGCCGAAGACCATTACTCTTCAACCCAATGGGACAATTACCAAAGCTTGGTGCTGGCCGTGCTCGACCGCCTCCACGATCGCTGGCTCGACACCCAGAACGATTTTCACCAAAAAAAGACCAAACAGGTCTACTACCTCTCAATGGAATACCTGATTGGGCGCCTGCTCGACAATTGTCTCTTGAATTTGGGGATTCAAGAAGAAACCCGACAGGCGCTCAAAAATTTGGGCATCGACTACGATCAATTGCGCAGTGCTGAATGGGATGCGGGCCTGGGCAACGGTGGTCTGGGACGGCTGGCAGCCTGCTTCCTCGATTCAATGGCAACCTTGGGCATTGCGGGCATGGGCTATGGCATTCGCTTTGACTATGGCATTTTTTACCAGCGCATTCACAAGGGCTTTCAGGTAGAGGCACCCGATCAGTGGCTGCGCTATGGCAATCCCTGGGATATTGTTCGGCCCGAAGTGCAATTTAAGATCAATTTTTATGGCCAGAGCAATTATTACGAAGACGCCGATGGCGAGGTCTTTGTCAAATGGGAGAACAGCGACCAGGTTTTGGCCGTGGCCTATGATACGCCCATTCCCGGCTATCGCAACGACAAGGCCATCACCCTGCGGCTCTGGAAAGCCGAGTCGGTGCATTCGCTGGATTTGGCCCGTTTTAACGAAGGCGATTATATGAACGCCATGCGCGACAAGACCCTGAATGAAAATATTTCGCGTGTGCTCTACCCCAACGACAAAGAGTTTGTCGGCCAAGAATTGCGCCTCAAACAGGAGTACTTTATGGTAGCCGCGTCGATTCAGGATATGTTCAGGCGCTTTGACAGCATGTTCAGCGATTTGCGCAAATTCCCCGAAGCGGTGGCCATCCAATGCAACGATACCCACCCCAATCTGGCGATTGTCGAATTGATGCGGATTTTGGTGGATATCCGACGCCTGCCCTGGGATTTGGCCTGGGACATCACCCGCAAAACCATTTCTTATACCAATCACACGCTCCTGCCAGAAGCGTTGGAAAAATGGCCCGTTTCGCTGATGAAACTGCTTTTACCCCGCCATTTGGAATTGGTCTATGAGATCAACCGCCGTTTTCTCAGCCAGATCACCCTCAATTCTGGTCAAGATCTCAGCCAAAAACAACATCTCTCGATTATTTCCCAGGGTGAGACCCCGATGGTGCAAATGGGGCATTTGGGAGTGGTGGCTGCCCACCGCGTCAATGGCGTCTCCGCCGTGCACAGCGACCTGATGAAAAAAACGATCTTTCGGGATTTTGCCCAACTCTGGCCCGAAAAATTTATCAATATCACCAACGGGATTACGCCCCGGCGCTGGCTCAAACAGTGCAATCCCCTGCTCTCTGACCTGATCACCGACAAGCTCGGTGAAGGGTGGGTCAATCATCTCGATGAGCTCAAACAGCTCGAAAAATATGCTGAAGATCCGGCTTTCCAAAAGTCGATTCAAGCTGTCAAACTCAAAAACAAACACAATCTGGCAGATTATCTCAAGAGTCGGCATGGCCTCGAACTCAATACCCAGGCCATCTTTGATGTGCAAATCAAGCGAATTCACGAATACAAACGTCAATTGCTGGCTGCTTTGCACACAATCGTCCTCTACAACCGCATCAAAGCCGACCCAGAAGCCTGCATTCACCCCCGCACAGTGATCTTTGCGGGCAAGGCCGCCCCCGGATATGTTCTTGCCAAATTGCATATCAAATTGATCAACAGCATTGGCGAGAAAATCAACCAAGACCCAGATATGCAAGGCAAACTGCAATGTATGTTTATTCCCAATTACAATGTCTCGCTGGCCGAGCATCTCTTCCCTGCTTCAGATTTGTCTGAACAGATTTCAACAGCGGGGTTTGAGGCCTCTGGGACGGGCAATATGAAATTTGCCCTGAACGGCGCACTCACGATTGGCACCCTTGATGGGGCCAATATTGAAATGATGGACTTTATTGGCCGTGAAAATATGTTTATCTTTGGCATGACCGTCGACGAAGTGCGAGATTTGCGTATTTCTGGCTACGACCCTGAAAGTTATGTCGCCCAAAACCCCGAATTGGAATTGGCTTTGAACCAAGTGCGAGAGGGTTTTTTCAGCCCCGAAGACCCCGAACTCTTTGCCCCCATTCTCTCCGCCTTACTTGAACGCGGAGATTATTTTATGGTGCTGGCAGACTTCGATGACTATGCTCTCAAACAGCAAGAAGTAGAAAGGCTGTACATCAACCAGAGCCATTGGGCTCAGAAAGCCATTCTGAACATTGCCAGAATGGGGTATTTTTCTTCTGATCGCACGATTATGGATTATGCGAAATTGGTCTGGGACGTACAGCCAGTCAAGGGACGGGCCTGAGTTCTCAGGCTCAGGCTTCAGCCTGATTAAAAAATTGATGCCAGTCGATCTGCATCAAAATACTGGGCTTGCGCGGAGTCATCGGCAGCGGCATGGCGGCTTCTTCGGGGGTTTTGCTGCCCTTGCGCGCATTGCAGGGATAACAGGCGGTGACCACATTTTCCCAGGTGCTTTTGCCGCCACGCGAAACAGGCATGACGTGATCCAATGTGAGTCGCTCCCGCGAGCCACAGTATTGGCAGGTATAATTATCCCGAATATGCACGTTTTTGCGGGTGTAAGTTACCTTGGGCACAATATGTTTGACCAGTTTCCCCAACAGGCGAATCACCTGCGGAATCGGAAACCGGGATGAAATTGAGCGCAAAAAACTGCCGCTTTCTTTGACAATTTCGGCTTTGTTACTGTAAACCAGCGCAATTGCACGCCGGATATCACAGTACATCAAAGGCATATAATCGCGAGATAAAACAACCACCTTCACGTTTCTTTCCCCCAAATCAAAACTTGAATAAGATTTTCTGTTTTGATTAAAACGCATCAGATGCCGAATAATCAAGCGAAATCATCCAAATAAGCAAAACGGGGCCCAAAAGCGAGGCTTATTTTTTGTTCAAAAACCCGCGAATGTGTTTCAGACTCTCTGTGGGTTTATCCTGAAAAAAGGCATGACCACTGCCTTTGATCAAGACCATCTGGGTTTTGGGAAAGAGGCGCATTTGCCGGGTTTGAAAGTCCTTGCCGGTGAGTGAATTGCACTCGCTCACCAAGAACAAAACGGGTTCTTTTAATTGGGACAAACCCTGCACAAAGTCAATCGCAATTTTATTGTCTTTGCTAAAGGTCGATTGGGTGATGGTCTTCCAGGCGCGAAAGCCACTGCGCTGAAGGGGCAGTTTCTGGGGAGCTTGGCCCATGCAGTGATAACGGGGTTGAAAGTAGATTTGGGAATAGACATAGTCAGCGGAGGCATCGCTGTCAGGGCCATGGATATGCAATGAACGCACCCAGGCCAATGTGGTATTCCAGATAAAACCAGCTGAGGTGCGCGAGAGCGCAGGCAAAATCCGATTGGCCATATCTGTATTGAGAAAGCCGGGTTCTGCCAGAATCAATTGGTCAATTTTTTCGGGTGTTTTGCCCGCATAGGCCGCGGCCAACATCCCCCCCCAACCATGGCCAAAGAGGCTCACGGGACGCTCGGGGGAGACCTGTTCAATCACCTTTTCGAGTTCTTTGAGACTTTCCTGAATCGTGAGCTTTTCAGTGGGGACCCGCGCAGATAAACCGCTGCCGCGCTGGTCATAAAAAACCACGCGGTAGCGATCGGCGAGGGCCTTTAAAGGCAAAAGTTGGCTGTAATCCTGGCCTGGACCATCGTGTAAGACCAGCAGCACTGGTGCTTGCCGATCGCCAAAACCCTCAGAATGCAGGGTGACTTGATCGATAATCAGACGTGGCAAAGTGGGATTATTGCTCACGGTGGCAGGCACGTGATACTCTTTCCAAGTCAGCAGAAAGGCGCTCAAAAACAGCAAGATCGGGCCAGCGGCCATCACAGCCAGCGCACTTAAAAAGGTCAGCAGTCCACGTCTCATATTTGGGTCTTCATTTGGCTTTAGCGTTGACTTTAGAGATCAGGGAAGGTCTTGCTGCGAACTTTGCCCTCTTTGGGGTCATAGACCAGATCCTGGGGGTAATTTAACTCTAGCTTGAGATCTTGAATGCTGCCAGGGTTTTTGCCATCGTTTTGAATGCGGTAAGTGGCCAGCGCGCCAGTGACTTGGGTTAAGTCTGAAAGCACCTTGGCTTTGTCAATTTGATCGGTGGTGGTTTTAAGGCCATCTTTGACCGTATCTTGGGCTTCTTGAGCGGGTTTACAGGCAAAGAACGACGTGCTGAGCAAGACAATGGCCAGCGAGCGAAGAATCAATTTCATGGCGGACTCCTGAAAGGGGGTTGGGGCTGAGAGATACCCCCCGAGTGTAACGAGGGCACATTGACCCTGTCAATCGAAAGCCCTTCTGAGCAGGCGATGGGGTTGTTATAATTAGGCTGTGCCCAAACACGTTGAAAACGCGTGGAATTTAAACTTTCAAACCCCGCTTGGAAAGGCTTCATGCCTCATGAAATTATCATTTACCGCTTCGGCTCGGACGGCGCTGTTGGCCAGTTTTAGTCTGGTTTTTTTGCTTTCTGGCTGTCCGGCCGGACAGTCCAAACAGACCCTGGCCGCCCAGGGGGGGGCGAGCAAAACCTCACGCATCAGCCAGGAGCTAAGCCGGGATTTTAAAGCAATTTCTCAGGGGGTGACCCCCACGGTCGTGAGTATTTCGACCATCAGCAAAGATGCGGCTAAACTCAAACCAGAGTCGCGTCTGGACCGCGAAAAATTCAAAGACCAATATGGTTTTTCTCACCCACCGACCGAGCGCGACAAAGAAAACGGTTTGGGTTCTGGGGTGGTGGTAGAGGCAGACAAAGGGTATGTTCTGACCAATCACCATGTGGTTGAAAACGCAGGTGAAATTGAAGTGTCTCTGCCCAATGGCAAAACCTTTCAAGCCCGCATTGTGGGGGTTGACCCCCCTTCGGATTTGGCCGTGATTCAACTTGAAAACGCCAACAATCTCCAGGCCGCCGTTTTGGGCGACTCTGAAAAAATCCGTGTCGGAGAATGGGTCTTGGCGATTGGCAGTCCGTTTGGCTTGGAGTCTTCGGTCACAGCGGGGATTATCAGCGCCAAGAGCCGGGCCGATATTGGCGTGGCCGATTTTGAAGATTTTATCCAGACCGATGCCGCGATTAATCCCGGCAACAGCGGTGGGGCCTTGGTCAATATCAAAGGCGAAGTGATTGGTATCAATACCGCCATAGCCAGCCGAAACAATGGTTATATGGGAATTGGGTTTGCCATTCCCAGCAACCTGGCCCGCAAGGTAATGGACTCCCTGATTGCCCATGGCCGGGTGATTCGCTCTCAATTAGGCGTCTTGATTGGGCCTGCCGATGAACTCATTCTCAAAAGTCTCAAAATCCCCGTAGATACCCCCGGCATTTTGGTGATGGACGTCTTTCCAGACTCTCCCGCAGCCAAAGTCGGATTTAAGAAATATGACCTGATTACGGGTTTAAATGCACAACCCGTCAGCGAAGTGCAGATGTTTCGCAATCAGATTGCCCTGACAGCACCCGGTAGCCAAGTACAGGTCAAACTTTTGCGCAATGGTCAAACCCTAAATTTGGCACCCGTTTTGCGCGAAATGAGTGCCGAAAATGCCAATCCCTTTGAGCCGACACGCCCTGAAATACTCAAAAAATTGGATTTTGAAGTACAAGCGCTCACGCCCCAATTGCGCGCGCAAATGGGTCTGCCCGCAGATTTAGAAGGCATCGTGGTGGCTAAATTAAAACCCGAAAGTGAGGCCTATCAACAGGGCTTGCGTGTGGGGGATCTGATCACCGAAGCCAATCGCCAAAGTGTGGGCAGTGTGCAGGATTTTTATGCCCAATTGAATCAAATGGGCAGCGAAAAGGTGCTCCTGCTCAATTTGATTCGCAACCAACAAAGCCTGATTGTGGCCCTAAAAACCCCCTAAAAACGGATTTTTTTTTAATATGAGGGGGGTCTATTTTTAATTTTTCATTAAATTTTTGTTTGTTTGTTAAATTTTAATTGTTTGACTTAATCTTGATCCATCAGCATAAGCGACCCATAAAGGGGTTTAAGCCTGATTTTTAAAGTGTTTATTTGGAAAAAACCTCTGTGCTATACTTAAGTCTGAAATTATCAGGCAGAGAGTTAAGCCGATATCCCGGCATGCCGATGCTTACCGTACATTCTTAGGAGGAGTGGGTCGTTTGTCCAGCAAAATCTTTTCTACCCTGATCCTGTCCCTGCTCATGGTTACCGCCTGCAGCAACAATGACAATCCAATTATTACCCCCACGCCAGCTACCAACGCACCGGTTGCGGGTACTGGACTGGTAATTGAACCTGGGACCATCTCACTTGAAGTGGGAAAAACCACCAAGGTGTCTGCGCTACTCAATCAAGATGGTGATATCAAGCGCGATCTGCCCACCAATTGGAGCAGTCTCAGTCCCGAAATTCTGACGATTGACAATAATGGCAACATTACCGCCCTCAAGCCCGGTAATGCGCAAATTAAAGCCGAGAGTCTGGGCCGTGAAGCCAAGGCGCTGGTGACCATTGTTCCTGCTAGTGCAGCAGCAACCACTCCCACCACCCCTGCCAGTCCGAGCACCGGAATTAAATCCGATGATGCGACGTCTGCAGAATTGGCAAAATTGCGAACCATTGTGATTCGTCCTGAAAATGAAGCAGCCCAGCCCACCTTGTTTAAGTTCAGCCGTTTGGGTGAACAGCGTCAATTTGTGGCCATCGGCCAAGACTCGTTGGGTCAGGCCATTTCCAATTTGACCTTTGCCTGGTCTTCCAGCGATGAGTCAATTGCCACCGTCAACAGCACGGGCGTGGTGACCGCTGTTGCAACAGGGACCACCAACCTGATTGCCAGCGCAGGCAATGTCACCAGCAATATTATTCAGATTCAGGTCCAGGAAGGCACTATCCGGGCCCACATCAAGTTTACGGAGTAAGTTCAACTGTGAAAGTCAGAAACAAAAAAATCACAGGACTCATCATTGCAGTTTCCGTTTCCTTGGCCGGTGTGTTGAGTTGTCAAACCGTTCCACTCAATACGTCTTCCTCGTTGAATCAGAGTGTCTTGCAAATCAATACCGAAAGCGGAGCGATTCGCCTGCACATCGATCTTCCGGCCCCTAAAGCTTACCCCGCTCTGAGCGCTTACCATGGCTTTAGCACCCAATCGATTGAAGAAGGCCGCATTAACCGCATCAAAGTGACCATTACCAATGTGGTCAGTGACTTTGTCGCAGAAAAGATCATCCCGATTACCCAAGGTGGCATGACAGCCACCATTAAGGTACCTTTGGGCAAAAATTACCTGATTTCTGTTGAGGGCATGGATGATCTCGAAGCCGTTCAGGGCGCGATGGTCAAAGGGGTGTTCAGTGTTGAGTCTTCTGAGGTGACGCCCGATGTGGATGTCAATCCGTTGACAACAGCGGTTGCCACTGTTTTAGAACAGGTCAAAGCCCGTGATGCAGCCGCAGCAGCAGCGGTAGACACCACCAAATTGATGAATCTGATTGTCGAAGGCAAAAGCGCCGCCAATCCTTTCTTGGTCAATCACACCGCTTTTGTCGATGCGATTGTTTTGGGCAAAGGCAAAGTGCCTTCGATTGTTCCTGCCAATCCCGTTTTGCGTCCCGGCAATATTACCGGCGCGATCAAAGGCCTCAAAGCCGGAGATGCCGCTGTGGTCTTTAGCAATGACCCCGTTTCTTCGCCTGTCATTGTGGTGGCTCCGCCAGAGGTGACCGCGTCCAGCTCAACCACAACCACCACCACTTCAACTGTGGATTACCGCATTGACAATGTGCCCCCTGGCAAATGGACGGTGCGGGTAGTGGCCTCTGGCTATCGCGTAGAGGGAGATACCATTACCAGTTTGAATGAGCTGAGTGCGGCCAAAGCGACGACAATCACAACCAATTCACAGACCACACTGGACTTTGAAGTCAAACAGGTGGGTTGGTCGGCCACCCCGATCAATGCCTCTGGCAATATTGGTTCCTCCGATCAGCCCGATGCTGAAATGGATGGCTCAGACAGCATTCATGTGGTTTGGCGCCAAGATGGCTTTCAGGAAGAAAAAGAAAGTGGCTCAATTTTTTACAGCCGCTACAACGGCAAAACTTGGTCCACCGATAACCGCAATGTCTCGACCCAACCTTCGGGTTTTGTCTCTGTCTCTGGCAGCGATAAATTCCGGGGTGCGCGCAATCCTGCGGTTGCCGTTGGCGTAGACCGCTCTCCCCATGTGGTTTGGTCTGCCAATAGCGACAATACCGATTTCCGCGGTCGCCGAATTGTTTACAGCCGCTTTGATGGTGTGAACTGGAGCAAACCCCTGATCATCTCCGGTTTGTCCCCCACCAGCGATGTTGAAGCAGATAATCCAGATATTGCTGTCAACCCGATCAATGGTCAGGTCTACGCGGTCTGGAGCCAATTGCTCAACAGTGTGAAAACGGTCTATCTGAGTCAATTGCAAAATGGCAAATGGCTGGAGCCCATACAGCTCTCGGCTGCCACCACCCAGTCCTATCGGCCTAAGTTGAATATTGGCACCGATGGTCGTCTGCACATCGTTTGGGAAGTGGAAGACACCTCACGCGTTCAGTACATCAGCTATGATGGAAAAGAGTTCCAGGCGATTGAAGAGGTGCCGTTTAATCAGGGTGCGGCAGGCAATTTACCCCGCAGCCTCGATGCACGGGTCGATTTACTCAACCGTCTGCACCTGATTCGCCGCGATCAAGACACGATTCAATATGTCTTCCGCTCGAACAAAACCTGGTCACGTTCGGAGCCTGCCCACGAAGTAAATGGTGTAACCTTGCCCGTTTTGAGCCATGCAACCCTGTTCCTGGACAATATTGGCAATGTCAATTTGGTGTGGGCCTCATCGTTGAATGATGGCACCCCCGTTTTGCGCTACCGCCGCAGAACCAATGAAGGTTGGGAACTGCCCCAAGGCACGGTTTCGACAACCCCTTCTGCCACGCCATCAGCCTTCGCCACACCCACTCCCGATCCGACTGCGACGCCGGTACCTGTAGCTTCGGCATCGGCAACAGCAACACCTTTCCAAGGTTTTGACAATTTGCCCACCTCTCAAAACAAGGTGCCTGCAGACAAGCCCTTGGTGGTGGTTGACAGCCGCGGTCGTATCTCTGCGATCTGGAGCAATAGCGCCTCAGATCCGGTCAATTCAGATATTTATCACTCTCTGAAAGCCACAGTGACGACCACAACCAATTAATCCGGCCGTTTAAATCAGAGGGGCCTGCTTGAAAAAGCGGGCTCCTTTTTGTTTTGAGGTATAATGAAGCATCCGGATGAGATCGCACCGGAGAATTGAACCCCTGTGAGGAATACTTCATGCCACATCTTGTCCGTTCCCTCCTGCTCCTGACTTCGGCATTGATTCTGGTGGCCTGCGCAACCCAAAAAGGGGTGATCGATCGGCCTGATTGGGCGGAAAGCCCCGCTCGCTGGGATGGCACCGGTTTAAGCGTGGCAAGTTACAGTGCCTCTGAATACAGCACCAATGCAGGGGATGAAGCTCAACTGGCTGAAGAGAATGCCCTGCGCGAGGCCCGCAAAATGGTGGCCCGCGAATTGGCCAAAGCTTACGTCGCTTACAAATCAGACCAAAAAGAAACCGTGTCTGAAGAAGACGCAGCTTATCAATTGGAACGTCAATTGGGCAATATTGTCTCTCGTAGGCGCCATTACGACGAACAGCGCCGGGTCTTTTTTATTCAGCTCTATCTGCCTTCTCACCGCATTCAAGAGCTGATCAGTGCCACCTTTGGCGTCCAGGTTAGCGTGGGAGCCGACGGCAAGCTGAAATAAGATGCGCGAGGCCCTGCTTGTTCGGGTACCGGCGACCACAGCCAATCTGGGGGCCGGTTACGATCTGATTGGCACAGCCCTGGGTCTGTATAATTCTTTTGCTTTTCAGCCCTTGCCTGAGCAAGACACTGGTTATGTGCGGATCACTGCCACGGGTCGTTTTGGCGCCGAGGTCAATTTCCCGCTGGATCAGCGCAATGTGGTTTGGCAGGCCTTTCATTCCCTTTTTCAAGATCGGCAGCAAGCCACACCGGCTGTTGCGGTTGAATTGGAAATGGCGATTCCCCCTGCCCGCGGTTTGGGCAGCAGTTCGACAGCGATTGTGGCCGGTTTGCTGGCGGCCAACGCCTGGCTTGAGCAGCCTTTTTCTCAGGCTGAAATTTTGCAAAAAGCAATCGCCTGGGAAGGGCATCCCGACAATGTGGCTCCAGCTTTGCTTGGGGGCTGTATTCTCAGCCTGGAAACAGCAGGGGGCTATGCCTCTTTTCCCCTGCAAGTCCCCACAAACTTAAATTGGGTGGTCTGTTTTCCCGAGTTTGAATTGGAGACAAAAACAGCCCGTTCGGTGGTGCCTGAGCGCTTCAGCCGGACAGATTGTATTGCCAATACCAGCTATTTGGCAGCCCTGGTGGCGGGTCTGGCCCAAAACAACGACGATCTTTTGCGTTTGGGACTCAACGATCGCCTGCATCAGCCCTATCGCCAAGCCTTGGTACCAGGCATGCCCGAAGTGATGCAAGCGGCCCGCCAGGCTGGTGCGTTGGGTTCGGTATTAAGCGGAGCAGGGCCCAGTCTCTTGGCCCTCTGCCGTGAAGGGGCTGAAAGAGTTGCTGCGGCAATGCAAGCCGAATGGAACAAGCAGGGGATTTCCTGCGACTATGTGATTGCATCCCTAGATACCCAGGGGGCCGTGGTTATATACTGAGAGTGCAACTCTCACGTATGACACGTCAAGAGACTGTTCTAAGACCCACAACGCTCTAAGTGAAGTAGAAAAGCAGAAATCCGATGCCTATTCTTGTACAAAAATTTGGCGGCTCTTCAATGGCCGATGTCGCCTGTATTCAGAACGTGGCCCGCCGCGTGGCCGCAAGTAAAAAAGACAGTCCCCAAGGTTTGGTGGTGGTGGTGTCCGCCATGGGCAAAACCACAGATAAACTCGTGGGCATGGCCCGCGAAATCGCCAGCCAACCCCATGGACGCGAAATGGACATGCTCTTGGCCACTGGCGAACAGGTCTCAATTGCCCTGCTCTGCATGGCCCTGCATGAACTGGGTTTAAAAGCCGTCTCAATGACGGGCGCTCAGGCTGGAATTATTACCGAAAACCGCCACAACAAAGCCAAAATTATCAATATCGACACCGAAGCCATTCAAAAACATCTGGCCGAGGACTGCATTGTGGTCGTGGCCGGTTTCCAGGGCGTCACCCCCGATCAACAGATCACAACCCTGGGGCGCGGCGGCTCGGATACAACCGCAGTGGCGCTGGCAGGGGCATTGGATGCCGCTGTCTGTGAAATTTATACCGATGTCGACGGGGTCTATACCACCGATCCCAATGTGGTGCCCGAAGCCCACAAATTAGCTGAAATTTCCTACGAAGAAATGCTGGAACTGGCCCATTTGGGCGCCAAGGTGCTGCACCCCCGTTCGGTGGAATGTGCCAAAAAATACGGCACCATGGTGCATGTGCGTTCCAGTTTTAATACCAATGAAGGGACCTATGTCAAACCCATGAAGGATCTCGAAATTCACCGCCCTGTAACAGGTGTTACCGCTGATGCCAAGCAGGCCAAAGTGGCGATTCGCCACGTGCCGGACCGCCCAGGTGTGGCCGCCCAACTCTTTGGCGCCCTGGCTGAAAAAGCCATCAGCGTGGACATGATTATTCAGTCGGTGCAGGAGAATCTCACCAACGATATCGCGTTTACGGTGCACGAAGACGACCTGACCCAGGCGATTGAAATTACCCAGCAGGTCGCCGAAAAACTCGGTGCCCGCGACGTGGTCTACGACCAGGACGTGGCCAAGGTCTCAATTGTGGGTGTTGGCATGATTGGCACACCCGGCATTGCGGCAGAGATGTTTGAGGCCCTCTCCCATGCCCGCATCAATATTCAGATGATCAGCACATCAGAGATCAAAATCTCCTGTGTGGTGGCACGCAGCGAAGTCAAACAGGCCATGCAGGTGATTCACAACCACTTTGTTTTGCCCGAAGCCAGTGCTGCTGAGAACGAAGAGCTGGCCCTGCTCTAGTCCCAGATTTGTTTTAGACAAAAGCCCCAGCGTGAAATCACGCCGGGGCTTTTCTGGTTAAAAAGCGCTATTTGTCTTTTTTGAGCTTGCTCTTGAGATCGATCCCAGCCGCAGCAAAGCCATCGCGGATCGATTGGTAATCAGCATCTGAGGCTTTGACATAGCCATCAAAATGGTAGAGTTTTTTGATCAGGGCTTTGCCTTCGGGCGATTGGCTATAGTCCAAAATGGTCTTCTGCAGGCGATCCATCAGCTCTTGGGGGTAATCCTGGCTGACGCAGATCGAATCCGAAGGAATCGGTTCGGTATAGGCCAAAACGCGAATTTGTTTTTGATCTTGGGGGCTGAGAAAGCGACTCCAGGCACTGGATTGGCCTTTGTTGTCGTCGGCATAGGTCGCGCCGCCATCGACTTTTTTATTGAGCACCGCCAGAATGGTGGCGTCGTGGCTGCCAGAATAGACAACTTTGTCCAGATCGCTATCGGGGTTAATCCCCACTTCCAGCATCATTTTGCGGGCAAAGATATGCCCGGTGGTAGAAATCGGATCGCCAAAAGAAAAGGTTTTGCCTTTGAGGTCTTTGACCGATTTGATCGGGCTGTCAGTGCGCACAATAATCGCCCCATAATAATAGGCCGAACCCCCACGCTGGGATTTGACAATAATCCGCACATTGGCCTCCTGCTGGGCCAAGACATACGAGGCGGGGCTGAGAAAAGCGGCATCCAGCTGTTTGTTCTTCAGCGCTTCAATCACGCCAGTATAATCTGCCGCGACGGTGGGGCGAACTTCCATACCCATGCCTTTTTCAATCACATTGAGCAGGGGTTGAATATCTTTGAGCAGTTCTTCACCGGTTTCAAAGGGCACAAAGCCCAGGCGCAAGACCTTTTTATTCGACTCTTCGGCAGCCGGTGCACAGGCCAACAGCGTTACCAGCATTACCCAGAGGAATAGCCCCCCGGTTTTTCTCATCCATTTGTTCATTTTTGGCTCCGTTTTAGCTCCGTGCTTCGATTTGAAATACGCGACCATTGCTATAGTCTAACAAGTACAGCTCGCCCTGACCATCTTGTCCAAACGAGCTGACTTGCAGGCCTGAATTCAGAAGCACTTGATTCCAGCTATTTTTGCCTTTGCTTTGCTTCAGGCCCCAGATTGTGCCTGAGCCAAAATCGGCATAGAGATAAATACCCTTAAGCGCCGGGTATTTGCTGCCCCGGTAGACAAAGCCCCCCGTCACGGAGACCCCTTGGCTGTGGTCATAGACCTGCAAAGGGGCTTTTAAACCTGTGCTCGGACAGTTGTTTTCGGGAAAAAAGCAGGCCAAACCCTCGCGGATTTTCCAGCCGTAATTGCCCCCTCTTTGTATCAGATCAATTTCTTCAAAGCGGTTTTGACCGACATCCCCAGCATAGAGTTCGCCCGTGGCACGGTCAAAACTGAAACGCCAGGGATTGCGCAAACCATAGGCCCAAATTTCGGGTCTCAGGCCGGACTGTTTGAGAAAGGGGTTGTCGCTGGGGATGCGATAAGGGTGCCCCTGATCCACGTCGATGCGCAAGATTTTGCCCAGCAAACTGCTGAGGTTTTGTCCATGGCCCTGGGGATCATTGGCACTGCCCCCGTCTCCCATGCCAATATACAACTTTTGATCGGGACCAAAGGCGATTTGGCCCCCATTGTGATTGCGGTAGGGCTGGGCGATTTCGAGCAAGACCCGCTCACTGCCAGCAATGACTCGCTTGGTTTTGGGGTTGGCCCGCCATTCCGAAATGCGGGTTTTGAGCGGGGAGCCCGTGGTGTAGTTGAGAAAAAAGCGGCCATTGCGGGTGTATTGGGGATGAAAGGCCAAAGACAAAAGCCCCATTTCGCCCCCTGAAACCACCTGTGAATGCAAATCCAAAAAGGGGGTCGTCAGCCATTTGCTGCCGCTGCGCAGGCGAATCATGCCCGCCTGTTCGACCACATACAGATCGCTGCTGCCGCTGGGAGCAGTCAGATAGACGGGCTGCTTGAAACCTGAAGCAGATTGTTTTAGGCTGATTTGCAGCGCAGAAGCCCTGGCATTGGGCAAGAAACCCGCCAGCAAAAACGTGAACAAAGTGCCTAAAAACAGTCTGAAGAAAGGGGGCTGTGGGTTGGACATAAAAACAGGGCCTCTGGGGGATTTAATGCGCTTTGAGCCAGCGCTGTAAGCGAATGGGATTCAAAGGGCGAATCAAAGCGTCTTCATTGGCGGCCAATTGGTCCACCAGCGCCAGATCGGCATCTTCGTAGCCGGATAAATAGAGAATAGAGACAGGCTGAGTGGGTGCCTGGGATGACGGGGATGCATGAAATGACGAAAAATAGGCATGAATTTCAGTCAAGATTTCGGCTTTAAGTTCGGTAATCAGCATGTGGGCAGAATCCGAGGCCTGGGCCCAACTCTGAAAATCAGCAAAGATCCGAAGCTGAGTGTCGGAGCCCAATGCGGCCTGAAGCTCTGCTTGCTCGGCAGGACAGAGGTAGCAGCAGTCCACGCCCAATCTGTTTGAGGGGCTTTGGGTCTTGGACACAGCCGCAGTCAAGGCAAGAGGGGGCAGGGCGGGAAAACAGACCTGCAGGGAGGTACCTGTCGGACCCGTTTCGATTTGAATAAAGCCGCCGTATTCATTGACAACCCCATAGACAATCGCCAAACCCAATCCGGTGCCATCCGCTTTGGTGGTGAAAAAGGGATTGAAGATCTGTTCGCGAATCTCAGGGGGAATACCGGGGCCTGTGTCGCAAATTTGAATGCAGACATAGTCTCCTGCTGGACGGGCCCCAAAGAGCGGCACAAAGAGGGGGGCCGGTTCTCGGCGCAGGCTGATCTGAATTTCAATTTCACCTTGGCGATTCATGGCGTCACGGGCATTGACAATCACATTCATCAATAATTGATCGAGGTGGGTGGGTTCGATCAGAATCGCAGGCAAATCAGATGCTTGCTCAATTTTGAGTTGCATATTTTCGCCCAGCAGCGGATGAAAGAGGGGCTGCATCTGAATCAAGATATCACTCAAATAAACAGGTCGGGGTGTAGGACGGTGTTTTCCACTGAAAATAAGCAACTGACCAGTCAGACTGCGTGCTTTTTGAACAATATGCTGAATTTCGTGAGCATAAGTTCGCACGCTTGCGGTAGAATCCTGGGACTCTTCCAATAATTGTGCATAGCCCTGGATGCCTGCCAGAATATTGTTAAAATCATGGGCCACTTCGCCTGCCAATTGGCCAATTGCGTCCAATTTTTGAACCTGACGCAGGATTTCTTCCTGTTCCCGCAGTGCCAAGGCCGTCTTTTCACTTTCGGTCATGTCAAGGCCCGTGGCGACCAGGTATTCGACCTGATTGTCGATATTCATCAATGCCGTGGCCGTCCAAGAGATACTGCGTTTTTCGCCACAGCGGGTGAGCAAGGCCAATTTATATTCGAGCGGATAGGTGATTTTGTTGAGCTCTTTAAAATCTGCAAAGACACTTTCCCGGTCTTCGGGCCAGAGCAAAACTTCAAAATTTTGGCCCTGAATTTCGTTAAAACTATAACCACTTAAGACTTCACAGGCCCGGTTAAACCTGACAATTTTGCCTTCGCTGTCGAGAACCAGAATCAGGGCGCTGGAGGTATCTAAAATGGCTGAAACAAAGATCTGCTCGTGGAGCAACAATTGTTGAATCTGTTTTTGGGCCTCGATATTAAAGCCGGTAAAACAGACCCCGCTGATCTCGCCGCTTGGGTTCTGAATCGGATAATAGGCCATTTCATAACTCACCCCCTGGCCATCGGGGGCGTAAATGACCCGCTCTTTAAACACATGCTGGCCCTGCAAGGCTTGCTCAAAGCTGCTGTAAAAATCGTCCAAGCGATCCGACTGCACGTAATTGGTAAAGTCTTCACCCGCTTCCATTTCACGGAAAAAGCGCTGCCGGGCAGAAATGGCAGCGACGTGATTAAATTCGGTCACCCGGTGCTGACGATCGAGCATCACGATCATTTGATTGCTGTTACGAAAAAGCGCCCCCAATTTTTCTTTGAGGTGGAAATTGCTCTGTTGAACCTGTTTGAGCTGGCTGTGATTTTCCACGCAGCCCAAATAACCTTGGGTTGAAGGTTGTATGCGAACCTTCAGCCAGTCATTTGGGCTTTGAGCAGCTTGAGGACTGAAAAAAGCCTCAAAGAGTCCCTCGGGTTGTTTGAGAAAGGTCTCCCAATCTGCGCGGATCTGGCTGAGTTCTGCTGGACAGATCCATTCCAACCAGCTTTTTCCGCTCACGGCTCCAGATTGCAAACCCGTTAATTTTTCCCAAAAGGGATGAACGGAAAGAATGCAACCCTGTGTATCCAGTTCAAAAAAAGCCGCTGGGTAATCCAAGGCGGTCTGGCCCAAACTCTTCATGCCCTCATAATAAGCTACTTATGTCTGTTTGTCACCCTCAAAAATGAGACAAATGGGCTTTAACCGGCGGTCACGGGCAGAGGAAAGCGTGGGTGCGTTTGAATCTGAAAGCGCAGATCCTGTTTCTGACGCTGCCACTGGTACCAGCCACAGGCGGCAATCATGGCGGCATTGTCGGTACAGAGGTTCAGTGGAGGCATAAAGACCTGGAGATCGCGTTCTCTGGCTGCCTGAGTGAGTTTTTCGCGCAGGTATGAATTGGCAGAGACCCCGCCTGTCACTGACAATTGGCGAATGCCCTGTTGATCGACTTGGCGCAGGGTTTTTTCGAGCAGGGTATCAATCGCTGCGGCTTGAAAACTGGCGCAGAGGTCCGCCACCGGGATCGGCAACTTTTTTTGTTCTAAATGGCGCACAGCGTAAAGCACGGATGTTTTGAGACCACTGAAGCTAAAATCCTGCTCCTGCAACATGCTGCGCGGAAAGTCAAAGGCCTTGGGATCGCCCTGCCGGGCCAATTGGTCGATCACAGGGCCACCCGGATAAGGCAGCCCCAGCAGGCGGGCGACTTTGTCAAAGGCCTCACCAATCGCGTCATCGCGGGTATTGCCCAGCACCTGATACAGACCGTGGCCCGCCATCTGCAGCAATTGGGTATGGCCCCCCGAGACCAACAAGACCAAAAGCGGAAATTCAATTTCTGCGCCAAAGCTGAGAAAATTGGCGTAGATATGCCCTTCGAGGTGGTTCAC
>CAZRFI010000053.1:16789-19452 GCA_964598905.1 uncultured Candidatus Sericytochromatia bacterium | reverse complement strand
GCAACGTGGCCTTCGTTGAAAATGAGGAAAACTCATTTGGAGAAGGTTTTAAAGCGGGCTTAAAAAGCAAGATGATGGGATTGGAATACAGTGTCGCTGGCGCACCCTTTTTGATCGGTGAAGGGCTGATCAAAGGAACCAAAGCAGCGATCCGCAGCAGTCAGGCTCACGAAAAAGAAATCGAAAAAGTCACCGAAGGCCCGCCCCTGACGCGGAAAATGTTCGAAGATGCGGCAGAGGCCATTTCAAATATGTTCGGCGGCGATTAAAACCCCGGTTGTTGATTTTGAATCCGCTCAGCCAAATTTGCTTGGGCTTGTTGGGCCCGCTCAGGCATTTCAGCGATGCTGCGCCAGCGGGTATGTAAAAAACCATAGAGCTGGAGATCGCGCCAGTGAAAAAACAGGGGCAGTTCTGCCTCAAAGGTCTCTGGCCAGGATCGCACAGCCGAGTATCCCTCACGCAAGTGACGGGTCAGATAAGCCACATAGGCAGGATCCTGAGCAGGTTGCGCGCCCACAATATAATACAAAATCAGGGCCAGGTCCTGATTAAACCAGCCCCGGTGACAATCATCAAAATCAAAGAGCCAAGGCTGACCTGCTTGTAAAAGAAAATTCCCACTGTGAATATCCCCATGAATCAGGCCAAAGCAGTCAGGGTCAGAGGGCAATAGACGTAAATCCTGTTGGGCTTTTTCCACAGTCCGCCAAAACCAAGCAGACGCAAGTTTGGTTTGGCGGTGCTGAAAAAAGGAGGGCACCCAGTCCGGACGGGCCAGATAAAGTGATTCAGGCAAAACAGGGGCCCGCACATGCAGTTGGGCCGCCAAGGTACCCAAGGCCCTGAGTAATTCAGGGCTCCAGCTTTGCCTATTTTCACGGGAGACCTGCTCCCCATCAATCCAAGCAAAAGCCGACAGCCAAAAGATCTCTGCGCCGATCTCTTGACGCTCTATCCACAAACCGTGTTGGCTCAACAAGGGCTGGCAAACAGAGAGCCCAGCCTGACTCAACGTCTCTAACCAAGCCATTTCAGCCTGCAATTGCAATTGATTGCGGTGGCTTTGATGGACAAAACGCAGGGCAAAGTCAGGCTCTCCCTGGCAGCGGTAGACCAGATTTTCGGTATCCCCTACTTTGGCCTGAATCTGCCCCTGCCACAGACCTGCCGCCTGCGCCAAATCGTCAGGCTGGATCTGACTGAGTAATTCAGCAGTCAGCATGTTTATACCCATTGGATTGATTTAAATTGAGGCGGGCTGTCGCCAGCCCCAGAGCAATACAGACCCAGAGCACAAAATGGAAAATGCCATGATTGGTCAAATCAAAGGCCAGACAGCCCACAAAGGCCACCAGCCAAGTCATCTGTAGATCTTTTAAAGCGCGGTTCTGGGCCAAACGCCAAGCTTTCCAAAAGGTCCAAGCGATCCAGCCCATGGCCCCATAAAAGACCAACAGTCCCAAGATGCCTGTTTCGGCCAATAATTGCAAAGGCACGTTGTGGGTACCCACAAACCGGCCCAGGCCATTGCCAATCCAAGGGCTGTCTAGAAAATACTGCCAAGCCAGGGCCCAGGTCTCCAAACGCTGCCCCGCAGACTCCACCGTCACGTCAGACAATTCACCAAAGCGCTGCCCCACTGTCACCAGCAGGCCCGCTTCGCTGATCAATTGACTCAAGCGAAAGAGGCCTGCAAAAATGCCATAAAACATCCCGCCCAACAGACAAAGTCGCCACCAAGGTGGACGGGCCAAAGCCAAAAGAAAAAAAGCCCCAGTCACAAAGACCAGCCACGAGGCCCGGGTAAAATTGATCACCAGCGACGCCACCACCCAGGCCAAAAGCAGATTGAGCAAGAGGCGCTTGCGCCCTTGATAGCGCTGTGGGTCGAGATAGAGCAAACCGATCAGCAAAATGCCCACGGTCTGTAATATTTCGCCGTATTCATTGGCAAAGGTGCCCGGCGAAATGCGCAAAAACGGACCATAAAAATCCACCAGGGAAGCGTGTTTGCCAATATACTCAAGAGGATTATAAAAGCCTGTATAAAAACCGACTTGCATTGTCCAACCCACAGCCAATGAGAGCGCACAGGAACAGAGCAGGAGATAGATCCGGTTCCAAAGTGCTTCGGGCCGTGTCACCGAGGCAAATAAGACACCCGCAGTCAAAACCAGTAGCCCGTAATTAAACAACAGGCGAATCCCCGTCATATCCTGGTTCAGAGCTAAATGAACTGTTTCTGCCCGCCCCAACGAGGGCAACCAGGACAGGCCGATCCAGATAAAGGGCAGGCACCAGACCCAAGGCCACGCTTGTTCTGAACGCGAACCCAAACACCAGCGAATGGCATAGGCGGCCAAGGCCAGCAGCGCAAAGAGTTGCGGGGCTTTAAAACTAAAACCCACCTCGACGGCTGTGAGAATCCCGAGAAAGACAAAAAGCGCAACGCCCTGCGCCGATAAGTGGGGAGAGGCCAGAGACAAAACAACTAAAACCAGAGCAACGCTGCCCGCCAGAGCCAGCCGCAGACTTTCAAAGGGCCAAGCCAGGGCCAAGAGCAATGAGAGCAAAATAGCCAGTCCCCACCAACGCAAAGACGGCCCTTCGCGCATAAACAAAAGCGGATTCCCCAGACCCTTCACAGGCCCACTCACAGG
>CAZRFI010000053.1:7198-16689 GCA_964598905.1 uncultured Candidatus Sericytochromatia bacterium | reverse complement strand
TCACCTCAAGCGCTGACCTCAAGCGCTGACCTGGTTGTCCTTGTTGACTTTTAAATAGAGCAGGCTGAAAAGGCTGAGGATGAACAAAATCACCACTGCGTAGGCGCAAGCCAAACCATATTCGCCGCGCACAAAGAAGGCCTTAAAGGCAAATGTGGCAAGAATATCTGTGTGCGGATTGTCTTGGGTGACCAGATAGATAATATTAAACATATTAAAGGTCCAAACAATGCCCAAGAGCACGGTCACCATTGCTACGGGCTTGAGCATCGGCAAGGTCACCTGCCAGAATTGCTGGGCTTTGGTGGCGCCATCGATTTGAGCCGCTTCATAGAGTTCCTCGGGAATACCTTGCAACCCGCCCAGCAGGGTGATCATCATAAACGGGACACCCAGCCAGATATTGGTCACACAGACCGCAAACATCGACCAAGTCGAATCCGAGAGCCAGGATACCCCGGCAATCCCAAATTTGGCCAAAATATAATTAAAAAAGCCATAGTCTCCGTTAAACAGCCAACGCCAGGAAAAGGCCGTGATATAGGAGGGCACAGCCCAGGGTATCAGCAAAAGCGCCCGCCAAATCGCTTTTTGTTTGAGCTGCTGATTGAGAATCAGGGCCAAGCCCAAACCCAGCACAAAGTGAAAAAAGACATTGGTAAAAGTCCAGATCAGGGTCTGACCAAAGACCTTCCAAAAATCCCGACTGGCAAAAACTTTATTGTAGTTTTCGAGACCCACATATTTGACCGTGGCGGGATACACCTCGGTCTTCACCGCCACAGCCCCATCGGCCTGCATCTCGGTGACGCGAAAGACCTGTTCATAGGCATTGCGCTGGGTAATATTTTGAAAACTAAAGCCAATCCCTATAAACAGAGGCAAAAATACCAATAAGAGCATCATGCCAAAACCAGGAAAGAGGAAAAGATAAGGGGTCTGACGTTCTACTTTTAACATCTTAGTCTGCGCTCAGAAGCCGTTTCCAGGCTTCTTCAACCTCCTTCAAGGCGGTACCAGCCTCTTTTTCTTCCAAGAGCGCCGCCTGATAAGCGGGCTTAAGATCAATAAAAATGGCACCCGACTGCGGAATCACAGGCCGGGTATTGGCCGCGTCCAGCACATGTTTAAATGACTGGATCACGCGATTGGCTTTGACGGCAGGCAAATCATAGGTGGATTTGCGCGTGGGCAATAAATTGTTCTTGAGGGCAAAGCGAGCTTGAATTTCGGGGCGGCTCAAATAGTGAATCACTTCCCACGAGGCCCAGAGTTTTTTGGTATTGGAGGCAATCACATAATTGTGCCCCCCCACAGGCGAGCCCCAGCCACCCGGCCCCTGAGGTATGCGGGCAATGCCAAGATTTTCTGGGTTTTTGAATTCAGGCCCCGCCAGCAGATCAGCCGTGGACCAAGGGCCGTTGATAATCATGGCATATTGGCCATTTTTGAAGCCAATTTGCATATTTTCATAGTCATTGGCAAAGTCGACCGATTCAGGCACAATTTTGTATTTCTTACGCAGATCAATCAAGAAATTGAGCGCTTTGACAGCGGGCTCCTCGGCAATTTTAACTTTGAGCGTTTGGCTGTCGATCAGATCGCCCCCAAAGGCCCAGACAAAAGGCGTAAACCAATAGGGATCGCCGCGATAAAAGAAGGCATATTGCTTTTTAGAGACATCCGTCAACTCTTGGCCACGCAGCAAAAATTGCTCAAGGGTTTTGGGCGCTTCGGGCCCCACCAAACGTTTATTGTAAAACAGGGCCAGACAATCCGTGACTTGGGGCAGGCCCCAAATATGGTTCTTGTAGCGGGAATAGGCCAGGGATTGTGGCACAAAATCAGCCTGGGCTTTTTGATCGACAAAGGCATCCAGCGACATGAGATAGCCCATTGAGGCCAATTCGGTTGTCCAGGCAATTTCTGCTCTAAAAATGTCGGGGGCATTACCTGCCTGGGCCAAGGTCTTGTATTTGTTTAAAGCATCAGAGAAAGGCACCTGTTGCAAATTGACGGTGATATAGGGAAATTCTTGTTTGAAGCTGGACAAGGCCTCTTTGAGGGTACCCGCTTCTTCATCATTAAAGGTATGCCAAAAATCAACCGTGACGGGATCCGTGCTGCGGCGCAGCACTTGTGTTTCCGTGGAAGTCTGCTCTTGGCCACGGAAAAGGCAACCGGCCAACAAAGGCAGCAGACATAAGGCGAAGATCCATTTAAGGCGCAAACAGAGGGCTTTCATGGCGTTCACTATACTATGAGACGTCCCGAAAGCAAAGCGTCAGATCTGATTTTTTTAGCAACCAAATGGGAAATTATTCAAATCGGGACTGGTAATTGACACCGATGCCGACATCTTTGACCTCAAGCCCCGAAAAAGTCTGATTATAAAGGCCATACAATCCCATTGAAGAGTCGGGAGAAATCTGTTTTCTCACACCCAAAGTGGCCTGAACCCGATTTTCTTCAAAATTATAATGGGCACGGGTTTCGGCATAAATATTTTCTTTGAGGGTCCCATACTCACCAGGTTTGGCATTGATCATACGGCGGGCGCTGATCTCCGCTTCGGGATAGGTTTTGCCACTGAACTCAAAAGGCACCTCGGCAGTCACACGCACTTCGGTATGGGCCGGTCCACGCAATTGGATCAAATCCACTTTGGGTTTGACTTTGACTTCTTTAAAATCCAAGCCGCGCACACTGATACCCACACGCGGTCGCACAAAACGCCATTTGTATTTTTCTTCTTCTGGCTGGGCAGTCACTGCCGCCGGTGCGCTGGCCGTCGAAACCGAATTGGGTTGAATTAAATCGTTGCTAACGGCATTTTGGCCAGCTTGATCGGCAGCAAAGTTCTGAAAGCCGCCTTTAAAATAGTCCTGGAACTCTTCTTTGTCGCGGTCGAAGATCGTAATAAAAAACTTGTCTTCGAGATGGCGCTGCAAATCCTTGCGATTGCGGCCCGTCACACCAATAGCAGCCACATCTTCGCCGTATTTTTTCAAGGCGTCCATGATCTGATCTTTTTCGCCATCACTGATACTCATGGCAGAAGTATGAGCCGAATAACCCGGATTGTAGACATCAACAGCTGCTTGGCGCATCTTCGCCTGAATCGATCCTCGCTCAGGAGAATAACCGACCGAAGTAAAGCGATCAAAAGCCCGGGATTCTGCCGCTTGAATTTGCCGTTCTTGGTCTGAGGTCATCGAAAAATAACCGAGCAAGGTTTTCATCTCTTTGTGGTTGGAGGCATCTACCTGGACAGCACTGCCAAATTCAGTTTTTTCTTTTGCGTCAGGTTCTGAAAAGGAAATACGGGCAGAGGGAACCTGGCTGCCACGGGCACTGAAATGAACCGTGTCTTGGGTGGGAATCTGGGTATAGGTCTTATCTTGTAGGGCCACCGGGCGTAGCGCAGGAACAGAGAGCTGCGCGGGTTTTACCGGAGCCGATGACTGATTTACACGAATTTCCATGGTGACTTTCTCCCTACCTCAAGACTGTTATAATAGCTATCGGGGAGATGTTCTCCATTCTGGCTTAGATTAAACGAAAGTTAACCTCAATATATCCATAAGACAATGTTTGAAAAGTATTTTGAACTCCCTCAACTGCCCTCCCAACTGGCACCTCTGCGCCAGCAAAATAGCCGTTTGGTCTTGACCAACGGCTGTTTTGATCTCTTGCATATTGGGCATGTGCGCTATTTACAGGCGGCAAAAAAGCAAGGCACCCATTTGATCATTGGGGTGAATACCGATCGCTCGGTAAATGCGATCAAAGGCCCTTCGCGTCCGCTCAATTCAGAAATGGACCGAGCCGAAGTCTTGGCCGCCTTGGCCTGCACGGATTTTATTACCCTTTTTGACCAAGATACTGCAGATGAGCTGATCTCCGTGCTGCGCCCCGATCTTTATCTCAAAGCCGGGGACTATAGCTTGGATACCCTGCCAGAGCGAGAAACTCTGCTCAAACTGGGAATAGAAGTGGCTTTCATGCCTTTTATCCAAGGGCATTCTACCACCGGCCTGATCAGTCGCATGCAAAGCTGAGTCCCAGAGATCTGTATTCTCTTTTGACTGAATGATTCTGTATAATAGGGAAACCCGTGGTGGTGAAAGAGGTCAGTTAGCATGAAGCAACCGCACCCGGATCAACAGATCCCCTGCATTATCGAAAATGGTATTGTCTACGGTCTCAAAGATATCTACAGAATTATCAGAGACATGGGGCATGTGCGCTATGCAGAAGTGGTTGACGGTCACATCCGGGTTTCAGGTGAAGGTTATATCATGAGCGTGGTAGCCAATCACCACAGCGCAACAGTGATCGCCAACCGCAGAATTTATCTCAATGTCTGCGGTTTTGACTATCTGAATATCCGCACGGAAGCCGACGGAAATGTTCATTTTGAACTGGTGGATGCATGCAGATTACTGCGTTTAACCCCCGCTGCCGATCTCAATCCTGATGATAATACCGAAGATAAGCCCACACGTTTTGAAGAGTACCTGCCTTTTGAACAAGAAGAATTCGCCGAAATACATTTGGACGACGATGACGATTTTATAGATGGAGATTAACCCGTGCAAATCCACCTCAAATCCCTGTTTACCCTCAGTTTAAGTCTGGCCATGGGCCTGTCGGTGATCTCAATGGCTCACGCCAACGATGAAACCATGTGGGACAGCCAAAGGCAAATGGAGGCCTATTATACCCCTCTCAATGGGCTTGAACAGACCGATCTGAACACCTATGAGAAAGCCCAGGCCACACTCAGCGAAGGCAATTTTGAAGGGGCCCGTGAGTTATTCGAACCCCTGTGCGAAAAATACCCAGATGTCTTGGTCCTGCAGCTCAAATTGGCAGAGACCTACCTGGGTGAAGTCAACCCAGATCAGGCCCAGGAATTACTTCAAGCCATTGAAGCCAAAATCTTGCCCGAAGATGAAAGGGCCGCTGAAGATACCCAAATCTATTTTCAAACCCGCATGTTGCTCGCCAAAAGCTGGATGATTCAAAACGAGCCCGAAAAAGGGCTGAGCGTGTTGAAAGAGAGCAAATACAATGGCGCGCATCTCTCCGCCCTTCATTGGTCTGAGTTGCACGTGTTCAGAGCCAAAGCCTATCAAAGCCTTGGCAAGTGGATTGAAACCCAGGCAGAGCTTAACTTCGCTAAGCGTTACACACCTCTTTCAGCAGAAGTATCCGCTTTACTTGAAAAATTAGCCCCTCAAATCGCAGAAGCCTATTACCGCAAAGGTTTGGCCGCTTTCCGCAGTTATGATTTTGGCAAAGCGCTGCCATTTGCCCACGAAGCCCACCGTCTCAATCTTCAGAGCCAGGCTTATCTGGCCCTGTATCTGGAGTCCCATGAGCGTCTGCAAGATGAAACGATGCGCCGTTTCCTCAAGGTGCGTCAGCCTTTTGCTGAGAGCCTCAAAAAAATTCGCTGGGCCTTGGAAGTCGAGGATACGGCCAAAGCCCGTGAACTCTACGAGCAAATGTTATTAAACAAAGACATTGCTTACTTGCTTGAGCCTGTGCCCCGCAGCATGTTGCCCGTGTTTATGCAACAAACCTTGAGCAGCCTCGACATTAGCTTAAAAAACGAAAGCCTTTCTTAGTACAGGCCGAGTGCAATCCAAGTTTTCGCCAGCACGTCTCATTTCGGTCTCCCCCGATCCAGAGGTGCGCTGTTGCTTTTGTTATGGGTTAATTGAAGATCTTCACTGCCTCTTGGGAAATCAAGAGCGGATCCACAAAGACTGTCTCCCCCCCCTACTTAAGGCCCAGGAACACCCTGATCTAGACCTGCACCTGCCCGATGGACAGATTGAAAGGGTCAAAGGTTATCAACAGGCTCACCCGTGGTCGTGCGAAATACCGCGCTGAATTAAATCCGCCAATTCAGTCAATAAACGGGCCCGGTTTTGTAAGCGGGGCAAACAAGAGTGGGGTGCCAAGGAGAGTTGGCCTTGGGGATCGATCTCGACCCAAAATTCAAGTGCCAAAGAGCCAGTATCGGCCAACAGTCCTTTTAAGAGCAGGCTCTCACCCGAGCGATAACAAGCCAAAAATTTTAATACCTGATTGGGATTCAGGGCTTTAAGGGGTTGAAAATTTTGCCAAAAAAGCAGCGCCGTTTCGGCCTGCCAATCCCTCAGTGCAATTGTGGCATGGGAATCATAGCCCGGCCAAAGAGCGGGCTCAGGCCCCTCGACAAGCTGGTAGGCGTAGCGGTGAATGGTTTTGTCCTGTTCCAACCACTTGCGCTCGTATTTGGTACGGGTTTCCAAATCCGGAAAAGGCACAGCCTGCAAGCGCGAACAGCCCTCTAACAATTGCAAAGCATCCGCCGCATAATCTGCGTCATCAGAGACAAAATGCAAACAGCCCCCCGGCTTTAATACGCGCAAGAGTTCCGGCAGGGTCTCGGAGCGCAAGATCCGCCGTTTTAAGCGCCGCTCTTTGAACCAGGGATCGGGAAAGAGGATATAAATATTGGCCAATGAACCGCTCGGAAATAATTCGCGCAGTGCGACCACAGCATCCAATTTGCAAACACGGGCATTGTCCAAGCCCTCCCGCTGCAAGCGGCGCTCGACCTGCAAGAGAATCTTGTTGATAATGTCGAGCCCAATAAAGCGCTGCTCAGGAAAGCGCCTGGCCATATAGCTGAGGAAATGGCCATAACCACAGCCAATTTCCAGATTGAGCGAGCCGTCGCCGGGCAACCAGGCCTGCCAACCTTGGGCGAGAAAAGTGGGTTCAAGAAAGAGGTGACGGGGATAGAGCAACATATTGACCAAAGGTGTGGCGCAGCAAAGCGAGCTGGGCATCGTTTTCTTTTAACCAGTCCAAAAGCCCCTGCAAAGCGGGCTGCAACTGTTTATAGTCCAATTCTTCGCCCTCTCTGAGCACATGCAAAATCATCTGCCCCCCAGATAAAGGCCGCAAGGCCAAATATTCATGATGGTTTTGCAGCGGCAAGGCCAGCTCCAAAAGCAGTTCTTGTTGGTCTGAGGCCAACCAGCTTTTGACAAAGGCCGAACAGCGGTTTTGTAGACTCAAAAAATGGCTGTGGAGCAAAGAAGGTAGTAGTGTTGTTTGCAGGATTAAGTGACTCATGACGGTTGAAATAATAACATAGTTTGATGGCCTTCACAGAATTTCTCCCCCGGCACCCGATTCATCCCTTTGGCAAAAGAGCGGAAAAGTCAGCAGGTGTTTTTGTGCCGACTCCAGCGCAAATTGCTGAAGATCACTCAAAAGTGTCAGGGCAAAGTTTTTTAAACGGGGCTCTGTAAAACGCTCAGCAAGCAGCAATAATTCAGTTGCAAAACTTTCTAATTCATTCACAACCATCGACTCCTGAATTGCCTCCCAGCGCGGCAACCACTCCTGTTTTAAAATCAGGATCAACTCCGTTTTAAGCCTTGTATCCTGGCTTAAAAAGCCATTGAGAGGCACCGCCTCAGGACTCTGCAGGCTTAAAAAGGACTGCAGACACGCCCACAATTCAATTTTGCTGACAGGTTTGCGCAGATAGCCATCAAACCCCATCTCCAAAAAACTGTTTTTTTCCTGCTGTAAAGAATAGGCCGTCAAGGCAATGACGGGAATCGACTGTGTGATAGGGTTGGAATTGAGCTGGCGCAAAGCTTCTGTGCCATCCATAACAGGCATACGAATATCCATCAAAATCAAATCGGGCTGGCTGTGTAAAGCTTGTTCACAGGCTTCTTGTCCATTGTGAGCCAGCAAGAGCTGGAAGGGCTGCTCCTCCAGATAGGCCTGCAATAATTGTAGATTGGTAGGCTGGTCATCCACCAGCAATAAACAGGCGGGCGCAAAGTCCAAAAAGGGCGAATTAGAATGGACTTCGAGACTTGAAATGAGCGATGATTGGCGGATATCTGGCAGAAAAATCTGGAAAGCGCTCCCAACTCCCAGCTGGCTTTCAAGTAAAATCTGTCCCTGCATCAATTGCACCAATTGATAGGTGATTGCCAACCCCAGTCCAGTCCCAGTTGAGGTCTGCTCAGAAGAGGGTTCTTGTTCAAACGGTTGAAAAATTCGCGTTTTAAACTGATCCGAAATACCCATCCCCGTATCACTCACATTTAAACTGAGTTGGCCGGATTCAGCCGAAGCAGGTACATATGAAACATGCAGTTTAACACAGCCTTTTGAGCTAAATTTAAGCGCGTTATTGAGTAAATTCAGCAAAATCTGACGCAGACGCAAGGGATCCAAGCTGAGAGATGCCGGAAGATCTGGGGCAATCTGGATTTCAAAGCTCAGTCCTTTTTCTAAAAACGATTTTCGCAACAAGAGGTCGAGTTCCTGAATAAGCTGGCGCAGATCAATCGCCACAGGTTTGATTTCAATTTTTCCGGCTTCAATTTTACTCAAATCCAAAATATCATCAATAATGTGCAAAAGCGTTTTGCCACTGCTATTGATGGTCTGTAGATAACTCTGCCAGCGGGGCTCATGTAATTGCTGTTGCATCAGCTCACTAAAGCCCAAAATAGCGTTTAGGGGTGTGCGAATCTCATGGCTCATGTGAGCCAAAAATCGGCTTTTGGCCTGACTGGCAAACTCTGCTTTTTGGCGCGCTTGGCGTTCCGTTTCCAATTGTTTTAATTCGCTGATGTCATTCAGGATCAAGAGAAAGATCGGGTCCCCGTGGCTATCTGAAGAGAGCAGTGAGCCATTGAGATATAACCATGTTGGCTGCCCCTCTGTGAGGCGACGCAAGCGCAATTCACAGGCCTGAGACTGACCCGTTGCGACAATATTTTTGCGGTGATGATAAAAAATATCTTGATCTTCTGGCAGAATAAAACGGAAAATGGGCTGTGTAAGGAGATCCAACTGAGGCACGTTCAAAAGCTGTGAGGCACGGAGATTTGATTCCAGAATCAACCCCTTTTGACTCACCGTCAGATACCCCATGGGCGCCAAATTATAGAGTTCAAAATAGCGGCTTCGGGCGTCGTCAAGTTCTAATTGTGTCCGATGCAGTTCGTCATTCTGCATTTCAAGCTCAATCTGATGAACCAGCAATTCGTGAATGAGATGATGAATGTCATCGACATTCATGGCTTCCAGGTCTGTGGAAATCTGGGAATTCTTTTTCAGGTAGAGTTCTTCCGCCAGTTGGCGCAAGTGCAGGGCACTGTCTGGCAGCGGATCTGTCTGACTATCGGTATGACTCATTTACACCACCGGCTGATGAGGCAAATGCGCTTCAATCGCCAATAAAATCGAAGAGACCTGACCAGCCTGATTAAAAATCCGGCGGGCATTGAGATTGAGCACCCGTAAACCGAGTTTTTGAAAAGTATGAGACAAGACATAATCAAGACAGATTGGGCTCTGTGACAAATATTGCTCAAACAAAACTCTCAGCGCTGGAATATCCCATTCTTGCTGCTCTAAATCAAAGATCAACTGTCCGATCACGGCGCCTG
>CAZRFI010000053.1:0-7098 GCA_964598905.1 uncultured Candidatus Sericytochromatia bacterium | reverse complement strand
ACCCGCTGAATATCTTGCGAGAGCTGATCATAACCCACCAGATTGGAGACAATATGGCCCACAGGGCGCCCCATATCACTCTGAATCAGATTGATAATCCGGGTTGCTGCGGGCGTAAAGCGCAAAATATGCAGATCGTGGTCAACAAAGACAGTGGCAATTCCTGTGCCCGCCAAGAGATTGTTCATATCGTTGTTGACACGGGATAAATCTGTCACCTTGATCTGCAATTCTGTGTTGATGGTGGCCAATTCCTCGTTGATAGATTGCAATTCCTCTTTGGCCGTTTCCAGCTCTTCGTTGGTGGACTGCAGCTCCTCGTTCATCGACTGCATCTCTTCGTTGGAGGATTTGAGTTCTTCATTGGCTGTTTCCAGCTCTTCATTGATAGTACTCAAAAAGTCTTCTTTGGCCTGCAACTCCTGTTTTAGCGCGTGAATTCGGGCTTCAGAACCACTGTCGGAGCCCGTTTCCGATCCCACTTCCGCCCTGGCCCCCCGCTCATCACCGGCTTGGGGCAATAGGCCATGGTGGTCGTTTTCAGCGGACTTGGCTTGTTCCAACAAAACCAAGAACAGAGTTTCCTCTCGCCCCTCACCCGGTCCCCAAATCAGAGGATAGACCTTCAGATCGGTCAGCGTATAATCGCCATTGGTTTTGACACGTAACCCGTTACAACGCACGACCTCGACATGCTGAGAGGCCTTGTGCAGGGCCAATGTCAGATCCCGCCCCAATCCCTCTCGGGCCATTTTAATCAAATTGTTGACGCCCGCTTCCCCCTGGGCTGGCTTGAGGTAAAAACCCGTACGGCCATGTAGGTAGAGAATATCGCCATTTTTTTTCACGAGTGCAGCAGCAGGCACAGCGTTTTGCAACAGCGCCTGCTCAGTCACTTCGCGCAGGGAGGGCTTTTCATGTTCCCCTTTTTTATGGCTTACCGGGGAAAAGCGCATATCCGGGTTCAGCGCCGGTGAAACAAATTGTTTCAGGCCCCGCTGGCGAGAATTGGGCTTGCGCCGATAGATCTTCTCTTTGCGATCTTCTGTGCTAAACAAAGCTTCGGCATCACCCACTGTCTCAGAAGTGCCCAGAAACAGAAAACCCGATGGGTTTAATGCGTAGTGAAAGAGCGGAATCAATTTTTTTTGTAAGGCCGCACCCATATATATCAATAAATTGCGGCAGCTGATCAGATCCAGCCTGGAAAAAGGCGGATCTTTAATCAGATCCTGTTCGGAAAAAATCAACATGTCGCGAATGGTCTTGTGAATGCGATAGCTGCTCTGCTCCTGCTCGGCAGAGGGGGGCTCAATCGAAAAATAACGGGCAAGGCGCTCAGCCGAAAGGCCTTCCGTATTGCTGAGGGGATAGACCCCGGATCGGGCCGTCGCAATGGCTGCTTTGTCGATATCTGTGGCAAAGATTTGCACCTTTGGATTTTGTTTGCTCAGGGCCTGCTGTTCGGCCAGCAAAATAGCAAGAGAATAGGCTTCTTCGCCGGTGGAACAAGCGGGCACCCAAATCCGAATTGTGTCCTGCTCAGATAAATTCGCAAAAAGCTGGGGAATCACCTGTTCTTGCAAAGCTTGAAAGGCCGCTGGATCGCGAAAAAAATGGGTAACCCCAATCAAGAGGTCGCGAAAGAGGGCGCTAATCTCAGCTGGTTGTTCTTGCGCGTAGGCCACATATTCGGCCAGACTATTGAGTTGATGCAGCGCCAAACGGCGCTCAATTCGGCGATAGAGGGTATTGAGCTTGTATTGAGAAAAATCATGCCCGGTCTGGACAGATAAAAGCGAAAAAAGGCTGTTTAATCCCGGATCGGGCTCAGGTTCAGACTCTTGAGAGGGTTTGGGTTCTTGCGCTTGCTCAGTGGGAGCAAGCTGAGCAAACGTCGTTTCAACATAAGCCATCAGCCGTTCTGGCATCTCTTTGGGCAAGAGTTCAAAGTCCACCAGTCCGGTGGCAAGTGCGCTGCGGGGCATGCCATCGTATTCAGCCGAAGTCAGCTTTTGCACCAAAACCAGTCCCCCCGCCTCTTTGATGGCCCGAAGCCCTGCAGAGCCGTCCGCACCGCTGCCCGAGAGCACAATACAAATCGCACGCTCTTGCAACTCCCGCGCCAAAGACAAAAAGAAAAAGTCGATGGGCAGGCGCTGTCCTCGGGGAGCGGCAGGTTCATATAATTGCAGCCGCCCCTTGAGCAGGGCCAGATCACAATTGGGAGGAATAATATAAACACAATTGGGTTGGATCTCTAAGCCATCTGAGACTTCGAAGACCTGCATGCGGGTGTAGCCCCGTATCAATTCAGCCAAGAGGCTTTGATGGTCGGGCGCCAGGTGTTGAACCAGAACAAACGCCATTCCGGGTTCGCACTCCAGCGGCAAGCCCGAAAAGAAGGCCTCAAAGGCAGCGAGTCCACCCGCAGAAGCGCCCAAACCCACGACAGGAAAAGAAAGTTGCAGAGCAGGA
Organism: uncultured Candidatus Sericytochromatia bacterium; assembly: GCA_964598905.1. Classification (GTDB taxonomy): domain Bacteria; phylum Cyanobacteriota; class Sericytochromatia; order UBA7694; family UBA7694. Next base: position 4,620 of record CAZRFI010000053.1, on the reverse strand, counting down.
GAAACATCCATTGGCATAACCTTATCATTTCTTTGAGAGGTCAAGAAAGTCATGCCTGATCCTGTCAAGAGTCACACAAAGCCCCGACTGGATTTAAATGGATTCGGGTGGATTCATAGAAATATGTCCAGTTACCTTAAAAGGTACCTTCCCAGTTTAACACACCCCCAAAACTCTGCTCTCCGAGGCATAAAAACAGGCACGGCAAAGAAGTGTGAGGGATTAAGTGACTCTCGCTGGCTAAGAATGCTACCATAGAGGTGCTTTCTGGGATCTTTTTAGAGAAAGGGAACAACGTACTCAATGAAAGCCGTACTCATGGCCGGAGGCTCCGGCACCCGACTCAGACCACTGACCTGCGATCTGCCCAAACCGATGGTGCCGATTGTCAATAAACCGATTATTGAACATATTATCGACCTGCTCAAGAAACACAGTTATGACGATATTTATGTCACCCTCTATTATCTGCCCCACCTGATCCAAAACTATTTGCTCAATGGAGAAGAGCTGGGTGTGCGTGTCAATTACGCCCTCGAAGAGGAGCGCCCCCTGGGCACCGCCGGTTGCGTTAAAAATATCGAACAGCACCTCGACGACACTTTTTTGGTGATCAGCGGGGACTCTCTGACCGATTTTGATCTGAGCCAGGCCCTGAAGTTTCACAAAGAAAAAGGTTCCAAAGCCACGATTGTTTTGACCCGTGTTGAAAACCCGCTCGACTATGGCGTGGTGATCACCGACGAAGAGGGTCGAATTCAGCGCTTTCTGGAAAAGCCCACCAGCAGCGAGGTGTTTAGTGACACGATCAATACCGGCATTTATGTACTTGAACCTGAATTATTGGCCCTTTTGCCAGCCAACGAAGAAAAGGACTTTTCCAAAGATCTCTTCCCTTTGATTCTCGAAAAAGGCCTGCCGATGTACGGCTATGTCGCCGAAGGCTATTGGTGTGACATTGGCAATTTGACCACCTACCGCCAGGCCCATTATGACGTGCTGGCGGGCAAGGTGCAGGTTGAGATGCCCTACCAACAGAAAGAAAATGGTGTCTGGATTGGCGAAGGCGTCGAAATGGAGAGCTCAGTGAGCCTCGAAGGCCCCGCCGTGATTGGCCACAATACCTATATCGGCAAAAATGTGCGTATCAGCGCCAATACCGTGCTGGGAGACAATGTGGTGGTCGGCCAAAATGCCACACTCAAACGCCCGATTGTCTGGAATGGGGTGCATATCGACCGGGGCGCCTCACTGCGCGGCTGCACCCTGGGCAAAAATGTGATCGTGCACAAAGAGGCCCAGATCCTCGAAGGGGCTGTGGTCGGCGACGATTGCTCCCTGGGCGAAAAGACCCTGGTCAAACCCGAAGTGCGCATTTGGCCCAACAAACACCTCGAACCCAATTCGATCGCCACAGAGAGCATTATCTGGGGCAGTGGCCAGCTGCAAAGCCTGTTTGGCGAGCTGGGCATTTCCGGCACCGTCAATACAGATATCACCCCCGAATTGGCCGTCAAAATGGGCGCCGCTTATGGTGCCACCATCGGCATGGGCAAGAGCATTTCACTCAGCCGCGACCAATCTGCCGCCTCGCGCCTGTTTAGCCGGGCCTTTGCCTCGGGGGTGCTTTCGGTCGGTGTGCACATCCAAAACCTGGAAGCCTGCGCCTTGCCCGTGGCCCGCATTCAGATCCCCTCGCTGGACGTTGCCGGGGGCGTGCATGTGCGTTTGGCGGCAGACACCAGCCGCGAGAAAATCAGCATTGAATTTTTGGATTCGTCGGGCCTGAATATCTCACCCCAGAGCGAGAAAAAAATCGAGGCCACTTACCAAAAAGAAGATTTCCGCCGGGCCCGCGTGGTCGAATTGGGTGAGATTCAATACCCCTCCAGGATCATTGAAAAATACCAGGAAGGCTTTGTCAAAACCCTCAGCCGCTTTAAACCGAGCCGGCCGATGAAAGTGGTGCTGGACTATATGTTCCAGGCCAGCCACGTGATTCTGCCCACCCTGCTGGGCCGCATGGGCATGGACACCGTCGTGCTCAACGCCCATGTTGCTGAAGGGGCCCTGCGCAATTATGAAGAACTGACTTTGCAGACCTCCAATGTCGTCAGGGCCCTGAATGCCGACTTTGGTGTGCGCATGGATGCCAATGGCGAGCGCATGACGGTCGTAGACGAAAAGGGTGAAACCATTGATCACAACCTGCTGATGGCAGCATTTGTCAAAATGATGTTACACACGTTTCCAGGCAAAAAAATCGCCGTCCCCGTGATGGCTCCCAGCCTGATCGAAGAGATCGCCGCTCAGTTTGAGGGCCAGGTGATTCGCTCCAAAGCCACCACCCGCTCGCTGATGGAAGCGGGCCAAAAGCCGGACGTGATTCTGGCTGGTTTTGGCGGCCAATTGATCTTTCCAGCCTTTCATGGCGGCTTTGATGGCATGATGGCAGGGGCCACCCTGGCTACTTTGTTGGCTCTGGACAATAAAAAGCTCTCAGAGGTCATTCAGGATCTGCCCCCGCTGCATATCCTCAGTGATCAACTGACCTGCCCGACGACAGTCAAAGGCACCTTGATGCGCCTGATGTTGGAGAAATACGGTCAGGAGAATATCTCCACGCTGGATGGTGTCAAACTCTTTGATGCTGAAGGCTGGACGCTGATCCTGCCCGATCCCAGCTATCCCAAGGTACATATTTACAGCAATGGTTCGTCTCAGGAGTATTGTCAGACCCAACTGAACAAATACCGCGAAGACGTTCAGCAAATGATCTCTCACTCAAGTCAGACCTAAACACCTGTGGAAGACCTGTTGCTGCAACTCCTGCCACTGGGCATTGGCGCTGCCATTTTTGTCAGCGTCCTGATGCTCATGTTGCTTTTTTCGGGCAATACCGAAAAAACCCTGAATGCGCTGACAGGGCGTTATGCCCAAGCACTCAAGGTCGAGTTTGATCAGCTGCAATTGCCGCTCAGCCCGAGCCAGTTCATCTTTTTTCAGACCGGACTGGCTCTGGCCCTGTTTGCGATTGGGGTCGTCACAGGCCCCGATGCCCTGACCAAAATTGCCATGGGCCTGCTCTTTGCCTATCTCGGTTTTTGGGGCTGTCAGCGCTGGCTCAAAGACCAACATGTGCGCCGCAAACGCAAGTTTCAGGAGCAATTTGCCGATGCTGCGGCCCTGATTGGCAATACCGTGCGCTCGGGCCTGAGTTTGGTCCAGGCCCTGGAAGTCGTGGTGCGCGAGATGGACGATCCGATGGCGTATGAACTCTATCAGGTGCTGCAGGCCACCCGCGTGGGTGCCCCCCTCGACACGGTCTTGGAAGACTGGGCTGCGCGCATGAACAATACCGACCTGGATATTTTTGTGACTGCGATTATTATTCAGCGTCAGACCGGAGGCGATTTGGCCCATGTGCTCAATACCCTCGCGCATACAGTCAGGCAACGCCAACGCATTCAGGGCCAGATCAGTGCCCTAACGGCCCAGGGGCGTTTGGGTGCCATGGTCCTGGCGGGTCTGCCGGTTTTTATGGGGGTGATTCTCTATTTCCTCAATCCGGGTCGTATGAGTCTGATGGTCTCTCACCCGATTGGCTGGGGCATGCTCTTTGCCAGTGCCGCCACGATTATTGGCGGGATTGTGGTCGTGCAGAAAATTGTGGAGATTGATATATGACCTGGCTGATTTATGTGCTCTTTTTTCTGGCAGTGATGTTGGTGGTTTTGGCTTTTGCCAAACCCCAGTCCAAAGAAGAGGCCTCGGCCCGTCTGCAATACCTCAAAGTCAAAAAAAATCTCGAAGAAGAGCCCAGCAAAGAAGGCCTGGAAAAAGCCCGCGCCATGGGCCAGCAGTGGGCCTCTGAAAGCCACAGTCAATTGGCCCCCATCGCCGCCCGTCTGATTCCCTCCAACCTGTATAAACTGATTCGCAGGAAGCTCGATCTGGCAGGTCTTTACAGCACCGCGGTTGAAATGTATGCCGTCAATCAATTGCTCTATATGGCTGGACTGCCACTGGCATTTTTGGCCCTGAACCTGTTTTTGTTCAAATACCCGCTCAATACCGTTTTATATGCAGTGCCCGCCTTGCTCGCAATTGGCTATTATTTTCCGATTGTGCGCCTCAACACCCTGGTCGAAAACCGCCGCAGAGCGATGTTTCGTGCCTTTCCCGACTTTGTGGATCTGATGACCATTTGTCTAGAAGCTGGCATGGGCATTGACGCTGCCCTGACGCTGATGATCAAAAAAGGCCAGCCGAGCCCACTGCGCGAGGAATTGAGCAAGACATTGCAAGAAATCCGCGTTGGCAAACCACGTGTGCAGGCCCTCAAAGATTTGGCCAAACGGGTCGATATGAAAGAGATCACCTCTTTTGTCGTAGCCGTGGTTCAGGCCGAACAAATTGGCGGGAACCTCAGCCAAACCCTCAAAATTCAGAGCGAAATCGCCCGCGATGCCCGCTGGCAAAAGGCCCAAGAATTGGCCCAGAAAGCGCCGATCAAATTGCTCTTTCCGATGCTGCTGCTGATTTTTCCAAATATCTTCTTGATTATTTTTGGTCCCATTCTGCTGGGCTATATTACCGGCAAACTCTAAGGGAGACGAC
>CAZRFI010000052.1:0-19568 GCA_964598905.1 uncultured Candidatus Sericytochromatia bacterium | reverse complement strand
ACCAAATGTCTGACCGTAAATTGGATCGAGCGGTATTGTTTACTGGTATGGGGGTTGCGATTAAAGAGATGGTGAATTTGGCGAGAAGTCAGGGTATCGCGGTTTTGGGCATCATCGCGCAGAATCTGCTCCAACTCTTCCAGCGACATTTTCCCCTCTTCATAGCGTTTAAAAATCTGTTTGAAACTCTGTTTAAATTTTTCGAGATTGATCAGGGTATTGACCGAACGACTGGGTTTGACATTGGGAAAAGTCACCAGATGTTTCTCGCGCAGAAATTTCAGCACCAACAAGGCATCGAGTCGATCACGGGTGACAAAGCGAACCCCCATGCGGTCAAAGAGATCTGCGGCCACATTTTCCCGTTTGTGCAAAAGCTTCAAAAGAGCTGAATCGCGGTCTTTGCCTGCTTTGACCTGAAAATCAACCAAGGGGATATGAAAATCCGAGGCCTTGCCCAAAATGATCTGATCCCCCACGATCTGCAATTGTTGGTAATAAGGTGTGAGAATTTGTTCTTGAATCGCCGTGAAAAAATTGGCCGAGAGATCATTCACAATATGTGAAAGCGTGTGCATCACACGCAAAGTGGCACAGGCCCAGCGCTGCACGAGAGAACGGGGATGTTTCGAGGCCAGGATCAGCAGGTTAGCAACCCCCGACTTGCGAATCGCATCAGGGATTTGCAAAGGCGCATAAGCGTCGTTCCCCAGGCCATCGAGAAAATAGGTTTGAATAAACTCCAAGGCCTCGGCTTTGATTCTGGCCAAATCCTCAGCATCATCGGGATGGTTCAGATCATAGCCATAATTTAAAATAAATTCGTGCGCATCTTGGGCATCCGCCACCGCCAAACGGGTCAGGTCAATCGGAGAACTGTTGGCAATCAAAACGTCGAGAATGCCCCATTGATCGCGTTTTAGGCGCTCCAAATATGGAATAAAAGAAGTCAAAAGCTGAATATCCTCTCTTTAGTCACACCCATGCAGCCAATGCTCGACAGCTTCAGAAAAGCCATCCTGGCAGTGACTGGCCACCTCTCGGTAATGCTGACGCAAATCGGGAGGTGCGTTGGCCACCACGCAGGCCGAGCCAGCCCAAGCCAATAGGTCCACATCATTATAATCGTTTCCCACAGCCAAAACCTGTTCCCGTTGCAATTGATGCAAATTAACCAGCCAATCGCTGGTTTGACTTTTGCTGATATGTCGGGGAAAGACCTCCAACCAACCTGAGACCATGTCCAAAGGAGATGTTGCCCGAATGATCTGGTATTGGGGCCAGTTTGTCACCAGCCAATCAAAGCGCTGCATCGTCTCCTCCGGAGGGGTAATGATCAAAATACCCGTGATTTCTTCCCAGGGCAAAAGATCTGTTTCCCAGGGCTGAAAATAACCCGGATACAAAGCCAAACGGCTGAAAAAGTCAGGGTTTTCTGTCGTGTTTTGGCGATAGACAAAATGGTGATTCTCAGGCATGGGCGCATGCACCATAAAATCCATTTGCTCCGCTTGAAGGGCCGTTAAAAGCGGCTGGATCTCTGAGCTCTGCAAATGCGCCGAAAAAATCAACTCCTGTGTGGCCCAATCCATCACCCCAGCACCGGTCGAAAAGATCAGATAATCAATCGGAAAATCGGGGGCAATCGCTTTCCGGGCAGAGAAAAGCGTGCGACCAGTGGCAATACTCCTGAGAATTCCGCGCTCACCCAAATGCTCCAAGCATTTGCGGTTGCGTGGGCTGCAGAGCGCGTTCTTGTCAAGCAAGGTACCGTCCAAGTCTGTAATCAGGGCTGCTGGCCTCATAGAAACTCCTTCAGGCAATAAATTCAGGCTCAAAAAAATTGGTTTCCCATCTGGAAACAAGGTATGATATATAGTATGGCAAATAGTATGGCAGATAGTATGGCAGATAGTATGGCAAAAATTGTGTCGAAAATTGTGTCGAAAATAAAATTAGGTGTGGTAAATGACCGGATCTGAGCAGCAGTCTTCCGATCAGTTCAGTCTGGTTTCGCTTGAAAACTCACAAAAAGCGGCCAGTTCTTATTCCAGTATGAGTCGGCGTGCACGGGGTGAATCCGAGAGCACGCTGAGTATCAATGAGGACGAAGAAAAAGAAAAAGCGGCAGCCCCCAAACCCCCTCCTCCCCCCAAGAAAAAAGAACCTGCCGGTAACACGGGTGGCAAATCTGGTCAGAAAAAGTCCCCCAGTAAACCGCCCCCTGTCGACGGAGATCGCCTGGATCAATCGATTGATGATGTCTTGGCTCGGCTCGAAGAGTTTAATCAATTGGTCGGAACCCTCGTTGGCAATATCAGCCAAGCCAGTCGCAACCTCTTTTTGGTAATCGTCACGCCCTTGATCCCCCTTTTAAATGGCTTGCTCAAGCTCTTAAACGGCCCGATTCAGTTTATTAATCTGCTTGCCCGCAAAGTCAACGACAAAATGGGCAACAAGCGTGGTGGCAGCGCCAGCAACAGCCAGAGAAACAGTGCTGGCAACAGTGATGTCGATGGTGCCCCAATGGAAGAAGAGGCGGATGCCCCACCGCCCCCCGATATCAATGCCAAACACGCCAATTATTCGGATATGCTCGAATTAAATATTGTCTTTACCGACAATATGAAAAAACCCCTCTACAAGAAAAAGCCCAACGCCCCCAGTACACGCATGGGAGCCATGGAAGAAGACCTGATCATGTCCAATGCCATTTTGGCGATCAACGAATGCGCTGAATTCACGCTGGAACTGCCAAACCCCACAACAGGCCTGTATGCCGGGCAACGGATTTATGATATTATGGCAAATGTAACAAAAGAAGATGTGGCTATTTTTCTGGGTTTTGTCAAAGCTTTTCCCGGAAAATACATTGGTAAAGAATGGAAAATTTCTGAAACCTTTGCCACTTGGTTGATTAACAACGCACCCATCTCGGAGTAACCCAATGAAAAGTTTGATCATTGCGCTGATTGCATCATCGGCAGGGCTTTATGCCCTCTTCAATTTCAGTGTATTGCGCAAAATTCTTGGGAATACCCGCGAACTCAAGAAATATCATCTGTGAGGGCTCCATGAAACGCATTTTTTCACTTGCACTTTCTGCACTGATCTTGTCTGCAGGCACACCTGCAGCCCAGGCTTATCCCTCCAATTTGGTAGAACTGATTCTTGAAAAAAAAGTGATGGGCGCAATGCAGCCCGGTAATCGGCCCGTGATTCGTCCGGCCAAACTTGAGGCCCAAGGTTTCAGCTCAAACCCCGCTCCTTCGACTGCCGCTCAGGCAGCGGGGGGTGCAACCCAGGCCCACAGCCTGCTCAAAAAATACCGTATTGTAGAGCAGTCCTCGAGTTTTCACTCGCTGATCAGCGTGACCGATGCCAAAAGTGGTCAAGAAATTCACCGCATCTCTGTTGGGCGTCGCGCTCAGCGGATCTTAGGCAACCCCGGCACAAATCGCCTCTACGTCCTTTGCGGCGGTTATTTTGGCAGCGTCTGGGAAATTGATACGGTTAATGATGTCGTTGTCCGCAAATTGGGAACCATGAGCCCAGAACGTGGCGTGGCACCGCTTTGGAACCCGCAAGACATGGCGCTCTTGCCCGTGGGCAATACCTTGGCTGTGGCCTCGGGTCAACTCCGCCTGATCGATCTCAGTTCTGGACAGGTCAAAACCATGTTGGACCTGCCCGAAGAGGCTGTCGAAGTCAAACGCCTCTATCCCCTCTCCAAACAGACTTTGGCCCTGGTTTCACGCAACAAAACAGGTGGAACGGTCTATCATACCTTTGACATTGCCAGCGAAAGCTTCAAAAAAGTCGGCTATCTGGGCGCCCCGCGCATCAATCCCGTTATCACATCTTTGCCTGCCCCCAAAGCCTATTACAAATTGCCCAGTGTAACCCGCTCTGGTTTTGTCGCCAGCCGCAACAGCGACTTCATTCACATGGTTGATCTGCAAGATCTGCGCACCGCAGCCATTATCCCTGTGGACTTTAGCGTCGATGATTTGCTTTTGACCAGTGATCGCCGCCGCCTCTTTGCTTACCACCGTCGCTTTGGTCAAATTTCGGTGATTGAACTGAATCCAAATTCGCCCAATCAATTCTCGGTGATTCAACGCATTCGCGACAAACGTTTCCAAAGCACCCCCGAAAAGCCAATGTATTTGGCCCAATCTTTTGATCAGGTCTATCTCTGGGACGGCTATTCCCAAATCAAAACCAGTATCGACAGGCATTCGCTCTTTGTGAAGATGAACGTGCCTTTTGCGGTTCAACTGCATATGCCCGGAGAGCAGGTTTGGAACTCTGATCCGACCCACAAACGCTTTTATCTTAAAAACGGCGATCTCTTCATGGAGTACGGAAAAGGCGGCCCCACCACCTTGCCAGCCAGAATTGAGACCGGTGGCAATATTGCCGCTTTGGTCATGTCCCCTGATCGCCGCAAGTTGTATTATTTGCAGCCCGATCAGCAGAAACTGATTGCCATGGATGCCTTTTCCCATCAAGTCATCGGCGAATTAAACGTGGGCAAAAATCCCCGTTCACTCAGCGTCTCCTACAAGGGGGATCGCTTGTTTGTCCTCAACGCCGATGAAGGCAGCATTCAGGTGGTCGAGACCCAAAAATTGACCTCCCTGAAAACCCTCGGTCTGGAAGTAGGCCTCTTTCAACCCCAGGTGATTTGGGTTTACGATGACAAAATGGCCCAATTGGTCCAGATTGAACTCCCCCGATTTTTGACCGACGTGGCGCGGATGGTGGGGTAAATGGCTTCCTTTCTTGTGGAGCCCATGAACCCTGAACATATTGCCAGGGTCGCTGAGCTTGAAAAAATCTGTTTTGGAAACCAGTGGACACCCACTCATTTTGGCCGGGAACTCGAAAACCCGCGCTGTCACTATTTTGTGATCCAAAACAACAGCAAACTCTTGGGCTATATTGGCTATTGGCAAATACTCGAAGAGGCCCATATTACCAGCGTGGCAATCCAACCTGAACACCGCAAGCATTACCTGGCCCAACGCCTGCTCTGCCGCATGTTAGAAGACTGCCTTGAAAAAGGGGTACAGTGGATCACCCTGGAAGTCAAAGCCACAAATTTTCCCGCCCAAAAACTCTACGAAAAGTTTGGATTTACAGTCAAAGGCCGACGAAAAAATTATTACCAAGCAGAAAAACAAGACGCTTTGATCATGTGGACAGAGAATATCGGTGATGAGAATTACCGCGCTCTGTTACAGAAATTAAAGGCAGAAATTCCTGTTTTACACTAAATGAGTTATCATACCATCTAAACAACGAAACGAGGGAAGCTAACCATGCTCAAGAAGGCCACATCTTTGCTGGGGGCAGCAGCCGTATTTATGCTTTTAACAGGTTGCGGCGGCAACGAAATTGAAAAAGTCATTCAGGAAAACCTCAAAGGGCTGCAAGAGCAGAATGTGGACAAGGTCATGAATACCATCGACCGCCAGTCCCCGGTCTATGATGCAACCAAAGAACAGGTCACTCAGCTGATCAAAGACTACAACCTCGAATTTAAAGTCGAATCCTTAGACATCATTGAGCAGCCTGCCAACGAAAAGCAACAGATGGAAAAAGCCAAAGCTGAAAGCCAAGATGCGCTGGGTGTGACCGAAGAACTCGCAGGCATGATCACCGAAGATGATCGCGACAAAGCGGCTGAAGCCAGAAAGAAAAAAGAACTGGCCGAGAGTAAACGTCCACTTGTGGCAAAAGTCAAAGTGGTCCAGATTACCCGCCAAAAGAAAAGCAATGCCAGTAAATTTGTCGATAACCGTGTCTTAGTGGTACATACCTTGCACAAATATCCCACAGATGAAAAACCGACCTGGAAAATTTACAGCAGCGATATTCGTTCAGTCAATTTTCTTCCCCAAAGCTAAATCCAGCTTGACTTAACAAGACTCCCGGGGGTGTTACAAAGACAACCCCGGGCTTTTGAATGAGTAGATAAAGGACACCTCTATGGAAACACTCAAACGCGCCCTGCGCAAAAGCAGCCCTGAAAAATTCCGATTGTTGACCGATCTGGTTGAAACCTCGATTGATGGCACCCGCGACATCTTTGTCAATCGCCCCCTGAATATGTCTCAGATTCACTACATCGGCTTTGATATGGACTATACCCTGGCGATTTACAACAAACACGCCATTGAAGAATTGGCCTTTGTTAAAACCCTGGAAAAATTGGTCGAACTCAAAGCCTATCCCTCTGAAATTCTGGAACTCACCTATCACGACGATCGGATCATTCGCGGGCTATTGATTGACTACCAAAAGGGCAATCTGATTAAAATCAACCGCTTCAAACAGGTCTGCCGGGTTCAACATGGTACCCAAGATCTCGAAACCAGTGTCTATTTCAACGATAAAATCGATCAATCAGATCCGCTGCGATTCTCCTCTGTAGACACCCTTTTCTCTCTGCCTGAGGCCTATTTATACGTCCTCTTGGTCGATCTGGTCGAGAACAAGGTCTTAAATGATCGCAGCTATGCACAGATTTATGAAGACATTCGCTATTGTATTGATATGACCCATCGCGATGGATCACTCAAATCGGATATTCTCAGAGATATCGGCAAATACGTCTACAAAGACCCGCATCTCTCTCTCACCTTGGACAAACTAAGAGAGAGCGATAAAAAGCTATTTTTGCTGACCAATTCCGAATATTATTATACAGATATGATCATGGAATATCTGCTCGACACCGACAGTCTGCACTACAGTTCCTGGCGCGACTATTTTGAGATCGTCATCGTCAATGCCCGCAAACCCGGTTTTTTCAAAGAAAATACCCCCTTTTACCGCGTGGATGAAGCAACCCACGAAGAGACACTGATGGACGAAACCAGCTTTGATCGCAAAGGCATTTACAGCAAGGGCAATTATATCTCTTTCGAAAAACTGATTCAGGCCAAAGGCAACGAAGTGCTGTATATCGGCGACCATATCTTTGGGGATGTGATGCGCTCAGACAAAGATTCCAATTGGCGAACCGTACTGGTGGTGCAGGAATTAGAAGACGAGCTCTCTGTCACCGCCGAAGTGCGCGAAAAATACCAACGCCTGAGACGCTTGAGCAATAAATGGGACAAACTGCATTATGAGTTGCATATTTTCTCTAGCCAACTCAATACCCTGCAGAATCTTGAATTGTCGCTGCGTGAGTTGACACCCGCTGAAAGCAAAGCCCTCGACAAAACCCGCGAAGAACTCGAAGAGGGCATCAAACGCTGCCACAAAGAAATGGAAAAAACCGAAACCAAAGTCCACAACTTGCGCCAGGAAATCAGCAGCCAATACCACCCAGTCTGGGGTCCGCTCTTCCATGATGGTGACGAAATCTCGCGTTTTGGCGATCAGGTCAGGGATTATGCCAGTTTGTACACCAGCCGGGTCAGCAATTTCTTTTTCTACCCGATTGACCGCTATTACAAGTCGCTGCGGGACATCATGCCCCACGACCGCTGGCTGGAGCTGTCGAGTTAAAACAGAGCGGCGGGGCTTTCCCCGCCCTAAATATGCTCGTCGTGACTGTATTCTTCGGCCTGGAAATCAGCAGGGCGAGAGAAACGGTCTTCACGCAATTGAATATTTTTAATGCGATCAACCCGAAATAGGCGAATATCTTCACGCCAGCGGCAATAGCCCATCAAAATATGGTAATTGTAGCGTTTCTCTAAGAAATAGGGCTCGACATCGCGGGTATTGACCTCTTCGCGGTCCATTGAATAATAATCGATGCGCAAAACCTGCTGTTCATCCAAGGCCAATTGGATTTTGGGCAGAATCGACTCAATATCATACATGGGATGGCTGTAATCGGTCACACCCACATTGCGAATCGGCACTTCCGGCAAAAAGCTGTTGATCAATTCATCGAGCACATCATCGGTCAAACGGGCGTATTGATCACCCACCGCCGATTCCAGCTTTTGCAGCAGAGCTCCCATTTCTTTTTGTCCGAACATAAAGGACTCAATCCGGATCGATTCTAAAAACTCATGGCTGAGTTTGGCGCTGAGAAGCAAAAACAGGGCTTCAGACAGCTTCAGGTCAAGCTGAAGGCGTGGCAGCGAAGACATGGAGTATGTGCATCCTTTCAGGGAAGTGGCAAATGGGGGCAGCAGGGTTCGAACCTGCGACCAAACGATTATGAGTCGTCCGCTCTACCGCTGAGCTATGCCCCCAAGAAACGGGAAGCATTATACCACACTCAAAAGGCCTGATCTTCGAAATAACCCAGTTCACGATCACGCTTGGCTTTGGCTGCTGCTGCGGCTGCAGCGGCGTCTGAACCTCCACCACCGATAGCTCCCGGAAGACCCGCTTTGGTCCCCGGCTTAACAGCGGGCAAAGCCGGAGCCGTGGTTGGTTTTTTGAGCGGTTTGGGAGGAGGCAACCGTTTATTTGCCGATTTATTGATCGTAAGCTGGTTCTTTTTATTGACCTGGGGCAGGGCTTTTTTGTCTTTGTTTTTACCGGTTAGCCCCCCTTCTCCGAACAGGCCTTTGCCAAAGCTGGGGAAGTCAATCGAGACCGCAGAAAAACTGGTGCCTTTGGGATCGCGCACAAAATGGCCCAAATAGCTAAAGGTGGCCACCGAAATTTGCAGCAACCATTTAATCCCAAACCAGATCACCAAAAACAGGCGTCCAAAGATCTTGATGCCCCTGACGAGACCGTCGAGAATCGCTTTGGTCACAGCTGAGCGACCAATCGCAAGCAAAACCTTGTTTACACCCCAAATGATGCCAACAAGCCCTTTACTCACAAACTGGATCGAAGCCGCCATCGCGCGGATGATCTTGCTGTTGGCCAATTGCACAATAAACCAAGTGGCCATGCGAATACTGCGCGCAATGCCTTTGTCGACCAAGCGGATCAACTCCATGCTCCAGTCTTTAACCACGCGGTTGGCCTGACGGGCCCCGTAGACCATGATGGAATTATTAAAGGTATCACCTGCCTGCTTCATGGCCTGTTCTACTTCACCGGCAAAATCCACTTCGACTTCGGGCAGATCATCATCCTCTTCGGCCACCTCGTACTCATCGAGATCGGCGGCTTTTTCGCCCTCTGGCAGACCTGCTTCGAGGGTTTTTAGCACTTCGTCGAGAATCGCAACCGGGGCTTTACCGACAGAGGTTTGAATATACAGGTAAAACTTGAAGTTGCTTTTGGAACCCGTAAATTCGTGAATAAAGCCGACGTGCGAAGAGGGGGTGCCTGGCAGATAAAAAATCGCAAGCAATTTCATGCGATCGGTTTTTTTGCGCTGCTGGGCCACTTTTTTGCGAAAATCAGGGGGCAAAAGCTGATTCAAAACCACGCGCAAACGGGGATTGACGGGGCGAATCACAATCCCGGCTTTTTTGAGGCTTTCGGGAATTTCGTCTTTGTAAGCAGGCAAAGGAGCGGGATGGATTGCATGCCCAAGAGGGGTATTGCTCAGCTCTGCGGCAAAACCTGCGCGCCACTGAATCCCTTTGACTTTAAACGAAACGGTTTGCACATTGCGGTTTTCAGACGACTGCAACGCCAGTGTATCGTCACCAGTATTGGACTCTGCAACAGAGCGAAAACTGGGTTGTGTGCGGGTCTGAGCGGTGTCTTTGTACGCAGTGCCAATCACCTGACGGCTCGGAGCAATCAGGGTCTCGTCGTCGATATCGTCTTCGGTAAACGGATCCATGGGATTCATCTGCGCGGCGATTACGCGCTGAGGAACTTTTTTTTCTTTGAGCGTTTGGGTAAAACGTTTGCCTTCAGGCTGATAAGCGGTTTTGGTACGGGTCAGCGCCAGAGAGTCTTCTGCAGTCTGATAAGACCCTGCAGGAGAGGCATCACTTTCGCTTTGCTCGGGCGATTCCGGTTTGCTATCTTCTTCGTCAGCCATGGGTCCCTCTGCTTATTTTAAAAACTGCCAGTTTACACGGACTTTGATCTAGATTATAACATACTTCCCACCCCCTCCATTCAAGTTGGCATGAGGGCCAGAATTAAGGTAAAATGAGGTTTGTCTGCTAAAGTAAGGGCGTCAAAAAGAACGTCAAAAAGAACGTCGAAAAAAGCTTAAAAAAAACCTTAAAAAAAAGCTTAAAAAAAAGACCTTCAACCCCCAAAATCAAGCAGTCCAAAAACGGCGATCAAGAAACGTCGCCGGAAACCCCCGAAACAGGTAGCTATGCTCGAACAAAAAGAAAAGAATCTGGAAACCCTCTTGCCTGCTGATTTGCCTGCTGAAGAGAGTTCGTCCGCGATCGTGACCGCCCAATACAATGCCGCCGACATCCAAGTTTTAGAAGGCCTTGAGCCTGTCCGCAAGCGCCCAGGCATGTATATTGGCAGCACTGGAGAAACAGGGCTTCACCACCTTGTCTACGAAGTTGTGGATAACTCGATCGATGAAGCCATGGCCGGGCATTGTACAGATATCGCGATCACCTTGCAAGCCGATGGCTGTGTAATGGTCGAAGACAATGGTCGTGGCATTCCTGTCGACATCGTGCAAAAAACGGGAAAATCAGCGCTTGAAACGGTCATGACCGTTTTACACGCTGGCGGTAAATTTGGCGAAGGCGGCTACAAGGTTTCGGGTGGTTTGCACGGCGTTGGGATTTCAGTGGTCAACGCCCTGAGTGAATTTTGCGAAGTTCACGTTAAACGCAACGGAAACGTCTATTTCCAACGCTTTGAGCGGGGCATTGCCCAGGGAGAAATCGCCCTCATTCAGGAGGGAATCGAAGGCACAGGTACCACTGTTCGCTTCCTGCCCGACGGTCAGATCATGGAGACCCTCGAGTTCAAACCCGAAATTCTCTCCAAGCGTTTTCAAGAACTGGCCTTCCTCAATAAAGGCATCACAATCAGCTTTACCGCAATCAAAAAAGATCCCGAAACCGGCGAAGAGCAAACACAGCGCGAAGTCTTCCACCACACCGGTGGCGTGATTGACTTTGTGATGCATCTGAACGAAAGCAAAGAAGCACTCTATCCCCAGCCCCTGTATATTCATGGTGAAAAAGACAAGGTGATTGTGGAAGTGGCCATTCAGCACAGCACGGCATATACCGAAAACGTGCAGAGCTTCGTCAACAGCATCAACACCATCCAAGGTGGCACCCATGTCACGGGCTTCAGATCGGCATTGACGCGCATCATCAACGAATATGCCCGTCGTGTCAATTTGCTCAAAGAGGGCGAAGAAAATCTGACCGGCGACGACACCCGCGAAGGTTTAACGGCAATCATCAATATTAAGATTCCCGACCCCCAATTCGAAGGTCAAACCAAAGCCAAACTCGGCAATACCGAAGCCCGCAGTGCCGTTGAACAGGTGATGGCTGAGGGGCTCTTGGATTATATGGATCGCAACCCCAACGAAGCCAAATTATTGGTCACCAAGGCACTTGATGCCTGTCGGGCCCGTTTGGCAGCCAAAAAGGCCCGTGAATTGGTGCGGCGCAAATCCGTTTTGGAGTCGACAACCCTGCCAGGCAAATTGGCCGATTGCAGCGAAAAAGATCCTGCCAATAGCGAATTGTTCCTGGTCGAAGGCGATTCGGCCGGTGGCTCCGCCAAACAGGGCCGTGACCGCCACTTTCAAGCAATTTTGCCCTTGCGCGGTAAAATTCTGAATATTGAAAAAGCCCGCGAAGACAAGATTTACGGCAACAACGAAATTCAGGCCATTTTGGTCGCAACAGGCATTGCTGCCGCCAAAGACGCGGCAGAGAACGCCCGCAATGGCAGCGAAGAAGACGATGAGAGCCGTGAAATGGCCTTTGATGTGAGCAAATTGCGCTACCACAAAATCATTATCATGACCGACGCGGACGTCGATGGTGCGCATATCCGCACCCTCTTGTTGACCTTTTTCTACCGCTTTGCTCGCCCGCTTGTCGATCAGGGCTTTGTCTATGTGGCCCAACCCCCGCTGTTTAAAGTGGAAGTGGGTCAGAAAGTCAAATATGTCTATAACGAGCGCGAACTCAATGAGTATTTGGCTGAGATCAAACGCAAAAACGTTTCAGTCTCCCGCTTTAAAGGTCTCGGCGAAATGATGCCCGACCAGCTCTGGGACACAGCCATGGATCCTGCCAAACGCACCCTGCTCCAGGTCAAGGTGGACGATGCCGTCGAAGCCGATCGGATCTTTACGATTCTGATGGGCAGCAAGGTTGAAACCCGTCGCGAGTTCATTGAAAAATACGCCCGCGAAGTAAAAAACCTGGACGTTTAACCCAGCTTTACTTTTTTAATTTTTTATTTACAAAAAAGTCCCCTGAAGACAGAGAAATCTGTCCCGGAGGATTTTTTCGTTTGAGCTATTGGGTGGAATAAAAGCAGCTTAAGCTTGAGGAAATGCTTAGAAAGCCAATCAGACTGGGGATTTAGACAGGTTAAACAAATGAAAGGTTAAACAAAACAGGGGCTGAAAGGGTGTTTATTAACTCAGGATTAATCACTAAGCTGAGATTAAGGGATTTAAATTTATCTGAACCAATAATTATAATTGCCGACAGCCCGACTTTGAACCGCTGTGGGACGGATATCAATCTGGTCTGTCGCCGTTCCCACCATGGATGCAATGGGCTTTGCGACCGTTGCAATCGCCGCCACCGGAGGCACAAACATACCCACCAGGCCGAGAATGGTTCCCATATCGCGGATGAATGAACCAAACTGTTTGGCGAAAACCTTGCCTTCACTGGGCGGCGTATAGTATCTGGCAGAAGTCAAAACGGAGCTTTGACGAAAGGTATCCCGAGGCATTCCCGCAATTGCATTGGGGTTGTAACTGGCCCGGTACCTTCTTGCCATCTCATCGACGACCGAGTACTGTGAATAGGCGTAATTGGCCCTGATTGTAGGTGAGTGGTTGGTTATCATAAGAATAAATATAAACCTTTCATAAATATCTTATCTTAACCAAAGCCCCGATCCTTGTCAGCAGTTATTTAAGCGACGGCAAACACACGGTTAAATAAAGGTTAATTTTAAAGCTATGTTAATCTTGGGATTGGACACCACACAGCCCACAGTTCAAATTTCTCTGCTCGGTGAGAACCAAAAATTCTTCGTTGGCGAGCAGTTTACCAACAAGATGGAATCCTTACCAGGCCTGCTTAAGCGCCTATTCGAAAGTTATGACTTCCAGCCCCAAGAGCTCACAGCAATCGGCATTATTAGCGGCCCAGGAAATTACACAGGCATTCGCGCAGGTATGATGGTGGTTAAAACTTTAACCTATCGTTATCAGATCCCCCTCTATGGGCTGAGCAAATTGGAAGCCGCTTTATACAGCCTGCGCAGTCTCAACACGCCCCTGAGCCCGATCTTTCATGTTCGTCAGGGGCAGATCTACACAGGTCTTGGGCAATGGCAAGCTGGGCAAGCCCATTATCTGCTAGAACCCTGCAGCAAGAGCTTGTCCGATTGGCTCAAGCAATTGGATGAACAAGGGTTATCAGCCCTGTTCTGCCGCGCAGAACCCTTTGAGGGTGAATGGCCAAGTGAAAGGGCTTGGCTGCCCTTGGGAAATCTGGCGGGTGCTGTTGCTGCCTGGACCCAGGAGCAAGTCAACGGCGGCCATCCCCCTCAAAGCGAAGTTGCGCCGTTTTACATTCGGCCAGCGGTGCAAACAGGGACTGCTCAGGTGATCTCTGCCAAGTGAACCCGAATTGATTTGCCCAGTTATAAGGAAGGGACCTTGCAGCACATCCGGAAAAATCAGAGAGAGGAGAACACCCTTCTTTTGGGATTCGTTCATCACTTAAGTTGGAGATCGCTTAATAAGCGGGGTATCATAGTTTAGTTTTGTATGTGCGCCAAGGATAAAATCGGACCGTGTATTTGTTTCATCTCAGTAATTTGCCTTTTGCTTTAATGTTGGGGATTTCAATTTCCCTCCTGGTTTTACAAGGCCTGGGCGGCGATCATGATTCAAGCCAATCCACAGAAGGCGCAGAGGCGGATCTGGAGAACCCTTGGCTGGGTTTGATCAACGTTGGTCGCCTGCCTTTTTCGCTGGTCTTGGTGCTTTTCTTTTTTAATTGGGGCTCCGCAGGACTGTTGCTCAACACGGGACTGTCGATCTACTTGCAAGCTCACCCCACTTGGCTCTTTCTGCTGCTTTTTCCCGTCAGTCTTTTGCCCGCAGTGGGGCTCACCCGGCTTTGCTCTCAGGGACTGGCTCAGATTTTTCAAGAGAACACAGCTGCAATCATGCCAGATGAACTGATCGGTTGTGTTGGCACCGTAATCTCAGGCCAAGTCCCTGATTCTGCAAGCAAGGGACTGGGCCGGGCCCATGTTTATAGTGAACATGGCACACTTTTACAGATTTCATGTTTGGCAGAAGAAGGTTGTGAATCGCCTCAAAAAAACCAGACAATTTTTGTTACAGGGTATACCCCAGAGACGCGTAGCTACAATGTATTGCGCTATGAAAGTGACGATTTTTTTACCTATTTGGGCAGCAACCAGTCAAGCCGGCGGAGCCTTGAAGACAGGCTTCAAAAGAGTCAACAAGAATTACACAAAGCAATGAAAAACGAAATGAAAACAGAGGTCAACGAATAAATGAGCGATATGGTCGTCCTAATTTCTGGGCTATTGGGCCTGCTGGTGGCTATCGGCATCGGCCTAATGATTGCCGCCTCCAAACTCTATATCAAAACCCCCAGCAGTCGGGCCTTTGTGCGTACGGGCAGTGGCAAAGCCAAAGTCGTTTTGGATGGAGGTAGTTGGGTGATCCCACTCTTACACGAACTGCGCTGGGTCTCCCTCGAAACCATGCGCATCGAAGTCAAGCGCAGCAGCGAAGCGGCTTTAATTACGGGAGACAAATTGCGTGCAGATGTCTCCGCTGAGTTTTATATCCGTGTAGAACCCACCGAACAACAGATTCTCGCAGCCTCCCGCAGCCTGGGCAATCGTTCGATCTCCGAAGAAGATGTCGACAATTTGATTGCCCCCAAATTGATCAGTGCTTTGCGCAGTGTCGCGGCCCAAAAGACCCTGATGGAATTGCACGAAAAACGCGACGATTTTGCCGATGCTGTGCACCATATTGTCAAAAATGAGCTGGACGAAAACGGTTTACTTTTAGAAACCGTCACCATCAGCAATTTGGATGCATCCACCTTCCGCAGCGATGAAAATTATTTCGACGCCCAAGGGGTCAGCCATATTACCGAAACAATCCAAAAGGCCTCCAGCCGCAAAAACGAAATCGAGCAAGTAACCAAAGAATCGATCGCCCGTAAAAACGTGGAAACCCGCAAGGCCATTCTCTTGTTGGATCGCGAGCAAAAAGAGGCAGAACTTCAGCAAGAGCTGGAAATCAACCGCATGGAGATCGAACAACGTCGCCAAATTGAATCGGAAACAGCCGAAAAAACATCCTCCCAGGAACGGGTCAAAATCACCCAACAGCAATCGGTCGACGAAGCCAAAATCCAACAGGATCTGGCAGTTAAAAATGCCCAAATCAATTCAGAAATCCAATTGATTGAAAGGGCACGGGAAAAAGACACGGCAGCAGAATTGGCCAAAGTGGCGATCGAAAAGGCCAAAATCAAAGCAGAGATCGAAATTGTCGATCAGAAAAAAGAAAAAGAAGTTGCTGCAGCTCAAGCCCAGACCGAAGTCTTGGGAAAAGAGAAAGAGCGACTTGAATTTGAAGCCGAGCGCGAAAAGGCTCGGCAAGAAGTTTTGAGTGCCGAAGAGGTAATCAAAGCACGCCGTATGGCTGAGATTCAGATCATTGAAGCCCAAGCTTCTGCTGGCAAAGAAAAAGTCTCGCGCGAAATGGAAATCGAAGTCCAGGCCCTGAAATTACAGCGCGAAGCCCAAGCCAAATTTGAGGCTTCGGATTTGGAAGCCAAAGCAATTGAACGTCTGGCCCAGGCCGATCTGGCCCGTGCTCAAGCGGCTGCCGAAGGTGAACGCTTGATGTTGCAAGCCAAAAGCCTTATGGGCACCAATTTGCTGCTGCAGGAATTGATTCAAGTGCTGCCAGATATCGCCCGTGAGTTGGTTTCTCCAGTAGGAAAAATCAACGATATCAAGTTGATCCAAATGGGTGGATTTAATGGCAGTGAAGGCAAAACAGGCCTGGGAGACACGCTTTTGCGCTCAACCATGCTCTATCCGATCTTAAAAGAGTTAATGGATACCCAGGGCCTGGATCTGAACCAATTGCTCAAAGATCTGGTCGGCAAAGTCAGCCATTCGAGTTCAGAAGCCGCCGCATCGACGGCGGTCGTTCCCGTCCAAGCAACAACAGCAAACGCTAAGTCAGCAAAGGCTTAAACACAGCCTACCGCTTTACATGGCCCCGATGAAATCATCGGGGCCATGTTATAATGAGGCAGATCCCGTGAGGCAAGGCTCCTATTCATACAAGGTGAAGGCAATGGCTGCAGAATTCTTTCCCATTTATTATATAAGTCCCGTTTTTGATACCCTGATCTCCCAAATTAAACCCGTCTTGCAAAAGCGCTTTGCATTTCACGCCCTGCACACCGCTGATCTGGAAAAAGCCGACTTCAGCTGCCCGCAGATTTTGCTCTGTGGCTTGCCCGAATTTGAAGTCCTTCTGCAGCGCACGGATCTCTCTTCGGCGTTGGCCACCATTTTATCGCTGGAGACCGATCAGCCATTCCAAGCAGAGTGGTCAGATTTGCCTTGGTTGGCTGAGTACAGCCAAGAAAAAATCACCCCCGCACGCTTGACCTTTATCTTAAATCGCCTCTACAGCATCAGCCTGACACAGCAAGAAATGGTGCGTCTGGCAGATCAAATTGACAAACAGCATCACCGTCTACAAGATCTCAATGAAATTGGCCTGGCCCTTTCCACCGAGCGCAATCTCGATACCCTGATGGATAAAATTCTCAAAAGCAGCATGGAGATCACAGCCTCGGACTCAGGTAGTCTCTATTTGGTCGAAACCCGCCCAGGTATTGAAGAAGATACCCAAAACCCATTTGCGAACAAAGGTCTGCGGTTTAAATGGGCCCGCAATATGAGCTTAAAAGTTGATTTCAGTGAATTTTCGATGGATATCAATGAAAAAAGCATCGCTGGATATGTGGCTCTGAGCGGCAAATCGCTGAATATCCCGAATGTTTACACCCTGGACGAAAATTACCCTTTTAACTTTAATCAAAGCTACGATAAAAATACGGGTTACCACTCCCAATCGATGCTCACCGTGCCTATGCACAATCCCAAAGGGGAGATCATTGGCATTCTGCAAATGATCAATAAAAAACAGCATTGGCAGAATGCCCTGGAACTCAAAGACAAAGACAGTTTACATCAAGAAATCCAGACCTTTGCAAGCGAAGACGAAAGCCTGCTCTCATCTCTGGCCAGCCAAGCAGCTGTCGCGATTGAAAATGCCCGTCTCTATGAAGCCATACAATCCCTATTTGAAGGTTTTATCCGGGCTTCAGTCCAAGCGATAGAATCGCGAGACCCCACCACCTCTGGTCACTCTGAACGGGTAGCCGTCTTAACCGTCGGACTGGCAGAAAAATTGGACAAAGTCACAGAAGGCCCTTACCAGCGGGTGCGCTTTAACCGTCAAGAGCTCAAAGAAATTCAATATGCCTCTCTCTTACACGATTTTGGCAAAATTGGCGTGCGTGAAAATGTCTTGGTCAAAGCCGAAAAACTCTATCCCGACGAATTGGAAACCATCAAACACCGCTTTGATATGATCCGCAAAGGCCTGGAAAACGAATACAATTTGCGCAAACTCCAGTATTTGCTTGAATTGGACAAAGCCAAAGCCCTGCAACTCTTTCCCAGTTTAGAAGCCGAGTTTTATCAACGTTATGCAGATCTTGAAGCCGATTTCCAATTGATTCTACAGACCAATCGTCCCACGGTTTTGGCCCAAGAAACCTCGCAAAAACTCCAAGAGATTCAACAGCGCATTTTCACCTTTAACGAAAAAGAATTGCCCCTTTTAACGCCATTTGAACTCTCGCGCCTGTCGATTGTCAAAGGCTCCCTCGATCAAGAAGAACGCCTGGAAATCGAATCCCACGTCACCCATACCTTTGAGTTTTTGAGCCAAATCCCCTGGACCAGTGAGCTTAAAAATGTTCCCCAAATTGCCTATGCCCACCACGAAAAGCTGAACAGCCGGGGCTACCCACGCGGCCTAAGTGCCGAAGAAATTCCTGTGCAGTCCAAAATGATGACCATTTCAGATATTTATGATGCTTTGACGGCCAGTGATCGCCCCTATAAAAAAGCCCTGCCCATTTCCAAAGCCTTGGATATTTTGGGCTTTGAAGTCAAAGACGGCATGCTCGACGCTGAACTCTACAAAATCTTTGTTGAGTCCAAGGTCTATGAATTGATTCACAAAGAGGGCTAAGGCGGGAAAGCTAAAAGGGTTTATCACCTTGATAAATCGATGCAATGCCCAAACTCAGCGGGGTGTAACCCACATTTTTAAAACCAGCTGTAATCAAATGATCACAGAAATCTTGACCACAGGGGAAGGTTTCTATCGTCTCGTTTAAATAGCGATAAGCTGCACCATCGCCAGAAATCAGCCCGCCAATTTGGGGCAAAATATACCTCAAATAGAGCAAATAGCTTTGACGCATTAAGGCCTGAGGGGGCAAGGAAAACTCCAAAATCAGAACCCGTCCCCCTGGAGACAAAACCCGCATCATTTCTCGCATACAGAGGTCCACGTCCAAGACGTTGCGAATCCCAAAAGCCATCGTAATCACGTCATAAGTCCCGTTTTCGAGGGGAATCTGACAGGCATCACCAAGCTTGAGCTCTGCCCGATTTTTGATCGGAAGGGCCTGTATTTTGCTGCGGCCTTTGGACAACATTTGCTCGGACAAATCCAATCCAAGCGCCGATTGAATCCCCGAATTGTGCTGACACAGTTCAATCAAAACATCCGCTGTGCCCGTTGCGAGGTCAAGCAATTTTAAATCTGCCTGTGCAGGCAATTTTTCTGCCAATTGCCGACGCCAATGGTAATCAATGCCCAGCGATAGGGTATGATTCAAAAAATCATAGCGATGGGCAATGCGATCAAACATTTGCCAAACCTGCTGGCGACTGGGAGTTGAGCGTGTATTTGTTGACATACCCCTCAGTATATTACAGAGCTAAAGCCAAGCGTAAGCAGAAGTGTAAGCAGAAGTGCAAGCAGATCTGCTTTCTCTAAAGCAGCTTGAAATAAAGGACTCCTCTGATTTATGATAGCCTTAATCACACGCTATACCGGAGAACTTTATGCCCGGATCCGTTTCTCACACCCATGTGCGCAGCTTGTTCAGCTTAGAACGCGAAATCGAAATTGACCTTTTGCACATTTCAACGGGTTCTCGCTCAGGCAAGCGCCCTCAGCCTGCCCCTCCCCAACCGGACCTCGGTCCCAAAGACCAGCTTCAGCTCTCTGAAGATGTTCCCACGCAAACTCAGCGTTTGCAATTCCCCCCCCATTAACCACCCTCATTTTATCCCAGAGTTTTAAA
>CAZRFI010000051.1:0-19588 GCA_964598905.1 uncultured Candidatus Sericytochromatia bacterium | reverse complement strand
TAAGGCGTCTTGTTTGCTTTTTTGCTCACGTTGACTTACTTCCTCTTTCACCAACTCAAGCATGGTTTTTCTCAATTCTTGACGTTCTGCGGCCAAACCCATTTGCTGCTCAGACATCTTCTTGTTCTAAGCGCTCTATCAGCCACATCCTGGCCAAAGTCTGATACCCCATGCGCTTGCTGTCAGCCACTTTGCGCAGACGAACAATCGTCTCTTCATCAATCCGCATATGCAATTGCTGCATCAAGCGACGACGGGGAGGTTCGGCCACCCCTCATACTTAAACTCATCGCTTTCAAAGACATCATGTTTAACAAGATAGTCTGCACGTTGCTCATCTGTTTGACATTCAGCAAGCGTTTGGGGCACAGTTCATTTCATCTTCGCCTTTTCCTCTTGGTGTGATAGCGTTTTTGGTAACTTGGGCGCATGGGCATGGCATGAATCACCCTGGCTACCCCCTCTTGCTCAGGTACATAGCCAATTTCATTAGCCTTCCAACCCCTGATACACCCCAAAACGCGTGCGCAGGGTCAGACGCGCCTCGGGGGTGAGTGGCCCGCCTTGGGCCATGAGCACTTGGGCCGTGGAGAGCATAAACCACAGGCTGTGCAGCTTGAGCAGGGGAATCATACGGCTTTCCCAAATGGGGTCGAGGGGGCGCTCCTGGCGATACCCCGCCAGCAGGCAAGGCAGAAACTTCTGAAAGAACAGGCGGCGGTTGTGGGCCGACTTCACCAAGAGGTAGTGAAAGAGGACACCAGCCAAATCCTGGGCGTACCAAGCATAACAGGCATCGTCAAAGTCCAGCAGGGTAAAGCTGGCATCGGGGCGCACCAAGAGATTCAGCGGCGAGACATCGCCATGAATCAGGCCATAGTCGGCCTTGTTGCGTGGCCAGCTCTGGCTGAGCAAGAGGGTCTGATGATATTCAGCCAAGAGTTCAGCTTCTTCGGGTGCCCAATCCCAATCGGGCAGCGCATGTAAGGTCTCCCAATCGGGGCGGCGCTCTGCTGGGGGCTCCCAGTTCTCAGCGCAGAGATGCAATTTGCCAATCAAGCGGCCCAATTCAAAGATCTCTTGCAGGCCCCAGGCCTGGTCGTCAAAAAAAGTCGAGGGCTGGCCTTCGGCCCAGGCAAAAGCCACTGCATAAAAAGGCCCAGCACTTTCCACCCAATGGCCCTGCAGCGAAGGCAGGGGCTGAGGCAAATCGAGTCCTTGGGTCTGCAAATGCATGAGCCAAGCCGATTCAGCCAAAAGCCAGTCCAGGGGGCGGCGACTGGCATGGCTGATGCGCAGCACAAGCTGGGTCTGCTCCGATTGCAGGCGCCTAACAAAATTCACA
This sequence comes from uncultured Candidatus Sericytochromatia bacterium, assembly GCA_964598905.1. Classification (GTDB taxonomy): domain Bacteria; phylum Cyanobacteriota; class Sericytochromatia; order UBA7694; family UBA7694. Next base: position 18,243 of record CAZRFI010000051.1, on the reverse strand, counting down.
CTGCTATTGAGTTCGCTGAGTGAAAAAGGTTCACTCAGCCAGCGGCAGGCCAATTCTCGTGCGTGGTTGGCCTGCCAGTCAGACTGGCCTGTTTTGGGCAAAGATAACATCGTAAGCGGCTCTCCCAATTGCAATTAGAGGTATTGTTTCAGGTTTTGCCTGCCGGTGGCAAGCTCTGGAAATTGTCACATAAAGTGTCTTTTCATTAAGTGTATTGGGCGCAGATCAAAAGTGGATTAAATTTTCTGTAAAAGTCGCTTTTTTTAGCAGGATGGGCGAGAAAGTTCGGGTATAAGAGAACAAGCCAAGAACCAATTTGAGAGCTAAGAGGGCGGACTATGTGGAAACCAGAGCATAATCATCAGATACCAACGGGTGTGGCCGATCTTTCAACCGTGATCTGCTCAGATTTGAGCGCCATTCGCTTCTTTTATGGCGAATTGCTGGGGCTCGAAGAAAAGATCTGGAAAGAAAGCAGCTACAGCGTCTTTCAACTCGGTCAGACCGAGGTCATGTTTTGTCAGAACAAGGCAAGCCAAAAGAGCCAAAACACAGCTTACGACTATTTGGACATTCCTTGCCAATGGTCCATTCGGGTGCCCGAGGCCCTGTTCTTGGGCGTGCTTTACCAGCTCAAAAACAGCAAAGAACAGCTCTTGACCAACAAACCCGAATGGCGGCATGGCAGCTATTGGGGCGTCACGGTGAACGATCCGGTGGGCAACCCGATTGAACTCTATACCATCCCCCAGGTCGAACCCGTCGAAAAGGAATGGGAAACCCACGCCCTCACGAGCCTGCTCTGAGAACGTTGGATTGATAAACCTGTCCATTTGTCTTGGCCCCCAGCTCGGGGTACAATGCCAGACATGGCAACAGTTCTTGAAATAACCAATCTCTCCAAACGCTATGGCAAAGTCCAGGCCCTGCAAAGTCTCAATTTAAAGGTTGAAGCCGGCAGCACCTGGGGCATTCTTGGCCCCAATGGCAGCGGCAAAACCACCACCCTGGGAATTGTGCTGGGCGTGCTCAAAGCCACCACAGGGGATTACAGCTGGTTTGAGGCTGCCCCCACAGCCCAGGCCCGACGCCGGGTCGGCACCTTACTCGAAACCCCCAATTTTTATACCTATCTCTCGGCCCAGCGCAATCTCGAAATTGTCGCAGCGATCAAAGGCCGGGGCCAAGAGCGGATCAAAGAAGTGCTGGATCTGGTTTTGCTCAGTCAGCGCTCCAAAGATGCGATCAGCACCTATTCACTGGGCATGCGCCAGCGCTTGGCCCTGGCTTCGGCCCTGCTCTCCGACCCAGAGGTTTTGGTGCTCGATGAGCCCACCAATGGCCTCGATCCCCAGGGCATCGCCGATGTGCGTGCGGTCATTCAGCGCACAGCCCAAACAGGCAAAACAATCATCATGGCCAGCCATATTCTCGACGAAGTCGAAAAAGTCTGTACCCACGTGGCCGTGCTCAAACAGGGCAAACGCCTTGCAGCGGGTTCGCTCAGCGAGGTGCTCACCTCTGGGCCGCTCTTGCAGATTTCGGGCGGTGAGTTATCCACACTCAAACAAATGGCTGAACAGTGTCCGGGGGTCAAACAGGTGCGCGAGAATGGCGACAAACTCGAACTCAACCTCGAAAACGAAAAGACCCCGGCAGAGATCAACCGCTGGTTTATGGGGCAGGGCGTGGCCCTGAGCCATTTAGCGATCTACAAACCCAATCTCGAAAGTGGCTTTTTGGCCCTGATACGGGAGGAGAAACAAGATGCGCCTGCTGATCATTGAACTGAGAAAAGTCATTTGGTACCGCGCCTTCTGGATTTCATCTTTTGGCTATCTCTTGCTAATGCCACTGCTGTTTATGAGCTTGGCCAATTTTAATATTCAGATCTCAGGTGGCACCAGCCTGGGCCTCAATCTCTACCTCTTTCCCCAGGTCTGGCAAAACGTGACGTATATGGCCACCTGGTTCAATTTACTGCTCTATTTTTTCGTGATTCTCTTGGTCACAAACGAATTTCAGTTTCGCACCTTGCGGCAGAATATTATCGACGGGATGAGCCGCGAAGAGGTCTTGATTGGCAAATTGCTGCTTTTACTCCTGTTCACGGTTGTTTCAACCCTCTTGGTGGCTGCTGTGGGACTGGGCTGTGGCTTGGCCTACGGCGAAGGGGTTACCTGGGCCAGCGCCACTGAAAAAATTCACTTTCTCGGGATCTTTTTCCTGCAGTGTTATGCCACCTTGGTTTTTGCCCTGTTTTTGAGCTTGGTTGTGCAAAAGCAAGGCCTGACCATCATTGCTTACCTCTTTTATTCAATGGTGGTCGAAAATGTGCTGCGCTTTAAGCTCCTGCCACAGGGCTGGGGCGATTACCTGCCGATGAAGATCATCTCCGATCTGATTCCCAATCCCCTGCCCTCCCTGCTCGGTATGGGGGTTGCCAAAGATCCAGAATGGATGTCGGTCTTTTTGACCCTGGGGTATATAGCCCTGTTTTCTCTGGCTTCTTGGGGTTGGTTGCGCTGGCGGGATCTGTGAGTGTTTGACTCTCAACTCGCGGAAGACCTGCGCAGCGCCTTGGAGCGGAGATCTTTGCTCTTTGCGGATTTGGCCGCAGAAAACACCAATGCCTATCGCCTCTTTCATGGCAGCAACGAGGGCCGTCCGGGGCTGACCGTCGATCGCTATGGCCCTCAATTGCTGATTCAAAGTTTTCATACACCCCTCAGCGCTGACGATCTCGCCACGATTGAAGCCATCAGCAGCAGCCATTTTCAGCCTTTAGAAGTGGTCTACAACGACCGCAGCGCAGGCCATTCGCGCCGCAAAGATGCAGAGGCACTCAGCCCAGAGACCCATCTCTGCCAAGAGCTCAACCTGACATACACGGTCATGGGCAAACATGCTGGCCAGGATCCCCTGCTCTTTCTCGATCTGCGGGTCGGGCGGCGCTATGTCCTGGCTCATGCAGCTGGGTGTTCGGTCCTCAATCTCTGCGCCTATACCTGTGGCCTGGGGCTGGCAGCCATGCAAGGGGGGGCAAGTGAGGTCTGGAATGTGGACTTTAGCAGCCGCTATCTCGATGTTGGACACGAAAACGCCCGACTTAACCACTTGGACAAGACCCAACAGCATTTTTTGCAGAGCGATTTTTTTACAGCCGTCAAACAATGGGCGGGCCTGCCCGTGACCTTTCGCCGGGGCAAGGGACTTGAAAGTCGCAGCTATCCCAAACTGACCCCCCGCCAATTTGATCTGGTCTGTTTGGACCCGCCGCGCTGGTCGAAAAGTCCCTTTGGCACGATTGACCTGATTCGCGATTACCAGAGCGTGTTTAAACCCGCTCTTTTGGCCACCCGCCCTGGTGGCCGCCTGCTCTGTACCAATAATGTCGCCGAAGTGCAGCGCGAGGCCTGGGCCGAGAGCCTGTATCGCTGCGCCAGCAAAGCTGGGCGAGAGATTCAATCTCTGCAATGGCTAGAGCCCGAGGCAGATTTTCCTTCGCGGGACGGGCAGCACCCCCTCAAAATTGCTGTTTTGCAGGTCTGAGCGATGTGGCGCTGTATCCAATGTGGCGAAAAAAACGAAGGCGCTTACAAGAGCTGCTGGCAATGTGAGGCCCACAAAGATGGCAGACCTAAGCCAAAAGCGGGGCCAAAACCCGAGCCAAAACCAGATATTCAGGACACCGTTCTGCAGATTGCCCTGCCAGATAACGCGAATGACGAAGGACTCAAAACCAGTCTGAGCAACCGTTTTGTCTGTCGTTGCTGTGGCCATAACAACGTGGAACTGCAAACCCCGCCGCAGTTATTGGGCCTGATTTCAGCTTCCTGCAGCGCTTGCAGCTATACAGAGCTTTACCAAAGTGAGATTCTGCAACGCCAGGGTGAAGCCGCTCTGGATCTGCTCTTTGGCCCCCGCGTGGTATACTGAGCGCACCTTGAAGTGGAGGTTTCAGACCGATGAAAATCAAAGACGCAGTGCGTTTGGCGCTTTTACACTGCCACCGTCAGGGCTGGCTGACCTCAGGGGTTTGGGGTCAAGACAACGAGGGCGTGGGCCCCGGTGCCAAAGGCGGCGTACTGGCTGAAACCCAAGGCCTGCCCTTTGCCCACAACACGATTCTCAACGAGCGCTCTGCAGCCTGGATACCGTACTCTGCCGCGTTTTTGCGCCAGCCTGCGGTGGGTGTGATGCAGTTTGCCGATTACCAGCACAATACCTACGATATTATGAAAATGATCGGTGAAACCTGCTGGGCCAGTGGCGGGCGTGTGCCCATGCCGCTGGTGATCATGACTGCTTATGGTGCCCTGAGTGGCAAAGGCGCCCTCTACCACTCCCAAACCGTCGAGAACGAGATGGTCGGCCTGCCCGGCTGGAAAGTGGTTTCGGTCTCAAACCCTTACGATGCCGCCACCCTGCTCGTGGCTGCGATCAAAGATCCGAATCCTGTGCATTTTATGTATCCCCGCGCCCATGCCGGTTTTCCCACCGATTCGGCCACCACTCAAGGTTTGGCCCATCTTGAATTGCCCGGTTTTGCCCTTTTGCCGGGCGAAAAAGAACTGCTCGAAAGCCCCTCGACCCTGGCAGGCAACCCCAACGCCCGCACCCAGTGGCTGGCATATACCACTGCGCCGATGGAGCAGCGCGACGGCAGCTGGGTTCAGGCCTGGCCCGAAGGGCTGCTCATTCCCGAAGACAGCTTGGGTACTGCCCGCCTGATCCGCGACGGAGATCAGGGCGTGGTTTTTTCCCATGGCCGCTTGATGCCCATGGCCTGGAAAGCAGCCCAATGCCTGAGCTTTTTGACCGGCCAAGAAATTGCCGTGATGGATTTGCGCACGCTTAAACCAGCCCCACTGGCAGATATGCAGCCCCTGATCGAAAAAAGCCGGGGCCGAATCCTGCTCTTAAACGAAGCCACCGCCGCCAATAATTGGATGCACAGCCTCGCTCACGAGATCACTCAGCAATTCGGCTGGCAATTTGAGGCTTATCCCCAGGTGCTCAGCGCCAAAGACTCCCCTGTGGGACAGTCTTTAGCGATAGAACAGCAGATTGTGCCCCAAATTGAAGACGTTTTTGTCAGGCTCTGTGAATTTTTCAGACCCGAAACCCTGATTCGCATAGGCGAACGGGTCGGGGTACCACTGGCGCTTGATGGCGAAAAACAGTGGTTTGATTTGGCAACACTCAAGACCCTGGCCACAGCTGCGCTGAAATACGCAGAGCAGCACGACCCCGTTTATACCTCGGGGGTCAACCCCGTCAGCCCGCCTGCAAAAGCCCCCGCCAAAACACACGTTTAAGGAGTTCTCGTTATGGAATTAAAGCAACATTTTGTCAAACTGGATATTCAAGAAAAAGTCGCGGTGGTGACCCTTGACCACCCACCCGTGAATTCTCTCAGCCCAGCTGTGGTGGATGAATTGGACGAAGTGCTGCGCCACCTCGAAGCCAAAGATGAAATCTTGGCTGTGGTTGTGACCGGTGCTGGCCCCAAAATCTTTGTCGCCGGCGCAGATATCAAAGCCATGGCAGGTATGACGCCCGCTGAAGCTGAGAAATTAGCCGAGACTGGCCAGCGCGCCCTCAACCGCCTGGCAGACATGAAAAAACTCACGATCTGCGCCATCAACGGCTTGGCTCTGGGTGGCGGCCTGGAATTGGCCATGGCCTGCGACCTGCGCCTCTGCGCTGAACACGCCAAAATGGGCCAACCCGAGATCAATCTGGGCATTATTCCCGGTTTTGGGGGCACCCAGCGCCTGCCCCGCATTATTGGCAGCGCCCGGGCCCTGGAAATGCTGCTAAGTGGCGATCCGATTGATGCCGCCACCGCTTTTGCCTGGGGCCTGGTCAACCATATCACCTCAAGCGAAGAGTTACTGCCCAAAGCCCTGAGACTGGCTCAAAATGTGGCCACCAAAGCGCCAGTGGCCTCACGCTTGATTCACGACAGCGTGGCTGAAGGTCTGACCAAGACCATCAACCAAGGCCTGCGCTTGGAAATTCAAAACTTTCACAAGGTCTTTGCCACCGAAGACAAAAACGAGGGCATCAGCGCGTTTATCGAAAAACGGGCTGCCAATTGGAAAGGGCTCTAAGCCCTTTTTCGCCAGTTGCGGGGCTCTTGACAAGCCCTGCAACTGGTTGCATGCTACACATGCCACTTGCTTAAAAAGTGGCGAATCTCCAAAGCCAAGTGCTTAAAGTCCCTCTCTGAAAGGAATACGATCATGCCCAAGACCTATGTAACAGCCATTCCGATCCTGCCCGAAAAAGTTGAACAATGGAAAGCCTTCGCCCAGACCCTCAAAACAGAAAAACAACGAGAATACGAACTCGCACGCCAAAAAGCCGGGGTGCGCAGTGAAAAACTCTGGCACCAATCGACTCCCCACGGCGACCTGATGCTGCAGGTGGTTGAATTGGACGGTTCTTACCCAGATTTTATGCACTCGCTGACCCATCCCAGCGATGAATTCGGCCAGTGGTTTTTGGCCCAGGTACAAGAACTTCACGGCGTCACAGCCGAACAAATGGAAGCCATGACCCCCAATGAGCAGATCTTTGCTTGGACCTGCCCAACTGTGCTTGAAAAAGCCGGAGAAACCGCTTTGGGCATCGGTCAAAACCTGGCCCACACCGCCCAAGGCATTTTAGGCAAAGCCAGTGAAACCGCCGAAGAAGTCGGCAAAAAAGTCAGCGAAAACGCCGGTTCGTTTGCAGGCAAAGCCCAGCAACAGGCCCAAGAAGCTGCTCACCAGTTTCAGGAAAAGGCCCAGGAAGCCAGCCATCAATTCCAAGAAAAAGCCCAAGAAGCCGCGCACAAAGTGCAGCAACAGGCCGACGAAGTGCGCAAACAGGTAGAGGTCAAAGCCACCGAATTGCTCAACCAAGCAGGCGACAATGTGGCCGAAGCCGCACAACAGATGCAGGTCAAAGCCGCTGAAGCGCTTGAAAATGCTGCCGAAGTGGGCCAAGCCGTGGCCGAAAAAGCCTCAGGGCTTTTGAATCAGGCCCTCGGCGGAATCTTTGGCAAAAAAGACGAGAAGTCCGAAGAGACCAAAACAGAAGTCGCCAAAACAGAAGAGCCCAAAGTTTAGGACTTCACGCTGCCGGCCATCAGGCCACGGATAAAGTATTTTTGTCCGAGTAAAAAGACGGCCAGAGCCGGCAGCACACTGATCACCCCTGCGGCCATCAATTGGCCCCAGTCGGTGGTCTCGCGGAAACTGCCTTTAAAGGCCGCCAGCCCCACGGGCAAAGTGCGCATGTGTTCGCTGTTGGTCACGATCAGCGGCCAGAGAAAGCTGTTCCAGGTCGCAATAAAGGTAAAGATCCCCAAAGTGGCCAAAGCGGGCAAGGCCGTGGGCAGGGCGATTTTCCAATAAATCTGCCAAATATTGCAGCCATCGAGCGTTGCGGCCTGCTCCAATTCTTCGGGAAAGCCCAAAAACCACTGGCGCAAGAGAAAAATCCCAAAGGCCCCAAACAAGCCAGGCACCACCAAAGCGGCATAGCTGTCGATCCAGCCCAATTTGCTCATGAGCATAAACAGCGGCACCACATTGACCTGCGGTGGAATCATCATCGTGGCCAGAAACAGAAAAAACAGGCCATCTTTAAAGGGAAAACGCAGCCGCGCAAAGGCATAAGCCGCCATGGATGCGGTCACCATTTGTCCAGCCGTGGTCAGACAGGCCACCAGCAAACTGTTCAGAAAAAAGCGGCCCAGGGGCACGGTCTGCATCGCTCGGCTGTAGTTTTCGGGTGCCAGCGGGCTGGGCAACAGGCGCGGAGGCAGGCTGAACATCTGCTCGGGGGTCATCAAAGACGTCGCCAGCATCCAGACAAAAGGCACCAGCATGGAGATGGAGCCCAACGCCAAAAAGAGATAAGCTAAGATTCGAGGGCCACCCATTTTTTCCTTAAACTCCATTGAATCAACGTCAGGGTCAGAATAATTGCGAAGAGCACGTAGGCCATGGCAGAGGCCCGGCCCACCTGGAAGAATTCAAAGGCATTCTGGTAGAGCCAATACACCGCCACATTGGTGCTGTTCTCTGGCCCGCCTTGGGTCATCATATAAACTGAGTCGAAGATCTGGAAGGCCGTGATCGTGGACATGGTCGTCACAAAGAAGAGTGTGGGACTGACCATCGGCAAAGTCACATTGAGAAATTGCTGCCAGGGGTTGGCACCATCAAGGGAAGCGGCTTCGTAGAGTTCATCGGGGATATTTTGCAAACCCGCCAGAAAAATCACCATGCTATAGCCGACGTTTTTCCAGATGCCCATCACAATCAGAGCGGGCAAAGCCCACTCCGTGGTAAAGAGCCAGGAAATGGGTTTGATGCCCAGCGTCCCCAGCGCAGCATTGAGCAAACCATATTGGGGATCGTAGATCCAGTTCCAGACCAAAGCAATGGCAATCATCGAGGTTACCACCGGCAGAAAAAAGACGGTTCTGAAAATTTTCACAACCCAACCCTGTTGGTTGAGCGCAATCGCCAAGGCCAAAGCAATGGGCACTTCAAAGAGCACCACCGAGAAGGCATAGACAAAGGTATTGCCCAGCACCTTCCAGAACAAAGGCTCCGACATCAAGGCCGCATAATTGGCCAAGCCCACCCATTTGGGCGGGCTGAGCAAATTCCATTGGGCAAAACTGAGGCCAAACGAAGCCAGCACGGGAATCAGGGTAAAGATCCCCACCCCCAGCAAGCTGGGCAAAAGCATCAAAAGGGCCCACCCCAGTTCAGAACGCTGTTTCAAGCTATCAATGCCCCCATCGCCTTTGAGAATGCTGAATTATAACACAGGGGGAAAGAGCCACTGATGGCCTCAAGGCGAGACCCGGCCCTGAAACTCGTTCAGGGTCTGGTTCAGGTTGTCCAAAAGCCAGTCTTGCATGTCTTCAAATTCTCGGCTGTCTTTGGCCGTGATCAGCGGGGTTAAATTCACAGGCGCACCTGATTTGAGCCTCATCTGCAAGCGAATATAGTCCGTGTTTTCCCCCTCTTGTTCAATCACAGCAAAGCCTGTCACGGCACCCACTGCGTGTTTTTGCGTCAACGACCAGCCCAAAGCGGTATTGCGAATCACCACCACTTGGCGGGTCTCGCCATCAAGCACCAGCCAATAACAATTAAAGGGCTTGCCCGTCAATTTCAAAAACAGGCCCATACCCAGATAAAAGAGCATGAGATAAAGCGGCAGATACATAAGCCAAAAAAACAGGGTGTCAAAATACCTGACTTTGACCAATTCCTCTTGGGGCGTTCTGAGAAAAACCTGTATGTCTTCAGCGGCGTTATCCGCGGTCTCTTCAAACATCGCGGTCATGATATTCCAAACACCGCGCTTGTGCTGCAAAACCAATTGATACGAATCCGATTCATCGCCGACAATTTCGTTGACCTGGGGGGCCACCATCTCGGAGAGAGGGAGTTCAACCCGGCTGCTAAAAAAGACCAGAAAAGGATGTAAATAGATCTTTTCGAGTTGGCAATTGCCGACATTCGGAGCCGTGCGCACACATTTTAAGCGCGTCAAGCCAGGGTTGCCAAACAAGAGCGGAAACAGGGCGACCACTCCCCAGCCGAGCAGACAAAAAACCAGGAATTTGATAAACTTTGAGTTGCGGTACTCCAGAAGTCCTCTTTTCGGCGTCCGTTTCCAAAAGAAACCAACACCCTCTGCGACGTGATTCAATTGATCGGTCTGATTCACCGGACCTGCGGGATTCAAGCGGCACACTCGCCATCGGTAGTGCGGGTAATGCCTTTTTTACGGGCTTCACAGGAATTATTATAGGTTTTGCCATCGGAACCACACACCGGCTGAAAAATACCCGGACAGGCCGTTTCCGTCGGCAGCAAATTCTTGCGAACACAGCCCAGCAACAACGTGCCAGAGCAGATCAAAAAAATCATGATTGAGCGCCAAACCAACATGCGAGAACTCCCTTCAAATGACCTGCTCTGATCTTGCCAGATTCAGCCCTCAGGGGCAAGTGTCGCAAACACGAAGCCAGCCATGTCAAGCCGAGTCTTGAAATACGTTCAGGCTTTGATTCAATTTTTGAGTAATCCACTGCTGCCGCACCCCAAGAGGATCTTGTTCTGGATCTTTCAGAGGGAGAGTCCAAGGCTGAGAATCCCCTTTTTTGAAATGAATTTTCAAAAACACGGAAGCGCCTTTCTCTGAGGCCACTTGGCAAAAGTCAAAATGGCTCACCTCCTGTAGGGGCCGCTGCTGAGTGAGGGGCCACCCCCAAACCGTGTGCCGCAGAAAAAACGTCTGACCTGCCCCATCGAGAATCAGCCAACAAGCCCCCCAGGGCAAACCCTGTGATTGCAGGAGAAAAAGCCCCAGACAGCCTCCCAGCAGCAGGTAAAAAGGCAGATACAAAATGACAAAAGCAGGGGTATCAAAATGCTTGAGTTCGAGCTGTGTTTGCTCAGTTGAAGACAAGAACTGCTGAATCAACATCATGTCTTCTTTGACCTCCGTTTCTGAGGCTGTCCAGATAGACCATTTTTCACGGTTGACATGCAGATTTAAACGCAGAGGACGCCCCCGTCCACCCACTTCTTCCGTACTCAGTTCTGGGCGTTTGTTTAAATCCACTTGCTGAGAACTGTTCAAAAAAAATAGAAAGGGATGCAGATATTGCCGTTCCAGCCAGCAATGCCCCTGTTTTCCACTCCTGCGCTCACATTGCAATTGCATGGCTCCTGGATTCGGAGCTATCAAAGAGGCAAAAATCAAAAGCACACCGATAAAAAGCAGCAGAATACAGAAAGTCCAGGCATACTCATGCGGTCGATAAAGCAACGTCAACCGATTCTGACTTTTTTTCCAAAAATAACCTGCCAACTCGGCCTGACGCTGTATTTCGCTCTCTGAAACATCTTTTTGAAACGGCATTTTCTGAAGATACCCCCATTTAGCATACCTATTATTGGCAGAAAAACTATCTCCAAATAAACAAAGACCTTGTTTTGTGAGGTTCTCCAGAGTAAAATGAGCCCTTTATAGGGGATCATTCATGACCGAGCCGCTCTCTCCAACGCAGACCTTACGTGATCAACATGTTCACGAGCCCCACCACCATCCAAAAGCCTCTCTTGCGACGCTGGCCTTGGGTGCCATTGGTGTTGTCTATGGGGATATTGGCACCAGCCCGCTTTACACCCTCAAGGAGTGTTTTCATGGTCACCACGCCATCGCCTTTAATGCAGACAATGTGCTGGGTGTGCTTTCGCTGATCTTCTGGTCGCTGACCCTGGTCGTAACCCTCAAATACCTGACCTTCGTGATGCGCGCAGACAACAATGGCGAGGGTGGCATGTTTGCCCTGCTGGCCCTCTTGCAAGAAAAAGCAGGTGAGGGCATGTCGGCCAAAGCCAAGGGCATGGTGGTGCTGGCGGCCTTAACAGGGGCCTCGCTGCTCTATGGTGACGGGGTGATTACCCCCGCCATTTCGGTTCTGTCTGCTGTCGAGGGGCTGGAAGTGGCCACCGCTGCCGCCAAACCGTTTACCGTACCGCTCACCTGCGGCATTTTGCTGGGCCTGTTTATGATTCAAAAAAAAGGCACGGGCTCCATCGGGCGGGTTTTTGGCCCAATCATGATCTGCTGGTTTACCCTGCTGGCAGTCCTCGGCCTGGTGCATATTTTTAAAAATCCCGAGGTGCTCAAAGCCGTCTGGCCGGGTTATGCCTTTAATTTTTTCCAGGTCAACAAAATGACGGGCTTCTTGGTACTGGGTTCGGTTGTGCTCTGTATTACCGGGGGAGAAGCGCTCTATGCAGATATGGGACATTTTGGCCGTGGCGCCATTCGCCTATCCTGGTTCTGTTTTGTCTTTCCGGCCCTGATTCTGAATTATTTTGGCCAGGGCGCACTCTTGCTTAGCCACGAGGCCAAAAACCCCTTTTACGAAATGGTGCCCTCGTATTTGGTCATTCCCCTGGTGATTATGGCCACAGCCGCCACGATCATCGCCTCTCAGGCCCTGATCTCAGGCGTCTTCTCAGTCACCCGCCAGGCGATTCAAATGGGCTATCTCAACCGTTTGAATATTGTGCATACCTCCAGTGAGACCGAAGGCCAGATCTACATTCCCTTGGTCAATTACACCATGATGTTGGCCTGCCTCTTGGTGGTGGTTTTGTTTAAAGGGTCCAGCCATTTGGCTGCCGCTTATGGCGTGGCTGTCACCACCGACATGGTGCTGACCTCAACCCTGTTTTTGTTTGTGCTGCGCTATTGCTGGAAATGGAGTTGGATCAAGGCCCTGCCCCTGGTGATTTTGTTCTTGACCTTTGATCTGGCGTATTTTGCCTCCAATATTATTAAATTCAAAGATGGCGGTTGGTTGCCCGCGCTGGTAGCCAGTTTTATGTTGATCCTGTTTTTGACTTGGCGCGATGGCCGCAAAGAGCTGTACAAGCGCATCAATGCCTCGACCTTGCCGCTCTATCATGATGCCGAGGGCGATCTCTCCTTGATTCCCCAACCCGGCACAGGTCGCCTTTATCAGCCCCGTCACCACATGCGTGTGGGACACGTCTCGATGGACTTTCTGACCAGCGAAATGCTCGAAGACGTGGCCCGTGTGCCCGGTACTGCCGTGTTTATGGCTGTCTCTTCGACCCATGTGCCGCCAGTGCTGATCCACCACCTCAAACTCAACCACGCCTTACATGAGCAGGTCATTCTGCTCTCGGTCAAGTCACGCAATGTGCCGATTGTGCCTTCAGAGAAAACCCTGGAAGTCAAAGATTTGGGTGAGGGCATTTACCAAGTCACAGCTTGGTACGGTTTTATGCAATCGCCAGATATCCCCCTCTTGCTGGAGCACTGCAAGGCCTTTTTAATCGATGTGCGCCCCGAAAACACCACCTATTTCTTGGGTCACCAAACCCTGTTGATGGAAAAACACCGGACCGCCATGGCCCGCTGGCGCAAAGCGCTCTTTGCCTTTATGTCGCGCAATGCCTGGTCTGCTGCAGGTTTCTTTAAATTGCCCACCGAGCGCGTGATCGAAGTGGGCATGCATATTGAGATCTAAGCCCAAATCCCCGGCTCACATCTTCTGCTCATGAAAAAAGGCGCTCTCTTTACGAAAGCGCCTTTTCACTTTAAAACAGATTTTAGATCGTGGCTGAACCCGTTTTTAAAGCGGCTTTGAAATATTCACGGCGCATGACCGCGATATTGTCAATTGAGATGCCTTTGGGGCAGACCGCTTCACATTCGGCGTGGTTGGAGCAATTGCCAAAGCCTTCGGCGTCCATTTGCTCAATCATGCGCAAGGCCCGGCGGGTGGCTTCGGGTTTGCCTTGGGGCAGGTGGGCATATTGCGAGATTTTGGCAGCCACAAAGAGGGAAGCCGAAGCGTTGGGACAGGCTGCAACACAGGCACCACAACCAATACAGGCCGCAGCAAAGAAAGACCGATCTGCATCTTCTTTGCCAATCGGAATGCTGTTGGCATCTTGGGCACAGCCGGTATTCACACCGACATAGCCCCCAGCCTGAATAATCCGGTCAAAAGCGCCGCGATCCACCACCAAATCTTTGATCACCGGAAAGGCCTCTGAACGCCAGGGCTCGATCGTGATCGTATCGCCATCGCGGAAGGTACGCATATGCAATTGGCAGGTCGCGGTACGCCGGACGGGGCCATGGGCCACGCCATCCACCACAACCCCACAGGTGCCACAAATGCCTTCACGGCAATCGTAATCGTATTCAACCGGATCTTCTTTGCCCTCTTTGATCAGCTTTTCGTTGAGCACGTCCAGCATCTCCAAAAAAGACATGTGGCTAGAGACATTGTCCAGCTCGTAATCACGGAAAGCACCGGGGCTATTGGGCCCTTTTTGTCTCCAGATTTTCAGCTTCATTCGCATATTATCAGACATGGTGCTTCTCCTTACTTATAGCTTCGTTGTGAGGGTTTGACATTTTCGAATTCCAAGGGTTCTTTGTGCAAGACCGGCTGGCCAAAATTGCCTGTATACTCCCAGGCCGCCGCATAGCGATAGGCGTCATCATTGCGCTGCGCTTCGCCTTCTTCGGTCTGGTACTCTTCGCGGAAATGGCCCCCACAGGATTCTTCGCGGTGCAAAGCATCCAGGGCCATCAACTCACCCAATTCGAGGAAGTCAGCCACGCGGCTGGCAAATTCCAGGTTCTTGTTCCAGCCATCGGCATCACCAGGGATGCGCACATTGTTCCAGAACTCTTCGCGCAGCTTGGGAATTTCTTGCAAGACCTGCTTCAGACCCGCTTCAGTGCGGGACATGCCAACATAATCCCACATTTTTAAACCCAATTCGCGGTAGAGTTCCATGACGGTGCGGGTGCCTTTGATCGACAGCAATTTGTCGATCTGGCCCTGAATTTCGCCGCGCACCTGGGTAAAGGCCTCGCTTTTGGCGGACTCGGCTTTGACCGGGGCCTTGCCCGCGAGGTAATCCCCAATGGTGTAAGGCACGACAAAATAGCCATCAGCCAGACCCTGCATCAGGGCACTGGCACCGAGGCGGTTGGCGCCGTGGTCGGAGAAATTGGCTTCACCCAGGGCAAAGAGGCCTGGAATGGTGGTCATGAGGTTGTAATCGACCCAGAGACCGCCCATGGTGTAGTGCACAGCAGGATAGATCCGCATCGGCACCTTGTAGGGATTCTCGCCGGTGATGCGCTCATACATCTCAAAGAGGTTGTTGTAGCGATCTTCGACGGTTTTCAGCCCCAAGCGCTGGATCGACTCGGCAAAGTCGAGGTAGACCGCCAGGCCCGACTCTCCGACACCGCGGCCTTCATCGCAGACGGCTTTGGCATTGCGGGAGGCCACGTCACGGGGCACCAGATTGCCAAAACTGGGATATCTGCGTTCGAGGTAATAGTCCCTTTCGTCTTCGGGAATCTGATCAGGCGGGCGTTTGTCTCCGGCTTTTTTGGGCACCCAGACCCGGCCATCGTTGCGCAGCGATTCGCTCATCAGGGTCAACTTGGACTGGTAATCGCCCGAGACAGGAATACAGGTCGGGTGAATTTGGGTAAAACAGGGATTGGCAAAATACGCACCGCGTTTGTGGCAGCGCCAAGCGGCTGTGGCATTGGAGTTCATGGCATTGGTGGAGAGGAAATAGACATTGCCATATCCCCCTGTACAAAGCAGCACAGCGTCACCAGCATACGATTCCAGCTCGCCGCTCTTGAGATTGCGCATGACCACACCTTGGGCCACGCCGTCGACAACAACCAGATCCAACATTTCACGGTAGGTAAAGAGTTCGACTTTGCCCGCATCGACCTGGCGCATCATGGCGCCATAGGCCCCGAGCAAAAGCTGTTGACCTGTTTGGCCTGCGGCATAAAAGGTACGAGAGACCTGCGCCCCCCCGAAAGAGCGGTTCGACAACATGCCGCCGTATTCACGCGCAAAGGGCACGCCTTGGGCCACACATTGGTCGATGATGCTCACACTGACCTGGGCCAGACGGTAGACATTCGATTCACGGGCGCGGAAGTCGCCGCCTTTGACGGTATCGTAAAACAGACGCCAAATGCTGTCACCATCGTTTTGGTAGTTTTTGGCGGCGTTGATCCCACCCTGGGCCGCAATGCTGTGGGCCCGGCGGGGAGAGTCGGAAATACAAAAGGCTTTGACGTTATAACCCATCTCGGCCAGAGAGGCGGCCGCAGAAGCGCCGGCCAGGCCCGTGCCAATCACCAAAACGGTGTATTTGCGTTTATTGGCAGGGTTAACGACTTTGATCCCGGCTTTGTAATTGTCCCATCTTTCAGAGACATGGCCTGCGGGAATGTGGGCCTGGAGGGGAGAGCCCTCTTGAATATTCAGTTTACTCATGGCTGTATTGACCTCCAATTATTTCACGGGAACCATAAAATAGACCCAGCCAGGCAGAGCGATAAAGCCCACGGCCAGGAGCAGAGCCAGCAACACGCCCGCAGTATAAATCACGGGGGTGTAACGGGGGTGGTAAGCCCCCAATGACTGAAAGGCACTCCAGAATCCGTGGCTGACATGCATGCCCAACAGCAGCATGACTGCGCTGTAAGCCAGGGCAATCCAGGGATTTTTGAAGGCCGCAACCACGGGTGTGTAGAGGTTGATCACCTCTGCGCCATGAATGGTCACGTGTTCAGGGTTAAACCGGGTGGCGAAGCGAAACATCCAGACATGGGCCACAATAAAGATCAGCAGC
Source organism: uncultured Candidatus Sericytochromatia bacterium (assembly GCA_964598905.1). Classification (GTDB taxonomy): domain Bacteria; phylum Cyanobacteriota; class Sericytochromatia; order UBA7694; family UBA7694. The sequence continues at coordinate 1,975 of CAZRFI010000051.1, read as the reverse complement.
ACCAGACCTGTATAGATCATGCTCTGCGAGGCAATTGTCTTGCGGCTCGGTTTGCCCGCATTGCCTTTGACAGCGTAGCGGGTTTTGCGCGCGGCCTTGTTCTGGGCCGTGACGCTGAAAGCGAAGATAATGTGAAAGACAAAGACGGCCATCAGGCCCAATTCGGCTAAGCGAATCAGAGGCCCCAGGCTTTCGAGTTTGAGCACATAGCTGTTAAAGGCCTCTGCGCCGAAGAAAAGGCTCAGATTGCCTGCCAGATGGAAGACAATAAAGCCCACCAGGGCCAAGCCACTGAGGCCCATGATATATTTGCGACCAACGGTCGAGTCAAAGATCGAGAGGATGGCATCAATGACGTTGGGTTTGGCAGTTTGTTTTTCTGCGTTTTGCATACGGGTTCCTGCTCTTATTAATTCAGAAATTAATGCTTTTTGGCTTTTACACCATAGCACGAAGTCCCTGCGGCTGGTAACACAGCGCGTCTAATCAAAGTCTGACCTTTGCTCAGGCTTGCAGTCAAGCAAACGGACTTGTTTGGGTACCTCTTCAGCGTACTGGCTTTGTTGCTGAGAAAACATGATCGGGATCAAGTTTGGTTTATAATCTGGTTATGAAACGTTTTGAACCGTTAAAAACCCATGAATCCTTCGAACCGTATACCCAATTGCTCAGCGATCTGGAAACACTCACCGCCTCTCTGGGCCAAAAACATGCGGCCCATATCACCTGCCAAGCAGGCTGCAGTGGCTGTTGCCTGCCGGACCTGAGCACCTTTCCTGTCGAGGCAGCCAACGTCTCTGCCGCCCTGGCTCAATTGGGCCAAGACAACCCCGCTCTGCGCCAGCGCGTGCGCGAGCAGTCTCAGGCCGCTTTGACGCAACCAGAAGCCCAGCAACACTGCCCTCTGCTCGTGAATGATCTCTGCAGCATCTATGCCTCTCGCCCCGTGATCTGCCGCAGCCACGGCTACCCGATTCATTTTCAAGACCCCGAAGCTGAAGAAGGCGAGGTCTTTCTGGATGTCTGCCCGCTCAATTTCACAAGCGAAGGCGCGCTCGAAAGCCTGGATCTGCCGGATACCCTGCCGATCGATCGCCTGAATTTGCGCCTGGCGGCGATCAACCATGTCTATTGCCGGGATGTGTTGCAGGCCGAGGCCGAGCGGGTGGATTTGGCGGCGTTGGGAGCAGAGTGACCTTCCCCTAAAGCGCAGATAAACAGTTAAGCAATATTGGGTTATCTCAGCCCGAAAAGCGTTGAAAAGAGTTACGCTTAACTGACATCTCCACTCAATCGGGTAAGTATCAGTCAGGTTGATCATAGACAACCCAAACACTATATCCATATACAGAAGTATTTTCTTGCGTTTCAATAAAGATTGTTTCGAGTTCTGGCTCAGTATCTGGATCTGCAGCTACTGAAGGAGTTAAAAGAGCCCCTATGCTTAATAAAACGACTCCTAAAACAGAAATAGAAAGCGGTTTTAATTTTTTATTTGCCATGTTTTCTTTATCTTCTGTTTTAAGCGTTCACCTCTGTTCTCAGGTGTTCACTTTTTAGGTAAAGGTCACTTGGGTGAGTGTTCAAAGCTGCTCGTCAGGGATTTCGATTTTCAGAATATACTTCCAATCCTCGTAGCTGGTGAGCACATACAATGCTTTGTTTTGGCTGTCTAGCACCAGAGATTCTGGAGCAGAAATAGCGTATAAGGGCCAATCGCCTGGGCCGGGTATTCCTGCGCCGGCAAGGGTGGTGACAGCTCCTGATTTCGAAATCCGCCGGATACAGTGATTGGCTTTATCTGCCACAAAAAGGGTGCCTCGGGGGCTGCTCACCAGCGCCGAGGGAGAGGAAAAAGTCGCTTCCAATGCGGCACCATTTATTATCCCCTTTTCACCGGTTCCAGCATAGGTTGAAATTGCTCCCTCAGAGGTGATTTTGTAGATTTTATGTGCTTGAGTATCTAAGATAAACA